>CAJUOD010000128.1 GCA_910587875.1 uncultured Oscillibacter sp. | reverse complement strand
CGACGCTCTTCCGATCTCGTGCAGGTAGGGAGAGTCCGAAACCCAGCCGTCCTCTTTGTTGACTTGTATCACGCAGGAGACCGCCTCCGGCCCTACGCGCCCTATTACCCTTTGGAAGCACTCATATCCGATATACTCAACCAGCAAATCCGCGATGACCAGATCCGCTTCCGGCAGCCGGCAGGGCACCTCCGTCAAATCCACCCGCAGGCATTCCAGCACGCCCGCCAGATTCGGATACCGGGCGGCAGCCGCTTCCAGATACGCGGCGTTCACGTCCACGCCGTACACCTTTTCCACCCGGTCCTCCCGGATGTGCTCCAGGCCGTTTCCGCCCGCCACACCCAAAATCATCACCCGGGAGGACGGGTAATCCTCAAGCTGGCCCTTCATCAGCTCATTCAGCGCCTGAAGCTGTTGGACAGACTCCAGCCTCATGTGGTTTTCGTAGTCCTCCAGAGAAATTTCTTCCCACGGATTCCCCATTCGTCCTCCCTCCCCGCTGAACACTCCCGGACGGAGAGTCCGGGAGTGTTTTCCTGTAAGGCCGGAGCTCAAATCCGCCCCGCCAGCTTTTCGCTGTACTCCGCCCGGAAGTCCCCAAAGCGCCCCGCGTCCAGGGCCTCCCGGATTTTGGCGGTCAGCTCATTATAAAAGTACAGGTTGTGCAGCACCGCCAGCCGCAGGGCCAGGGTCTCCTCCGCCTTGAACAGGTGCCGGAGATAGGCCCGGGAGAACCGCTTGCACACGGGACAGCCGCAGCTCTCGCTGATGGGCCGGTCGTCCATGGCGTATTTGGCGTTGAGGATATTCACCGTTCCCTCCCAGGTGAAGAGCTTCCCGTGCCGCCCGTTCCGGGAGGGCATGACGCAGTCGAAGAAGTCCACTCCCCGGGCCACGCCCTCGATGATGTTGCTGGGGGTGCCCACGCCCATGAGATACCGGGGCTTGTCCTGGGGCATGTGGGGCTCCACCGCGTCGATGATATCGTACATCACCTGTGTGGGCTCCCCCACCGCCAGGCCGCCGATGGCGTAGCCGTCGCAGCCCAGCTTGGCGATTTCATCCATGTGCCAGATACGGAGGTCCTCGAAGGTGGCCCCCTGGTTGATGCCGAAGAGGAGCTGGCCGGGATTCACAGTGTCCGGCAGGGCGTTCAGCCGGTCGTGCTCCCGCTTGCAGCGCTCCAGCCAGCGTAAGGTCCGTTCGCAGCTGGCCTTGGCGTACTCATAGGTCGCCGGGTTCTCCACACACTCGTCGAAAGCCATGGCCACGTCGCTGCCAAGGTTGGACTGGATGCGCATGGACTCCTCGGGTCCCATGAAAATCTTCCGCCCGTCGATGTGGGAGGAGAAATAGACCCCTTCCTCTTTAATCCGCCGGAGGGGGGCCAGGGAGAAGACCTGGAAGCCGCCGGAGTCCGTCAGGATGGGCCCGTCCCAGTTCATAAACTTATGGAGCCCCCCCATCTGCCGGATCAGCTCGTCGCCGGGCCGGAGGTGGAGGTGATAGGTATTGCTCAATTCAATCTGGCAGCGGACCTCCCGGAGATCGAAGGCGTCCACGCCGCCCTTGATGGCGGCCTGGGTGCCCACGTTCATAAACACCGGGGTCTGGACCACGCCGCCATGGGCGCAGGAAAACTCGCCGCGCCGGGCGCGGCCCTCTGTCTTCAGCAGTTTGAACATAGGTTTCCCCTCCTCACGAGATAAACATCGCGTCGCCGAAGGAGAAGAAGCGGTAGCGCTCCCGGACGGCCTCCCGGTAGGCGTTCAGTATCGCCTCCCGCCCGGCGAAGGCGGACACCAGCATGATGAGCGTGCTCTCCGGCAGGTGGAAGTTGGTCACCAGGCCGTCCATCACCTTAAATCTGTAGCCGGGGTAAATATAGATATTTGTCCAGCCGGACCGGGGCTCCATGTGCCCGTCCTCCGCCGCCCAGGACTCCAGGGTCCGGCAGGAGGTGGTCCCCACGCAGATGACCCGCCCGCCGTTGGCCCTGGTGCGGTTGATGAGCTCCGCCGTCTCCGGGGAGATGGTGCAGAATTCGCTGTGCATCTCGTGGTCCTCGATGGCCTCCTCCTTCACCGGACGGAAGGTCCCCAGGCCCACGTGGAGGGTCACATAGCCCAGATTCACCCCCTGGGCCTCGATTTCCTTCAGAAGCTCCGGCGTGAAGTGGAGCCCCGCCGTGGGGGCGGCGGCACTGCCCAGGACCTTGGAGTAGACGGTCTGATACCGCTCCTGGTCCTGGAGCTCCTCCTTGATGTAGGGCGGCAGGGGCATCTTCCCCAGGCGCTCCAGCACCTCCAGGAAGATCCCCTCGTACTCGAAGCGGACAAGACGGTTCCCGTCCGCCTCCTCCTTCACCACCTCGGCGGCGAGGGACCCGTCGCCGAAGGTCATCCGGGCCCCGGTGCGCAGCTTCCGCCCCGGGCGGACCAGGCACTCCCAGATATTGTCTCCCCTGTCGGTCAGCAGCAGCACCTCGCAGGCCCCGCCGCCCGGCAGCCGCCGGCCCAGGAGCCGGGCGGGCAGAACCCGGGAGTCGTTCATAATGAGGCAGTCCCCGGGGCGCAGCAGGGACGGCAGATCATAGAAATGCCGGTGCCCGGTCTCCCCCGTCCGGCGGTCCAGGGTCATCAGCCGGGACCCGTCCCGCCGCTCGATGGGGGTCTGGGCGATAAGCTCCTGGGGAAGGTCATACGTAAAATCGCTTGTTTTCATAGCATATTCCTATCTGACGGTAATATCGGTATAGTAGAAGTTCAAAATCTCCTGGGAGCTATAGCCCTGCTCCGCCATGGCCTTGGCCCCGTACTGGCTGAGCCCTACATTGTGGCCGTTTCCCGTGCCGGTAATGACGAAATTCCCATCGGAGGCTCCGCCGCCGGAGGGCTGGCTGGTCTCGGCGGAGACCGTCACGGTGCCGGAGGAGGTAATCGCCGAGGCGGTGTTCCCCCGCAGAGTGCTCACAGCCCCGCCGCCGGAGATGATGGAGACGCCGTCCAGGGAGACCAGCTGCCCGGTCCCGTTGACGGAGAGGCCGCCAAAGCCGCCCCGCCGTCCGTTGATGTCGAAGCGCATGCTGCTGACGGATTTCTGGTAGGTGCTGCTGTAGAAGATCATCCGGCAGTCGTCCCCGGTGAAGGTCTTCGTCCCGCTGCTTCCCACAAAGGTCACCTGCTTCACGTTCCCCAGGGGCGTGTACTCCGAGACGTAAACGTCCTGGACCGTCCCCACGGAATGCCCTTTCTGATCCAGGATCCAGCTCAGCTCCCCGGCGGTGTAGGTGACGGAATAGCTGTTGTTGGGAACGGTGGTCTGGGCCTCGTAAGGGTCCATTTTCCCTTTCAGATACCCGGTCTCCGTGCCCCAGACGTTGGCCCCGTCCTCGGTGGCCCCGCCGTCGGAGGAGTGGTATACCGCGTCCTGCACCAGGGTCCCGTTGTAGTAGATGCACAGCCCCGCCGTATTCTCCACCGCCCGGTCGCTGTCGGCGGAGGGCTCGTTTCTCCCGGTGCCCCGCCCGTTGTAGACCTGGCAGTCCACGCCGTTGCAGACGTCGAAGCCCTCGTCCCGGAGGTGCTTGTTGTGCCCCTGGACGAAGGTCCGGGCGCAGATGGCCTGGGCCTCCAGCGCCGCCAGGGGCCAGTCCCCCGGCATCTCGTAGGGCACCACGCCCTTCACGTAGTCCTCCAGATCCACCACGTTGATAACCTTCAGGCTCCCGGCCCCAGTCAGCACGTACTCAAAGCCTCCGGCGTACCGGTAGCCCTTAAACCAGGTGGAATTCCCGGCGGGCCGGACCCCCAGCGGGCGGTCCCCGGCGTCGTACTCATAGAGGATCTCCGGGGTGTTGGTCCTGGTCACGGAGATCCAGGAGCCGCCGGAAGGGCTCATGGTGATGGTGGTCACATCTGTCCGGCCCAGGGACACGAACCTCCGGTCCTCGTCGAAATAGCCGAACTCATAGCCCGCCCCCTCGGCATTCTCCAGATTGGCGGAGGGCAGGGCGGTACTGCCGTAGCGTAGGCCCACCTTCACCACGCCGTTGGTCACGGCGGAAGCGGAGGGCGTGCAGAGGGCAAAAAAAGTCACAACGAGAAACAGGGTCAGCAGCTTATTTTTCATGGAACCTCCCAACGTTCCCGGCTTGACGCGCCGTGGAAATCATGATACCATACCTACAGCAAACATTTGTCCGCACATCAAGCACATTTTTTGCCATATGCGAATATTATATTACAAGACCGCGCTGAATTCAACCAGGAAATCCGGCGCGGCGGGAGGAGTATCCTATGAAGCAGTACAAGGTCGGCGTCATCGGCTGCACCGGCATGGTGGGCCAGCGCTTCGTCACCCTTCTGGAAAACCACCCCTGGTTTCAGCTGACGGCGGTGGCTGCCAGTGCCCGCAGCGCCGGGAAGACTTATGAGGAGGCCGCCGGGCCCCGCTGGGCCATGGCCTCCCCTATGCCGGAGGAGGCCAAAAAACTGATCATCCTGGACGCGGAGGCCGACGCGGAAGAGCTTTCGTCCCTGGTGGATTTCTGCTTCTGCGCCGTGGATATGAAAAAGGAGGACATTCGGGCCCTGGAGGAGAAGTACGCCAAGCTGGAGTGCCCCATTGTCTCCAACAACTCCGCCCACCGCTGGACGGACGACGTGCCCATGGTGGTGCCGGAACTGAACGCTGAGCACCTGGAGGTCATCGAGGCCCAGCGGAAGCGGCTGGGCACGAAACGGGGCTTTATCGCCGTAAAGAGCAACTGCTCCCTCCAGAGCTACGTCCCCGCCCTGCACCCCCTGCTGAAGTACGGGATTGACCGGGCTCTGGTGTGTACTTATCAGGCCATCTCCGGCGCGGGCAAGACCTTCGAGCGCTGGCCCGAGATGGTGGACAACTGCATCCCCTACATCGGCGGCGAGGAGGAGAAATCCGAGCAGGAGCCCCTGAAGCTCTGGGGCAAGGTGGAAGACGGCAAGATCGTCACGGCCTCTGGGCCCTCCATCACCGCCCAGTGCTTCCGGGTGGCCTGCCAGGACGGCCACATGGCGGCGGTGTTTGTGAAGTTCCAGGAGGGCAAAAAGCCCACCATTGACCAGATTAAGGCCGACTGGGCCGCCTTCCGGGGCCCCGCCCAGGAGCTGGGCCTCCCCTCCGCCCCTAAGCAGTTCCTCCACTATTTCGAGGAGCCGGACCGGCCCCAGACCCGGCTGGACCGGAATCTGGAAAACGGCATGGCGGTCTCCCTGGGCCGCCTGCGGGAGGATACCCAGTACGATTACAAGTTCGTGGGCCTCAGCCACAACACCCTCCGGGGCGCCGCCGGCGGCGCGGTCCTCCTGGCGGAATTGCTGTGCGCCAAGGGTTACTTTTCTTGAAAGACTGTAACGACACTTGATTTTGCGGAGCAAAATCTTAGTGGAGTACGTCCCCGAAGGGGAAAAGTAACCAAAAGAACTTTAGCGCGCTGCCAGCTACGGCAATAGACCGGCCCTAAGCGACGGCAACGTAGAATTACATCCCTGTTACCAAAGAAAAGGCTTGCCGCAAAGACGCGGCGAGCCTTTTTCTATGCGAAGAAAGGAGTTTTTATCCGTGAAGCAACCTATCTTTACAGGCTCTGCGGTAGCGATTGTCACGCCCTTCAAGGACGGTGGTGTGGACTTTGAGACCCTGGGGGACCTGCTGGACTTCCAGCTGGAGAATGGAACGGACGCCGTGGTCGTCTGCGGCACCACCGGCGAGGCCAGCGCCATGACCTATGAGGAGCGTGCGGAGACCATCGCGTTCTGCGTCCGGCACGTGGGGGGCCGGGTCCCGGTCATCGCCGGGTCCGGGTCCAACGCCACGGAGAACGCCGTCACCCTCTCCCGGGAGGCGGAGCGCCGGGGGGCCGACGCCCTGCTGGTGGTGACGCCCTACTACAACAAGGCTACCCAGGCGGGACTGCTCCGGCACTACCGGACCATCGCGGACGCGGTATCCCTGCCCATCATCCTCTACAACGTCCCCTCCCGCACTGGGGTCTCCATCGCCCCGGAGACCTACGCCGCCCTGGCGGAGCACCCCAACATCGTGGGGGTCAAGGAGGCCTCGGGAAATCTGGGGAACATCCAGCGGACCCGGGCCCTCTGCCCGGAGGACTTCGCCATCTGGTCCGGCAACGACGACGAGACCGTTCCCATCTGTGCCCTGGGGGGCAAGGGGGTCATCTCCGTCGTGGCCAACATCCTCCCGGCGGAGATGCACCGGCTGACCCAGCTGTGCCAGAAAAACGACTTCGCCGCCGCCGGAGAATTGCAGGTACATCTAAAGGAGTTCTGCGACGCCATGTTCTGCGAGGTGAACCCCATCCCGGTGAAGACCGCCCTGGGCCTGCTGGGCTGGCGGGTTGGGGAGCTCCGGTCTCCCATGTGCCCGCCCGCGCCGGAGAACCTGAAGCGAATCAAAACCGCGCTGGCGAAGTACGGGCTTCCGGTCACATAAGCGAAGCAGCCGCCCTTCCCGGGCGGCCGCTCTCCTGTCACGGCGTTCTCATTTTCTCCCAATACGCCCCCATATCCCTGATATTCTCCTCCAGGGATTTGCTTTCGTCGTACAGCGGGTCGTCCGTCCAGTACGCCAGGTCGTCCTTGAACGCCGCGCCGGGGCCGCCGGAGCGGAAATTTCCGCCCTCCGTGGTCAGCAGCAGCTCGCTGTCCTCCAGAAGGCCGTGGACCTCCTCCAGAAAGGCGGCAATCTCCTCCGGCTCGAAACGCTGGTGCATTTCGTTGAAGTTCATGTCAAAGTCCACGCTTCCCTCCCGGACCACCTGCTCTTCCCCGGTCTCGTCCAGGTAGAAAAGCTCATAGGTATAGGAAGCGTACCCCTGGTACATGGTAGGGAGATACCGGAGCAGATAGTCCTCCCCGTCCACCTTACAGGCAAAGTAACTCCCCCAGCCCACATGGGCCGTAATGCACGACCGGCTCCAGTTGAGGCGGTTATCCGCCGTTCGGACCCGGAGCTCATACCAGCCCTCCAGATTCGGTTCCTCACCTTCGCCCACCGTCACCAGCTCCACGATCTCCGGCTCCCCGTCGTGGTCGAAGTCATAGCTGCCCGGCAGGGATTCATGGCGCTCCTCCCAGACGATGCCCTTGAGCTTTCCGTCCCGCGCCTCCACGGCGCAGGTGTAAAACCTTGGTTCTACGCCATCGCTCCCGTCGGTGGTTAAATCCAAACTGCCCTCCGACTGCCACGCGCCCCAGGGCTCGTCATGCGGAAGAAACGTATACTCCGGGATAGGACTCCCGTCCGGCAGGGTGAAGTCCCACGTGGTCCAGTTCTCCGTTTCAAAAATGGTAATGGCGGACCAGGTCCGGGCGCTGTAGGCCAAGGCGAGAAAGCCTCCCTCCGGGGACCAGAGCGCGGACTGCCAGGGCCAGCCCATGTCCTGCCAAAGTACCTCCCCGGTCTCCCGATTTACGACTTGCAGGTATTCCGGCGGCTGGATTCCGCTGACGTATTCCCCGCTGGCCCCCTGGGTCCGGATCTCGAAGCGTCCGTCCGGTGAAACGGCCTCCCCCTCCACCTGGGCCACCGGCGTGGAGGCAATCAGCGCCTCATACCCGTCCGTTTCCTCCGCCGGAGGCTCTTCCGGCGGCGCTTCTACCGTCCCGGCCTGTCCGCAGGCCGCCAGCAGCAGCAACAGCGCCAAAACGCCTATCAGTCTTTTCATATTTCCCGCTCCCCTGCCTTTATTATATAG
>CAJUOD010000127.1 GCA_910587875.1 uncultured Oscillibacter sp. | reverse complement strand
ATTTTACCGATGATGGACGCGCTTCACCTGTTCGCGACGCGGTGGGTCAGGAAATAAGTTGAGATAGAAACTGCCTGCAAAGGGCGTCGGCGCCGATGCCCTTTGCAGGCGTATTTATGAGGCTGTTATGAGTAAGGTTTTGAGCGCCCAGGCGGAACTTCGGGAGATGGACGAGCTCTCCGCGCGGACCTCTCCCATCCACCGGCTCCACCCCCTGGCAAAGCTGCTGGTCACGCTGCTCTATCTCGTTACCGTTGTATCGTACCCCAAGTACAGCTTCAGCGCCTTGTTTGTGCTGCTGCTCTACCCTGTGCTGGTCTTTCAGATCAGCGGCATCCCCGTCCGGCTGTGCGTTCGCAAGCTGCGCATCATGCTGGTCCTGGTCTGCGCGGTGGGCATTTTGAATCCGTTTTTTGACCGGACGCCCATGCTGGCCGTCGGCGGAGTAACGGTGACGGGCGGCGTCGTCTCCATGGCGACGCTGATCTTGAAAGGCGTCTTCGCCCTGATGGCCTCCTTTCTGCTGATTGCCACCACGCCCATCGACCGCCTCTGCGCCGCCCTGCGGCAGCTGCATGTGCCGGGGATTCTGGTCACCCTGCTGCTGCTGACATACCGGTATGTCTCGCTGATGCTGCGGCAGGTCTCCATTATGACGGACGCCTACGCACTTCGCGCCCCCGGCCAGAAGGGGATACATATTTCCGCCTGGGGCTCCTTCCTTGGGCAGCTCCTGCTGCGCAGTATCGATCGCGGGTCGGAGCTGTATCAGAGCATGGAGCTGCGTGGGTTCCGCGGGGAGTTCCATTACGCCGGCGGCGCGGGATACGGGGCGGGCGATTTTTGCTATACGCTGTGCTGGGCCGTTTTTTTCCTGGCGGCGCGGCTGGTGGATCTGCCCCGGCTTTTGGGAAATCTGTTTGTATGAGGTCTGTGCCATGCTGAAGGTTGAACGTGTCTCTTTTTCCTATGAGAAGGGGCGCCCCGTCCTGGAGGACCTGAGCTTTCAAATCGCGCCGGGAGAGCGCGTCGGACTGATCGGGGCCAACGGGGCGGGCAAATCCACGCTGATGAAGCTCTTCCTGGGGCTGCTCCCCTGCCAGAAGGGGGAGATCTATGCCGGGGGAGTCCTGGTCGGCAGGGAGAATCTGGCCGAGGTACGCCGGACGCTGGGCTTTGTCCTCCAGGATTCCGACAGCCAGATGTTCATGCCCACCGTCTATGAGGACATGATGTTCGCTCCGCTGAATTACGGCCTGGCTCGGGAGGAGGCCGAGAAGCGGGTTGACGCCGTATTGGAGCGGCTGGGCCTGACGGAGCTGAAGCATCGCTACAACCACAAGATCTCCCAGGGAGAAAAGCGGATGGCGGCGATTGCCACGATCCTGGCGATGGAACCGGCGGTCCTGCTGATGGATGAACCCACCACGGGCCTGGACCCCTATAACCGGCGAAAGGTGATTCAAACCATCAGCGCGCTTCCCCAGACCATTCTGATCGCGTCCCATGACCTGGATATGATCCTGGACACCTGCAACCGGGTGATCCTGCTCTCTCAGGGCAGGATTGCCGCCGACGGTCCGGCGGACGCCGTCCTGCGTGACAGGGAGCTGCTGGAGAAAAACCGGATGGAGCTTCCCCTCTGCCTGTCCGGATATGGCAGATGAGGAGAACCGAACCCGCCCAAAGGGGCGGGTTCGGTTTCTGTCCGGATTAGATTTTTTGCGCGAGGCCGCGCAGCAGAGGGAAGAGCACGCCGCCCACGGCGTTTCCAAGGGTCATGACCAGCACGTAGCCCAGGGTTTTCACGCTCCACATGCCCGCGATGGAAAAATAGTACATGTTAGCGACGCAGTGCTCGAAGCCGCACAGGATGAAGACCGTCACGCCGAACACCAGCGAGAGGTATTTGCCCAGCTC
The DNA here is from genome assembly GCA_910587875.1 of uncultured Oscillibacter sp. GTDB lineage: Bacteria > Bacillota > Clostridia > Oscillospirales > Oscillospiraceae > Oscillibacter. The sequence goes on along the minus strand of CAJUOD010000127.1, from coordinate 5,930 downwards.
GTGGGAATTCTTGTTGAAGCCGTCCACGGCGATGAAGATGAGAAGGTTGCAGAGCACCGCCAGAAGGAAGATGCTCAGAACGCTGTCGCCCAGCTTCACCTGGCACATTGCCTGGGCCTTCTCCGCCAGGGCGGGCCCTGACCGTGTCAGGCTCTCCGCAAACGCGGTCAGCCACGTGCCGCAGAGGTTGCCCAGCCAGATGACGGGCAGGTCTATGGCGTAGTCCCTGTCCCGCTCAAAAACGTAGCATACCTTGCCTGTGAACAGGCTGAAGCCGAAGGTACAAATCGTGAAAAGCCCGACGGTGAACAGCAGCGCGCCGAGGGGTTTGCTCTCCACTGAGAGGAACGCCGTCCCGCCGATGGCGATGCTGATTCCCGCCAGGATGCCGTAAACAAAGGTTTTGACTCGTTTCACAGTGCCGCCCTCCTTTTTTGTGTCGCCTTCCTTTGCCGCCGGGATGGAGAAGGCCGCTTTTGCCGTCACGCCATGGCGGCGCTGAGCGCTCCAATCAGGAGCTCCGCCGCCGCCACGCTCTCGTCGGCCAGGAAGCCCGCCGCGAAATTGTCGGAAAACAGGATCTGGGCATTGGGCGGGAATTCCTCGGCGGCCTCCCAGACGCTGAGCCGGATGCGGTAATCCTGCACGACGGGAAACTCAAAGCCCTTGTCGCCCTGGTGGATCTTAGCCCCGGCCAGCTTCCGGCTCGCGTCCTCGAATTTGTTTAGATCCCGCCCGAAGGTGACCGCGCTGCGCCGGATGCACCTGCCGTTGAAGGGCTGTAGATACACCTCGCCCCAGGGCAGCTGCCGGAAGGTTTTCCAGCCGCCTGCCGCCGGAAGATGCTTTCCCGTCAGCAGATAGCGCAGAAGGAAGGTCTGGGCCTGGAGTTTGCCGAGGGCAAACGCGCCGGGGCCGCCGCTGGAGATCGTGTACTCCGGCCAGGTGATGGTGTAGGTTTGGTTGAGAAAGTGAAGGGTGAACGCCTTCCCGTCAAAGGGGATCTCCAGGCGCCTCACCGCGTCCTCCGGGTCCATCTGCTGAAATTGCTGTAAGTAGTGCTGGAAGGGGACCTCGTCCTTGTTGTTTTTGAATTCCATAGCGTCACTCCTGAAGACTGGAGGGGAACCGTCCGGCGTCCGTGTGGGGCAGGAAGCAGGCCGCCACGAACCGGTCCATGTATCCCGGATGGGTGGAAAGCTCCATATAGGTCATGCTGCCCGCGATCTCGGCGACCTTTCGCCGGGCGTCGTCGGACAGCGCCATGGCGTAGGCGCCGGACAGGGAGGAGTTGCCGATATAGGAGAATTTCTCCAGCTCCACATCCGGAAACATGCCGATCCGCACGGCGTTTTCCATGTTGATTCCGCTGCCGATTCCGCCCGCCACATAGACCCGCTCGATCATATCCGTGTCAAAGTCCAGCGCGGCCAGCATGGTGTCGATGGCGGAGAAAATCGCCCCCTTGGCCCGGATGAAGGAGTCGATGTCCACCTCCGAGATGGCGATCTCCCGCCCGGTCTCGGACTCGGCGGCGAAGGCCAGGATATACCGCCCCGTGCCGTGTTTGTCCCGGGCGACGCGCGGGCCCTCTCGGATGAATTTGCCGTTGGCGCCCAGGATGGAGGTCCGGTAGAGCTCGGCGATGACGTCAATGATGCCGCTGCCGCACAGCCCCACCGGCTTTTGGTTCCCCACCACCGTGAGCGCGGGCTCCATGGTCTCCTTGTCAATGGAGACGGCCTCGATGGCCCCGTCGGTGGCCCGCATGCCGCAGGAGATATCGCCGCCCTCAAAGGCGGGCCCGGCGCTGCAGGCGCAGCACATCAGAAACTCCCGGTTGCCGAAGACGATTTCGCCGTTGGTGCCCAGGTCGATGAACAGCGAGAACTCATCCTTGTTCCAGATCAGGCTGGCAAAGGCGCCTGCCGTGATGTCGCCGCCCACATAGGAGCCCACATTGGGCGCGAGCCACACCCTGGCCCAGGGATGGACGGGCAGGGACAGGTCGGCGGCCCGCAGGTCATCGTAGCGGAAGAAGCTGGGGACATAGGGCTCCATGCGCACCGGATCGGCGTCCACCGCCAGCAGGAGATGGTTCATGGTGGTGTTTGACGCGATGCACATCCGCACCACATGGTCGGGGGAGACCCTGGCCGTTTTGCACAGGAGCCGGATCAGCGGGAACAGGGTCTCGTCCAGGATCGCCTTTTGCAGACGCTCCCGGCCGCCGGTCTTTCCCTGCTCCACGATGCGGTTGATGACGTCCGCGCCATAGCGGATCTGGCCGTTCCCGGCTGAGGCCTTGGACAGCAGCGCGCCTGTTTCCAGGTTGATCAGGACGGCGGAAACGGTGGTCGTGCCGATGTCGACGGCGACGGCGCAGGCCGGCGTCTGATCCGCCGCCGGTGAGACGGCGTAAACCAGGAAGCGGTCTTCCTTCTGCTGGCCAATCACACGGATATGAAACGCGCTATCACGCAGCGCCGCGGCCAGAGTCCGCATCGCCGGAAGGCTGATCTCGCACCGGCTGACGCCGGTCATTTTGATCAGCTCCCATTCCAGCCTCTCGCTGTCGGGCATGGTGTCGTCCAGGGTGGGCTCGTCCAGCTGGACGTCCAGGGTGACAAACCCGCCCGAAAAGGCGATCCCGGCGTCCCGGATCTGGGCCTGCAGGGCCTCAAAGATGGCCACCTCTTCGCCCGTGGACAGGTCCGCTGTTTTCATCCTCTGCTGATAGGCCAGGGCGATGTCCGGCACCAGCACCGTCGCGTCGCCCGCCACCCGGCTGGCGCAGCTCAGCCGCCAGCCGGCCTCATAGTCCTCTTTGGAAATATGGGCCGTCGGAAGCGAGTCCAGCTCGCCCTCCAGCAGCTTCACCCGGCACTTCCCGCAGGAGCCGTTCCCCGAACACGGCGCGTCGATGGCCACATTGGAGCTCCTGGCGATTTCCAGCAGATTGTCGCCCTGATTGGCGGAAGCAGTGACCGGCTCTCCGTTTTCTATTTGGAATGTAATATTGAACACTTGCGTTTCCTCACTCTTATATCGTGTCCTGGTTTCCCCGCCCGCGGGGCAGGGGGGACCATTGCCGTGTTTCCACCGCGTACAGCATTTCCGGGGGAGGGAATGATTCCCTCCCCCGGATTGCGCCTGTTTACATCAGCGGATCCATGGACAGAACCGGGTGATTCTTCTCGGTCAGGAATTCCATCAGCTGGTCGCATTCGGTGCAGACGGTTTCGTCGGCGATGTAGTCGGTGAAGTTGTCGATGCCATACAGCTCTTTTGCGGTTTTGTTGAGCTTTTCCGCCACGTCGTCCTTCAGTTCCTTGGGCATCCAGACAATACGCTCAATGCCGCCCTCGGCATGGATGAACTTCTTCGAGGAGATGAAATGACGTCCATGGCCCATATAGCCCGGGGTCTGAACGCCGCCGCCGGTGCAGGAGGCCAGCTCGCCGAAGGTCATGCCGGCGGGCGTCATGCCGGTGAACTCCCGGTTGACCACAATAAAGCCGTTGGACGCGGGCTCAATGCCGCAGATGCACTCAAAGCAGCCGCAGGAGGTCATGGGATCCTCCAGGATGGAATACAGCGTGACGGAATCCACCGCGCCGTGGGTCGCTTCATGGACCATCTTGTCCACCGTCTCGTAGCGTCCGGTCCGCTCGTCGGTGCAGCCTTCCTTCATAATCGGCTGGCAGGGGCCGTTCTGGTTCAGCTCATAAGTCGCCTTGGCGTCCAGCCAGGACACGGCGCCGCACAGGCCCAGACGCTCCGGGGTCACCACGCAGCAGTGGGCCGGGGCGAAGGACTGGCAGAGGATGCAGGTATAGAAGCGGTCCACAGCCTCATCCGTCATGGAACCCAGACGCTCGTCCCGCTGGTTGTAGCGCGGCATGGCCTCCTTCTCCAGGATCTCCTGGACCTTTGCCCTGTCGGTGACCAGGGTGACCTGGCACTTATCCACCACGGCGTCAAATTCGTCCATGATCATGCCGTAAAGCACCTCGGCAAAGTGGTTCAGGCGCAGGCCCTTTTCATAGGCGTCCTTGGAAATGCGGAGGCGGATCTGGTTTCTCTGGCCGGTGTGCATGACGCCTTCCATATAGTTGAACCACGCGTGGATTTTGCGCTCGATGACCGACTCGAAGTCGGGCTGCATCTTCTTTCCGGCAACCTCCACATAGGTAGCCAGAGCGAACTGCTCCGCTCCGGAGTCGATGTCGTCGCCGACGATGGAGATTTTATGATCCTCCACCTCAGCCATGTCCCGCATGGTGACAAGCTCGCAGGTCGGGTTCTTGGAGGACCAGAACTCACACTTCATGTCGCTCTTGCGGATGATCTCGCCCTCGAAGGCGGAGGCAAACGCCACGGGGATCGGCAGCTCCTTGACCTTGATCTTGATGTTCCGCAGCTCCAGGGACTTTTTGACGGTCTCGGCGTGGTCGCACACGGACTCCAGCGCGCCGGGGACCTGGTTCTCGCCCAGGTCGATGTCCACGATCACCGGGAAGCCCAGGGCAATGGCGCCCGCTCCGGCGGACACGACCACCTGGTCGATCGGGCCGAAGGTGTTGACAAACGCGGGAACGCGGTTCTTGGTGTAGTCCAGCAGGCCGGGCAGGTCGCCGCCCTTGAGGCTGCCGAAGATCAGCGCCGCGCGGACCGCGATGGTGACCACATGGATCACGCTGGTCACGTCATGGCCCAGGGGCACCACGCGGAAGTCCAGCCCCATCTTCACGCCGCCCTCGGCGCACTGCTCGATTACGTCGCCCACCAGGCAGGTCAGGATGCCTTTGGACTGGTAGTCCTTGACGACGGCCGCGACGTCGGCGGCGTTTTCCGCCTTGCCCAGCACGACGGCCACGCCGGGGATATCTCCCGTGACCAGGGGGACGCCCAGGGAGCGGATGACGGGATCGGGGACAAAGCCGATGCCGGACTCATTGGCGTAGGGGTCGGCCCCGTCGACGTACTTCAAGCCCTCCAGGATCTCCGCGCCCACCGCCGTGGCCAGGCCCGCGTTGAGCGCCTGGCCCAAATCCTCCTGATTCGTAATCAGGCTCTTGAGAACCTCCACACAGGCGGGCAGGTCGCCCAGGGTCTTGACCTTCACGCCGGTGGCGGCGTAAATCGTCGGGAAGAAATACGCCGTATCCGGGAAGGCGATCTCTTTGTCGGCGCCGAACTTGGCAATGGCATCCTTTACCGCGCCCTCCGTCAGGCCGGCAACCGCGTTGGAACCTCCGTAGATCAGATCAGTCAAAGCGCTCATTACAGTTCCTCCTATCTCAATATTCCACAACTTTTTTCGCGTTAAAACTCCAGGTAAGAGTCGGAGTACAGCTCGTTGTTCTTGAAGATATCGCAGGACTTGATGGTCTCCATCAAGCGGCGGTCATTGGGATTGACAATGGCGGAGGTCAGGCCCTGCATCATCGCCATAGCCACCAGGGCGGAGTCCATGATGGGCCGGACGTCCTTCGGCGCGCCGTTGGAGTTGTTGGACAGGCCCCCGGTGGAGTTCAGGCCCTCGTCGGCAAACATGCGGATGGCGCCCAGAACATCCATCTGTTTGTCCTGCATGCCCTTGACCACCAGGAACAGCGGGTCGAACCAGATGTCCTTCGCGTCCATGCCCAGGCTCAGGCCGTGCTCCAGCATGTTGTGGCAGTGCATCATCCGTTCCTCATTGTCTTTGGCGATGCCGTCCGCCGAGCACAGGGCCACTACGATGGCGTCATTGGCCGCGGCCAGGTCTATGTAGCTCAGGCGGGAACCGGCGTCGGCGGAGTTTACGATGGGTTTGCCGTTGGCGCGGTTGTATACCCGGATGCCCGCCTCGATGGCCCGCTTGTTGGCCGTGTCCAAGGCCAGGGGCACGTTGTTGAAGTTCTCCTGGAGCAGCCTGACCGCCC
>CAJUOD010000126.1 GCA_910587875.1 uncultured Oscillibacter sp. | reverse complement strand
CACTCTTTCCCTACACGACGCTCTTCCGATCTCCAATCTTTCCAGTAGGAGGAGTCCTGCTATGCCAACCTACAAATACGAGGGCGCTTACGTCAGCGGCGAGAAGGTCTCCGGCGTAGTGGAGGCCGTGAGCCAGACCGACGCCGTGAACCAGATCCGCCAGAGCTGCGAAATCGTCCTCTCCATCAAGGAGGTCCCCAGGTCCGCCGCCCGGGACCCCATGTCCAAGCTCCAGAAGATCGGGGCCAAAAGCCTGTCCCTCACCTGCCAGCAGTTCGCCATCATCCTCAAGTCCGGCCTGCCCCTGGTGCAGACCGTGGATTTGGTGGCGGAGCAGTGCCCGGACAAGAACCTCTCGGCCCTGCTGAAACAGGCGTCGGAGGACGTGTCCAACGGCTGGTCCCTCTCCTACAGCTTCGAGCAGCGGGGGGCCAAGGCCCTGCCCGTCACCTTCCGGGAGACCGTCCGGGCGGGGGAGGAATCCGGCGATTTGCAGTCGGCCTTCCAGCGCATGGCGGACTACTTCGAGCGGATGAACAAGACCCGGGAGAGCCTCCTCAGCGCCCTGACCTACCCGGCCATCGTGGTGGCGGTGGCGGTGGCGGTCATCATCATCGTGATGAACTTCGTCATCCCCACCTTCTCCGGCATGTTTGAGGGCATGGGGGCGGAGCTGCCCATGGCCACCAAGGCCCTCATCGCCCTGAGCGGCTTCTTCCAGAAGCACACCCTGGCCCTGATTGCCGTCATCGCCCTGATCATCTTCGCCGTGCGGCTCTACGGGACCACGGCCAAGGGCGGCCCCGCCCTGGCGCGGCTGCAATTGAAGCTCCCCCTCATCGGGAGCATCGTCCGCATGACCAACGCCAGCCAGTTCGCCCACACCATGAGCACGCTGCTGACCGCCGGGATGCCCATTCTGCCCTCCATCGAGGTGGCGGGGAAGACCATGAGCAACCTGTGCATGGCCCGGGACGTGCTGGACACCCTCCCCGGCGTGGAGGGCGGGCGGACCCTGGGGGAGTGCATGAGCTATTCCAAGGAGCTGCCCCCCATGCTGGTGCAGATGACCGCCGTGGGCGAGGCCACGGGCGCCATGGAGTCCACCCTGGAGGTCCTGGCGGCCTACTACGACAGCGAGACGGACGTGAAGACCAAGCGGGCCATCACCCTGCTGGAGCCCGCCATTATCGTGGTGCTGTCCGTTTTCGTGGCGTTCATCCTGGTGGCGGTGTATCTGCCCATGTTCAGCCTATACGCCAATATGTAACTTCGGTATCTGAGCCCTGCCAACCCACGGCTTTGGATATAGCCCCTGTTGTATGCGAAATTTGAAAGAAGAGAGGTACGTAATTATGAGCAATCTGAAAGCCAAGCTGAAGAAGCAAGGCGGCTTCACCATGGTGGAGCTTCTGATCGTGGTGGCCATCATCGGCATCCTGGCGGCGGTGTCCATCCCCCTGTTTAACAACGCCCTGGAAAAGGCCCGCCACGGCGTGGATGCGGCCAATAACCGGAGTGCAATTTCTTTGGGAAATGCCGAAGCTGCTGCTAGCTTAAATCCTGAAAACGAATTTGGAACTGCTGGAAAAGAATACTATTACATTGTAGACAACTCCGATAATGGTGACCATCAGGGGGCCCTTGTTGAAAAAGATGATACTGCGGTCACGGATGCTACTAAGGTAACTCCTGAATGTGCTGATGGTACTGGGGAGGATGCACTTATGGTAAAGGTCACTTATAAGAAGGATGGTGCTACCCCACTTGACAAGTTTACTGTCGAAACCAATTGGACCTTTGATGAAGACGGACACGTCGAAACAAAGAGCTTTACTGCTGCTCCCTAATTCCCCCACACCCCCGCCCCCTCCGGGTTGGCGCAGGGCGGGGGAACGGACGCCCGCGGACGCGGGCGCCCTCCAGAGCCCCCGGAAAACCGGGGGTTGTGGAGGGCGGGAGAAATTCCGTGACGAACCGCGAAAAATGTGTTACAATTATTTCCAGGAGGCGCCGTCCGCGCCGCCCTGCCTCCGGTACCCGCCACCCCTCCACCCACCCTCCGGCCCGTACCGCCGGGACGGCGCGGAGGGCGTCCCCTGGAATGTAAGGAGACCCTATGGAACAACAGCTTTTGACGGCCTACCTCTGCTTCTGGCTGGCCGTCTTCGGCGCGGTGGCCGGGAGCTTCCTGGACTGCGCCGCCTCCCGCTGGGCCGGGGGGGACCCCCATCCCTTTGCCGGGCGGTCCCGGTGCGGCTCCTGCGGGCGGACCCTGGGGGCCCGGGATTTGGTCCCGGTGTTCAGCTACATCATCCGCCGGGGGCGGTGCCGGTACTGCGGGGAGAAGATCCCCATAGAGTGCCTGATTGCCGAGCTGGCGGGGGCGGCGGGGTTCGCCGTCCTGGGCCTCCGCTTCGGCCTTAGCCTGGAGCTGGGGCAGTGGCTGATTTTTGCCGTCCTCCTCCTGGCTTTGAGCCTGACGGACTGGGCGGCGCGGATCATCCCGGACAAGCTGCTGCTGCTCATGGCGGCGAACCGGGCGGTCTGGTTCTTCGTCCTGGGCCAGGGGGTCCGGGAGGCGCTGGAGGCCGTGCGCGCCCTGGTGGTCCCGGCGGCGCTGCTGGCCCTGGTGCTGGTCATGGAGAAGCTTCTGGGCCGGGAGGCCATGGGCGGCGGGGACATCAAGCTCCTGTTCGTCCTGGCGCTGTATCTGGGCTGGGCGGAGCTGTTTCTGACCCTGCTGGCGGGGTGCCTTCTGGGCCTTCTGTGGGCGGCGCTCACCGGGGGGAAGAGGGGGACCGCCATGCCCTTCGGGCCCTTCCTGGCCCTGGGGGCGATGCTGACGGTTTGCTATGGCGGGCCGGTGCTGGAGTGGTACTTCGGCCTGTTTTGAAAAGGAGAAGATGTATGGGAAACACGCGGCTGGGATTTGACATCGGTAGCAGCAGCCTGAAAATTGCGGTGCTCAAGGGGAACGAGACCCGTGTGGAGGAGATCCGCCTGCCGGAGAATATGGTGGACGGCACGGGGACCATTCTGCTGCCCCACGCCTTCGCCCAGTTTTTGAAGCAGGCCAGGAAGGATCTGTCCCTGCCCCGGGGCCGGGCGGCCTTGGCGCTGCCCCCCAGCCAGGTGATCTGCCGCCTGGTGACCATGCCCCGGATGACCACGGAGCAGCTGCTGCTGAACCTGCCCTATGAGTTTTCGGACTTCATCCAGGGCGTGGCGGACCAGTACCATTGCGACTACGCCGTCTGCGCTTCCTCCGAGGAGGACGACGAGGCCCAGGGCGTGCCCATGATGGCCGCCGTGGCGGCGAAGCAGACCCTGGCGGAGTACAGCAAGATGTTCGCCCAGGCGGGCATCCGGCTGAAGACCGTTCTGCCCCAGGAGATGGCCCTGATCCAGCTCTGCCAGGCCCGGGGGGCCGGGGCGGAGGAGTTCTGCTTCGTGGACCTGGGGCACCAGTTCACCCGGATCACCGTGGTCTGGCGGGACCGGGTCCAGGCCACCCGGCAGATCGCCCTGGGCGGGCGGAACCTGGACACCATCGTGGCCAATGAGACGGGGGTGGACCCGTTCCTGTCCAATACCTACAAGACCGCCAACTTCCAGAACGTGCTGGCCCTGCCCGCCGTGGCGGAGGTCTGCGACCGCATCGCCGTGGAGATTCTGAAGGTCATCAACTTCTATCAGTTTACCTATCGCTCCAGCAGCCTGGAGGGCGTCTACCTGGTGGGCGGCGGCGCGTCCATGGACCTTTTGCGGCAGAGCATCGAGAACACGGTAGGCCTGCCCCTGCTGGACCCGGCGGACCTGCTGCCGGAGGCCGGGGAGCGGGCGGCGGCGGGCGTCTTCGCCGCCGGGGCGGCCATGGGAGGGAAATGAGATGAGCAAACGAAAAGCGGCCTATCCCGCCAAGCGGTCCATGAACCTCTACTACAAGCCGGACCGCACCACGAAGCCCGCCACCGTCATGCTGTACGTGCTCTTTACTCTGGTGTGCCTGCTGGGGCTGGGGAAGTTCCTGGTCTACGACGTGTGGATGGAGACCCAGGAGGCCCAGCGGACCCTGGCGGCGGCGGAGGAGCAGCTGGAGAGCGTCAACCTGGAGCTGACGGACTACGGCGAGGTGTGGGAGCGCTACAGCCGGTATTCCGCCACCGAGGAGGAGCGGGATCTGATTGATCGCATGGAGGTCCTGGCCCTGCTGGACCAGGCCGTGGGGGCCACGGCTACCATGGACACGCTGTCCGTCAGCGGCAGCACGGTCCAGATCCAGTTCTCCGGCGTGACCCTGGCCCAGACGGCCCGGATTGTCAACGCCCTGGAGGCGTCGCCCATCGTGGCCTACACCATGGTGAACACGGCCTCCACCACCCAGGATGAGGGGGCGCCCGCCGACGACAGCGCCCCGGTCCGGGCCAGCGTGCTGGTCCAGCTGCAGAAGGAGGTGGCGCAATGAGGAGACAGTTGACCACCCGGGAGTGGATGCTCCTGGCGCTGCTGGGCGTCCTCCTGCTGGTCAGCGGCTACATGCTGCTGTTCTACGTGCCCCAGACCACCGAGCGGGACCGCTGCCTCCAGGAGGCGGAGGCCTGCCGGGCGGAGATCGAGACGGCCCGGCTCCAGCTGGAGGAGAAGCACCGCATGGAGCGGGAGCTGGAGGAGCTCTTCTCCGCCGAGACCCCGCCGCTCAGCATCGCGGATTACGACAACCTCCAGCCCGTCATGTTTGAGCTGAACTCCATCCTGGCCTCCACGGAGGACTACAGCCTGTCCTTCAGTACCGTGGACGCCACCCAGGCCATAGTCCGCCGGAGTATCTCCATGTCCTTCACCACGGGCTCCTACGAGTCCGCCAAGGCGGTGCTCCAGCAGCTCCACGACAGCGCCTTCCGCTGTATGCTGGACAGCGTGAGCGTCAGCCTGGGCCAGGGGGAGCGGGGGACCGTGTCGGTCACGGGGAACATCGTATTCTTCGAGTACCAGGCGAATCCCCAGGAAAAGACGGCCTGAATGAAACAATCAAGAGCCCCGGAGGATGGTCCTCCGGGGCTCTTTTCGCTGGGGTCAGCCGTTCAGCTTGGCGTTGCACTTGGCCAGGAACTTCTCGTTCCCGATGACAGCCCGGGTGTGGGTCCCCTTGCCGATGGGGCCTTTCTCGTCCCAGGCGGAGACCTGGAAGTCCACCATCCGCCCGTTCTCCGACACGCCGGTGATCTCCGCCTCGGCGAAGACCTTCATGCCGATGGGGGTAGGCGCGTCGTGGCTGATGTCCAGGTGCGTGCCCACGCTGCCCTGGCCCTCTTCCAGGAAAGATTGCAGGACCGTCATAGCGGCGTTTTCCATCATGGCGGCCATGAAGGGCGTGCCGAACACCGGCAGGGCCCCGGAGCCCGTGGCCTCGGCGGTGAGTTCATGGGTAACGATCTGCTCCAGACGGCATTTTGCTCCAATTAAGATCATGGGAAATCCTCCTTATATGCCCAATTCTGTCCAAAGGTCGTTGTACAGCTTCCGGGTCTCCAGGGGCAGGACCAGGTAGGCCTCGCAGCGCTCCAGCACCTCCGGGGGCGCGGCGATGATGTCGTAGGCCTCCTGTTCCAGCTCCTCCCCGTAGAGCTCCTCGTAGTAGGCGGGGTACTGGTCCAGGGCCTCCTGGTTGGGGGAGCCGTACCAGAGGTAGTCCATGTTCTTCAGGTTCGCCTCGGTGGAGGCGATGAAGTTGACCCACGCCATGGCCTCCTCATAGTGGGGGGCCTCCTTCAGCACGCACATGGCGTCCATAAACCAGTTGGAGCCCTCCTCCGGCACCGCGAAGCGCAGGTCCTCGTTGTTTTCCAGCATGGTGAGGTAGTCCCCGGCGTAGTACACGCCGATGGCGGCGTTGCCCCCCTCCAGCTTCTGGAAGATCTCGTCCATGACGAAAGACTGGTAGATACCCCGCTCCTTGGCGTCCCTGAGGAGCTGGAAGGCCTCCCGGAGCTCCGCCTCGTCGGTGGTGTTCAGGGAGTAGCCCAGGTAGCTCAGGGCCGTGGCCATGGCGTCCCGGGAGTTGCGGAACATCAGCACGTTCCCGGCGTAGCGGTCGTCAAACAGGGCGGACCAGCTGGTGATGGGCTCCTCCACCATGGTCTCGTTGTAGATGATGCCCACGGTGCCCCAGGCGTAGGGGACGGAGTAGCGCTCCTCCGGGTCGTAGGTCAGGCCCTTGAAGCGGTCAGAGATGAGGGCGTAGTTGGGGATCTGCCCGTAGTCCAGCTCCGCCAGCATATCCTCCTCGATGAGCTGAGAGATCATGTAGTCCGAGGGGACGATGACGTCGTAGTCCCCGGCGCCGCTTTTCAGCAGGGAGTACAGGGCCTCGTTGCTCTCGGCGGTCTGGTAGTTGACGATGATGCCCGTTTCTTCCTCGAATTGGGTGATCAGGTCCTCGTCGATATACTCGCCCCAGCTGCACACGTTGACCACCGGCTGGGCGTTGGTGACCTTGGCCAGCAGGGTGACCGACACCAGGAAGCAGGCCGTCAGCACGCCCGCCGCGCCCCGGCTGACCCACCTGCCCCTGGGGGTGCCCAGGAACTGGGAGAGCCGCCGGGCGGTGGGGCTGGAACGGCGTTCGCCTCCGTCCCGCTCCGCCCGGGCCTCCCGGAGGTTGACAATGACCAGCAGGAAGAGCACCGTCACGAAGAGCAGGGTGGACACGGCGTTGATCTCCGGCGTCACCCGCTTTTTCGTCATGCCGTAGATGGTCATGGCCAGGGTGGAGGAGGAGGACCCTGCGGTGAAGTAGCTGATGATGAAGTCGTCCACGCTCATGGTGAAGGCCGTCAGGGCCCCGGAGGCGATGCCGGGCTTAATCTCCGGCAGGATGACCTTCCAGAAGGCCTGCATCCAGGTGCAGCCCAGATCCTGGGCCGCGTCCACCAGATTCCGGTCCATCTGCCGGAGCTTGGGGCCCACGGAGAGGATGACGTAGGGGATGTTAAAGGTGACGTGGGCGATGAGAAGGGTGCCGAAGCCCAGGGTCAGCCGCTCCGGCAGGACGACGACGCGCTGGACGCCGTTGAACCACCCGGCGAAGCCGCTCCAGAAGGAGAAAAAGGCCACGAAGAACAGGCACATGGCCACGCCCGTCACAATGTCGGCGTTCATCATGGGGATGCTGTTTACCGTGTTCAGCGCCGCCCGGGGCCGCCGCCGGAGGCTGTAAAAGCCGATGGCGGCGAAGGTCCCCGCCGCCGTGGCGATGGCCGTGGCCAGCAGGGAGACCAGCAGCGTCGTGTACACGCTGCGCATGATGAGCCGGTTCTGGAACAGGGATTTGTACCAGTCCAGGGAGAAGCCCGTCCAGACGATGTTGCTGTTGCCCTTGTTGAAGGAGAAGACAATCAGCAGCAGGATGGGCGCGTAGAGGAACAGGAAGACCAGGGCCGTCAGGACCCGGCTTCCGATACGGCGCTGACGTTTCATAGCATCACCGCCTGTTCCTCGCCCTCGCCGAAGCGGTTCATGACCACCATGCAGACGACGACGATGACCATCATCACCAGGGAGATGGCGGCTCCCAGCTGGGGATTATAGGCCCCGCCCAGGAACTGCTGCTCGATGAGGTCCCCCAGCAGAAGCTCCGTGCCGCCGCCCAGCATCTTGCTGATGGCGAAGGTGGAGACCGAGGGGACGAAGACCATGGTGATGCCGGAGAGGACCCCCGGCAGGGAGAGGGGCAGGATGACCCGGCGGAAGACGTTGACGCTGTCCGCCCCCAGGTCCCGGGCGGCCTCCACCAGGGAGCCGTCCAGCTTCACGATGACGGAGTAGATGGGCAGGATCATGAAGGGCAGGTAGTTGTACACCATGC
>CAJUOD010000125.1 GCA_910587875.1 uncultured Oscillibacter sp. | reverse complement strand
GCCCCGGCGGTGGGTGATGACGATGAACTGGGTCCGCTCCGCCATGGTGCGCATATAGTGGGCGAAGCGCACCACGTTGGCGTCGTCCAGGGCGGCCTCGATCTCGTCCATCACCACAAAGGGGGTAGGCCGGACCTTCAAAATCGCGAAGTACAGGGCGATGGCCACGAAGGCCTTCTCGCCGCCGGACAGCAGGGAGATGGTCTTCAGCGTCTTCCCCGGCGGCTGGGCCTTGATGTCGATGCCGCAGTTTAAGATGTCGTTTTCGTCCTCCAGCTCCAGCTGGGCTTGTCCGCCGCCGAACATCTCCAGGAAGGTGGCCTTGAAGCTCTCGTTCAAGAGCTGGAACTGCTCGGCGAAAATCCGGGTCATCTCCCCGGTGATGCCGCCGATGATGGTCTCCAGCTCTCCCTTGGCCTTCTCGACGTCGTCCCGCTGGTCCGTTAAATAAGTATACCGGGTGTTCACCCGCTCATACTCCTCGATGGCCCCGATGTTGGGGGTGCCCAGGGCGGCGATGCCCCGTTTCAGCTCCCCGATGCGCCGGGTGGCCTTGGGGACGCTCTCCAGCTCGATGCGCTGGGCCTGCGCGTCAGAATGGCTCAGCTCGTAGTGTTCCCAGAGACGGTCCAGTATCTGCTTTTCCTCCATGCCGGAGGTGGCCAGCTTCTGCTCCAGGCGGGAGGCGGAGCGCTCCAGGTTCAGGAGGTTCTCGTTCATCTCCTGGCTTCGCTTGTTCTGGGCGGTGCGCCGGGCCTCCAGGGCCATTTTTTCCTCGTTCAGGGAGGCCAGCCGCTCCTGGCAGCTCTTCCGCCGCTGGTTCAGGGCGCTCATTCCCTCCCGGCGGCGGGCGATCTCCGCCTGGGCCTTGCCGATGGCCTCCTGGTAATTCCCCAGGGTTTCCTCCTTCTGCCGCCGGTCCCCCGTCAGCTCCGCCGCCAGGCGGCGCAGGTCCGCGGCCCGCTGGAGGGCGGCGTCCCGCTCGGCGGTCAAAGCCGCCAGCTCTTCCTTCCGGGCGGTAACCTCCTCGGTCAGGGCGCTGGACTGGGCCAGCAGCTCCGACTGTCCGGAGAGGGCCTGGCTGGCCTGCTCCCGGTACCGGGCGGCCTGGGCCTCCTGTTCGGCGACGGCCCGTTCCGCCGCCTCCTTCCGGCGCCGGTTGTCCGCCAGGTGGCCTGTAAGACTCTCCAGCTCTCCCGTCAGATTCTCCAAATTCTCGCTTAGAGATTTGAGCAGAATATCAAAGTGGTTCTTCGCGCCCTCCAGCCGCAGGACCTCGTCCTCCGCCTGGCGGCGCTGGCCCTCGGCGGTTTCCAAATCGTACCGGGCGGCGGACAGGTCCCGCTGGACCAGCTCCTCCTCCCGCTTCGCCTCTTCCAGCTGTTCCCTCATTTTTTCAGAGCGGCCGTGGAGCTTGCGGAGCTCCGCCGCCCGGCTCAGCACGCCGGCGTTCCGGGACGTGGAGCCGCCGGTCATGGAGCCCCCCCGGTTGATGACCTGGCCGTCCAGGGTGACGATGCGGAAGGCGTTGTGATACTTCCGGGCCAGGGTGATGCCGCAGTCCAAATCCTCCACGATGACCGTCCGGCCCAGGAGATTCTGGAAGATGTTCTGATACTTGGGGTCAAAGCTCACCAGCCGGGAGGCGACGCCCACGAAGCCGAATTCCTTCTCCACGCCGCTCTGGCGCAGCTCCTCCCCCCGGATGGCGGTGAGGGGCAGGAAGGTGGCCCGGCCCCCGTCCCGCTGCTTCAAAAAGCCGATGGCGGCCTTGGCGTCCTCCTCCCGGTCCACCACGATGTTCTGGAGGCCCGCCCCCAGGGCGATCTCGATGGCGACCGTGTACTGCTGCTCCGTCCGCATCAGCCCCGCCACAGGGCCATGGACCCCCCGGAGGCCTCCCTGGCACACCAGCTTGACGGCCTTGGAGAAGCCCTCGTAGTCCTTCTCCATCTCCGTCAGCAGCCGGATGCGGTTCTCCAGGGCCCCGGCGTCCATGGTCAGCTTCATCCGCTTCTCCGAGGCGGCGGCGGCCTTCTTCTCCCGCTCCTCCATCCGCAGGCTGTGGCCCGCGATGACGTTGGCGGCCGCCTGGGCGTCGTCCCGGGCGTCCTCCAGGGCGCGCCGGTTGGCCTTGGCCTCCTTTTGCGCCTGTTCCAGTCGTTCTTCTATGGAGGCCTTTTCCGCCTCCACGGCGGCGCGCCGCTCCTCCAGCTGGCCGTTCTCGGCGGCGATGGCGGCGGTCTCCGCCCGCGCGTCGGCGGCGGCGGCCACGGCCATGGCCTCCCGGCCCCGGAGGGCCTCCGCCTCGGACTGCTGGCCCCCCGCCTGCTCGGCGGCAGCCCGGGCCTTTTCCAACAGGGCCTCCAGCCCTGAGTTCAGCTCCTCCAAGCGCCGGGAGAGGCCCTGCGCCCGGTCCTTCTCGTCGGCGGACTGGGCCGCCAGGCCCCCGGCCCGGCTGTCGGACTCCACCAGCTCCGCCTGGGCCCGGTCGATGTTCTCCTGGTTGTGGGCGATGGTGCTCTCCAGCACCGCCACGGCGGCGGACTGGTCCTTGGCCTGGGCATCCAGCTCCCCGGCCTCGGCCCGGACCTGCTCCGCCTCCATGTCCTTCCGGCGCATCTCCTCGCCGAAGCGCTCCCCCTCGGCGTAGAGCTCGTCCAGGGCGGCCCGGGCCTCGTCCCGCTCCTGTTCGGCGGCGTGGAAGTCCATCTCCAGCTTCCGGGCGCTGATTTTCAGAGCGTCCAGGTTCTCCAGCCACACGGAGATCTCCAAGACCCGCAGCTCGTCCCGAAGGATGAGGTACTGCTTGGCCTTCTCCGCCTGGTCCCGCAGGGGCTCCACCTGGAGCTCCAGCTCGGAAATTTTATCGTTGATGCGGACCAGGTTCTCCTCCGTCCGCTCCAGCTTCCGCTCCGCCTCCTCCTTCCGGTGGCGGAAGCGGGAGATGCCCGCCGCCTCCTCGAAGATCTCTCGGCGCTCGCTGCTCCGGGTAGAGAGGATTTCGTCAATCTTGCCCTGGCCGATGATGGAGTAGCCCTCCCGCCCAAGGCCGGTGTCCAGGAACAGCTCCGTCACATCCTTCAAGCGGACGGACTGGCGGTTGATGTAGTATTCGCTCTCCCCGCTGCGGTAATACCGCCGGGTGACAGCCACCTCCGCCTCCTCCATGGAGGGGAAGATGCGCTCCGTGTTGTCCAGCACCAGCGTCACCTGGGCGAAGCCCACCTGCTTCCGCTGCTCCGTGCCGCCGAAAATGACGTCTTCCATTTTCGCGCCCCGGAGGCCCTTGGCGCTCTGCTCGCCCATGACCCAGCGGATGGCGTCGGAGATATTGCTCTTTCCCGAGCCGTTGGGTCCCACGATGGCGGTGATGTCCTCTCCGAAGTTCAGCACGGTCTTGTCCGGGAAGGACTTAAAGCCTTGAATTTCCAGCGCTTTTAAATACACGTTTCCACCTCTGCCGAAGCTCCGTCAAAGGGGGCTTCAATAATCAATTAACTATATCAGAGAACGCGCCGCATTTCAAGACAAAATCTGTAAAGCCCTCCGGCCCCCTGCCGGAAGATATTCTTGGAATTATGATAATTACCTCTTCCCTTCAAGGGAAAAGTTTAGTATAATGGCCTAGTAATGTCTTTTCAGCTCAGAGGAATCGAGGTGTCCCGCCATGTCATTCAAGGAGAAACTGTCATCCTTTTTATTCGGCTCCAAAAAAGAGGAACAGGCCGAGGAGGCGTCCTTTACGGAGCAGGAGCATACCCCCCAGGAGAACCCGGAAGCGCCGGCGGCCACCCCGGAGGATCCCTCCCGCCTGGAAATCCCGGAGGACCACCCCATCCGCCAGCTCTACGACCTCCGGCGGCGGGAGGACGGGCCCCTTCCCACGCCCCACCTGTACATGGACGAGGAGGGCCTGCTTCCCCCGGAGCTGATGGAGAAGGAGAAGAACCGGCTCCAGTCGTCCCTGAAAAGCGTGTGCAGCACCCGGCTGAAGGCCTCCAAGGGCAGGACCCGGGGCAAGCACAGCAAGAAAAAGGCGGAGGAGGAGGACCCGGAGGAGGAACCTCTGGCCCTGGACGCCCGCCCCTGGTTCCACCTTTCCTCCGACAAGATTTACGCCTGGATGCTGGTGTTCCCCCCCGTCGGGCCGGGAGCCGAGGTGTCCCGGGATATGATTTTCAAGGCCCTGGAGGAGCAGGGCATCTCCTACGGCGTGAACACCTCCCTGCTGAACCGGGTGGCCCACGAGCGGGACCGGTATTTCAACCTCTACCTGGTGGCCCAGGGGAAGCACGCCTTTGACGGGCGGAACGGCAACATCGTGGACCACTTCCCCCGGGAAATTCAGCGCACGCTGGAGGTAGACGAGTTCGGACAGGTGGACTACACCGCGCTGAATCTCATCTGCAACGTCAAAGAGGGCCAGGAGATCTGCCGCCTCATCCGTCCCACCGAGGGCGAGCCGGGCCGGACCGTGCTGGACCAGGAGGTCCCCGCCAAGAGCGGAAGGGCCGTGCCCCTGCCCAAGGGTCGGAACACCGAAATCAGCGAGGACGACGAGGACTCTCTGATTGCCACTATGCCCGGCCATGTGGAGTTTACCGGGCGCAGCTTTCAGGTCAAGCCGGTGCTGGACATCGACGGGGACGTGGACTTCTCCACGGGGAATATCAAATTCGTGGGAGACGTGAATATCAAGGGAGACGTGATCACCGGCTTCTCGGTCAAGGCCATGGGGAACGTCTACGTGGGCGGCGTGGTGGAGGCCGGAGGCACCGTGGAGGCCGGAGGCGACCTGACGGTGGTCAAGGGCATTCTGGGCGACGGGAGCACGGTCATCCGGGCCTCCCGGTGCATCTTCGCCAAGTATATTGAAAACGCCACCATCCACGTCCGGGAAAACCTCCAGACCGACTGCATCGTCAACGGCCGGATCTACTGCGACGGAGAGGTCCTCATCCGCTCCGGCCGGGGAAGCATCATGGGCGGCCGGGTCTGGGCGGGCAAGCGGGTCAGCGCCAGCGCCATCGGCGCCAAGTCGGAGGTCAAGACCTCCATCGCCCTAGGGGGCCTGCCCTGCGCCACCTTCGAGCGGGAGCTGGTGCTGGAGCAGCTGCGGGAGCTGAGACGGGACGTGGAGCGGCTGGAAAACCGGCTGGACAGCCCCCTCAAGGCCAGCCTCCTGAGCAAGACCAAGATGAAGCTGTCGGTTGCCGAGCTGAAGCTGAAGCAGCTGGACGAGGACCTGGCGGACGCCAGGGAGGAGCTGAAGGACCAGAAGGACCAGGACAGCGGGCGCATGGAGTGCGGCGTGGCCTACGCCGGAACGCTCATCAGCTTCGGGGACGAATCCCTCCGCCTGCGGCAGGAGACCCACCAGTGTGTCGCCAAGCTGGTCTGCGGCGAGATCGTCATCATGTGACGAAAGCCCTTCAAAACGACAAACAGGCGGCGGACGCGTTGCGTCCGCCGCCTGTTCCGTATTCTGAAATTATTTTGCGGGCTGGTCTTCCGCCTCCAGGTCCTTGACAAAGGGCGGGAGCTGGGAAATCATGTTGTCCATGTCCTCAAACATGGCGCTCTTGGTAGTGCCCAGGCGGCTGGCCTGATCGATGTGCCGGACCACCTCCTGATACTGCTCCTTAATACTGTCGAAGAACTGGCAGAGAACCGCCAATTCCTGCTGGGACGCCTGGATAACCCCGGAAATCTCCGCCTGCACGGAAGCCGATTCCTCAGCGGTGGTAATGATCTTATGGAAGCTCTCGTCGGTTTGGCCCACGACGCTTACGGCCTCGCCAAGGGTTTGCCGGGAGGAGCGGATGCTGCTGCTAAGCTCCCCGGCCCGGGTCTCCACGTCGCATACGCCGGCATCGACCTCTCCAGTCAGCTGCTTGATCTCGTTGGCCAGCTCCTTCACCTGGGCGGCCACCACGGCGAAGCCCCGACCCTCCACGCCGGCCCGGGCCGCCTCGATGGAGGCATTGATAGCCAGGATGTTGGTCTGATCCGCGATGGAGACGATTTTTCCCATACACTGCTGGATGCTCCGGATTGCGGATTCCAGGTTTCCGAAGATGACCGCCATCTCGTCGTAGGACTCCTGTATTCTCATGGAGGTGCTTTTCAGCTCCTCCACCAGTCCCTGAGCCTCGGAGACGGTGCCGCCGATCTCCTCCCGGACGCAGGCAAACTGCCCCGCGGCCTCGTCAATGTTGGAGAAGGACAGCCCCAGCTTCTGGAGCTCCTCCTGGAAGTGGTCCGCTTCCTTCAGCACACCGGAGAAGGTGGAGCCCACCAGACTCAGCTCCGAGAGGGAGGATACCTCTTTTTTTACCAGCTCCCGCTGGTACTCCTTCAGGCTTTCCGCCACATGGAGGACCGGGTAAAGTCCAATTTCCTCCCGGGGGCTCTCCGGCTTCCGCCGGTTTTTTCCCGCGAATAGCATTCCGAATCCCCCCTTTACTCAAAGACCGCGCAGGTCATGGACTGGTTGACAAAGCGGTTGTTGTAGTGCTCCCCGTAGCCCACGAAGCCCGCGTGGCAGCCCAAGGCCCCCATCTCCTGGAGATAGGTCTGCATATAGCCCCGCTCGGAGAACAGCTTATACCGGAACAGGCAGTTCACGGAGAACACCGCCGAGCGCCGGGGGAACTCCCGCTGAATCTGCTGGATGGTGCTCCGGGTGATAGCCTGATAGTCCCCCAGCTCCAGGAGGATCAGCACGTCGGAGTCGTTGACCTGCCGGAAGCAGGCCAGGGCGTTTCCGTGGACCTCCTTGATGGAGATGATACAGGTATCGTCCCCGTTGATTTTGCCGAAGGGATTCTGGAAGGTCCGGGTCAAAATCTCCTCGTCCGTCACGTGGAGAATGCTCTTGTATACCTGCTTGGCGGGCTTGCCGTTCAGGGCACCCAGTATGTAGTTGGCCCGGTCTGTGTCGGAGGCGATGAAGCGGTAATCTCCCAGCTGGTGGTAAATGTTTTCCTTGTAGGTCTTCACCCGGCCGCCCCGGTTGCGCACCAGGCCGTAGGCCACGGCGTCGGCGTACACCCGGCCGTTGGCGGAAACCCGGCCCTCGCCGCCGGTGCCCCCCACCAGGGGGACGCCCCGCTTGCGGAGCACGGTGTGGATGGTGGTCAGCACACAGGCATCGTTTCCGGCGCAGAAGTCGATGCACAGCGTGTCCCCGCCGGTGCCCCCCAGCGCCCGCATATCCCGCTCCATCCGCTGGATGTACTTTACCGGCATGGTGGACACTTCCTCCAGAACGCCGGCGGCGGCGGTGACGCCGTCTGAAAAGGCGATGACGCCTACGCCGTTCTCCACCACGCCGAGCTGGTAGCACATTCCGATGCAGCCGATGCTGGGCACGCCGGGAAAGCGCTGCTCCAGGGCCTTGACATGGGTCTCGAACTGGCTGTTGTTGGACAGCAACATAATGAATTCGGGATTGCGGAGCCCACTTAAAGCCTCATCCAGGTTTCCCCGCTGGCTCATCCCATAAAATTGTTTCATGACACGATTGACCTCCTGCCATAATTTACAGCGGGACCATTATAATGGAAAGCGCTCGGTGTGTCAATAACCACAGGACTCAAAAACGGCTCAAAAACGGCGGCCCCAGAGGGGCCGCCGTTGGCGGGGCGCTTAGGCGCGCCCTTACCGGTCCTCCCGGAAGTAGGCCAGTCCCAGGCTGGCGGGGGGCTGCTTCTCCTTGTTGTTTCGCATGCTGGAGACGATCAGCACAATCACCGTCACCACATAGGGCAGGATTTTATAAAGCTGGGTGGGAACCAGGGGCAGGGCCAGACGCAGATACAGGATCATCAGCGCCCCGAAGAGCACGGAGCCCCAGATGGCGGACAG
>CAJUOD010000124.1 GCA_910587875.1 uncultured Oscillibacter sp. | reverse complement strand
AATTCCCAGGCGATCCTCCGCGTCCTGGGGAGATGAGGGAAGCATGATTACCCTGAAATCCCCCCACGAGATCGACTTGATGCGCCGGAGTGGAAAAATTACCGCGGCTGCCCGTGCCTTGGCAGGGGAAATGGTAAAGCCCGGCGTGACAACCCAGGAGATCAACGACGCGGTGGAGCGGTTCATCCGCAAGCAGGGGGCGGTCCCGTCCTTTCTCCATTACAACGGCTACCCAGCCAGCGCCTGTATCAGCGTCAACGACGAAATCATCCACGGCATTCCCAGCCCCAAGCGGGTCTTGCAGGAGGGAGATATCGTCAGCGTGGACGTGGGCGCGTACATCGGGGGCTTTCATGGAGACTGCGCGGCCACATTCCCCTGCGGAAGGATTTCCCCGGAGGCCCAGCGCCTGATCGACGTGACCAGGCAGAGCTTTTTCGAGGGCATCCGCTTCGCCCGGGAGGGACAGCGTCTTCAGGACATCTCCGCGGCGGTTCAGTCCTATGTGGAACAGAACGGCTTCTCCGTGGTCCGGGAATACGTGGGCCACGGCGTGGGAGCCAAGATGCACGAATCGCCGGAAATCCCAAACTACGGCCGCCCCGGCCATGGGCCCCGCCTCCTGCGGGGAATGACCCTGGCCATTGAGCCCATGGTCAACGCCGGCTCCGCCGCCATCACGCAGCTTGGCGACGGCTGGACGGTGAAGACCGCCGACGGAAAATGGGCGGCCCACTACGAAAACACGATCCTGATCACCGATGGCGAGCCGGAGATCCTCACGGCTCCCGCCATTTGACAACAGGTGAGAGAGAACGCATGGAGATTGCGAAATCAAACATCGTCCGCTCCAACGCGGGCCGCGACAAGGGCAAGCTCTTCGTCGTCCTGGCGGTGGAGGGAGAGTACCTCCTGCTGGCGGACGGAAAATCGAGAAAGGTGGAATCCCCGAAGCGGAAGAAGCGCAGGCATGTGCTCTTCGTCTCGGCGGAGGAGACCCGCCTCGCCGAAAAGATCAAGAGCGAGGAGAAGATCACCAACAGTGAGCTTCGCAGGACCCTCGCGGCCTGCCGCGAGGCGATCCAGCCGGACCAGGAGGGATAACGTTTGGCAAAATCCGACATGATTGAAGTGGAAGGTGTTGTGGTGGAAGCCCTGCCCAACACGACGTTCCAGGTTGACATTGGAAATGGTCACATGATTCTGGCGCATATTTCCGGGAAACTGAGGATGAATTTCATCAGGATTCTGCCCGGCGACAAGGTCACGGTGGAGATGTCCCCGTACGATCTGACCCGGGGCCGGATCACCTGGCGCAGCAAATGACATCAAACGACGTAAACCGCTGAAAGGAATGGTTGCAGACTATGAAAGTAAGACCGTCCGTGAAGCCCATGTGCGAGAAGTGCAAGGTCATCCGCCGCAAAGGCCGTGTTATGGTCATTTGCGAGAACCCGAAGCACAAGCAGAGACAGGGCTGAGAATTGAAATTGGAGGTGCTTTAAAAGTATGGCACGTATTGCCGGTATTGACCTGCCGAAGGATAAACGCATTGAAATCGGCCTGACCTATATCTACGGAATTGGCCGCAAGAGCGCCAAGGACATCCTGGCGAAGTCCGGCGTCAACCCCGACACCCGGGTAAAGGACCTGACGGACGCCGACGAGCAGAAGCTCCGTGACGCCATCGACGACTACACCGTGGAGGGCGACCTCCGCCGCCAGACCGCCCTGGATATCAAGCGGCTCAGCGAGATTGGCTGCTACCGGGGCCTCCGCCACCGCAAGGGCCTGCCCGTCCGGGGCCAGCGGAGCAAGACCAACGCCCGCACCCGGAAGGGACCCAAGAAGACCATCGCCAACAAGAAGAAGTAAGGAGGGAGAAAGCATATGGCAGCACAGAAATCCGGCGGCAAGAAAGTGATTCGCCGCCGCCGCGAGCGGAAGAACATCGAACGTGGCCAGGTCCATATCCGTTCTTCCTTCAACAATACCATGGTGACCGTCACCGACGCTCAGGGAAACGCCATCTCCTGGGCCTCCTCCGGCGGCCTCGGCTTCCGGGGCAGCAAGAAGTCCACGCCCTTCGCGGCCCAGACCGCGGCGGAGACCGCCGCCCGCGCCGCCATGGAGCATGGGCTGAAGACCGTGGAAGTGTTTGTCAAGGGCCCCGGCCAGGGCCGTGAGGCCGCCATCCGGGCGCTGCAGGCCGTGGGCCTGGAAGTGACGATGATCAAGGACGTCACCCCCATCCCCCACAACGGCTGCCGTCCCCCGAAGCGCCGCCGCGTGTAATCGAAAGAGGAGGTAACAAGCAATATGGCAAGGAATATGCAGCCGATTGCCAAGCGCTGCAAGGCTTTGGGCATCTCTCCCGCCGTCATGGGCTACGCCAAGAAGGAGACCAACCGGAATCCCGGCGGCCAGATGCGGAAGAAGAAAAGCGAATATGGCATTCAGCTGAACGAGAAGCAGAAGGTCAAGTTCATCTACGGCATCCTGGAAAAGCAGTTCCACAGCTACTATGAGGCCGCCGCCGCCGCCCCCGGCAAAACCGGCGACAACCTGCTCATCAACGTGGAGCGCCGCCTGGACAACGTGGTGTACCGCATGGGCTTCGCCATGACCCGCCGCCAGGCCCGCCAGCTGGTGAACCATGGCCATTTCACCGTCAACGGCAAAAAAGTCGACATTCCCTCCTACCAGGTGAAGGCCGGCGACGTGGTCGAGGTGGCGGAGAACAGCCGCTCCTCCGAGGTCTTCAAGCGCCTCACCGGCCAGGACGCCCCCATCTTCCTCCTGCCCGCGTGGCTGGAGCGGGAGAAGAACACCCTGAAGGGCACCGTGACCCGCCTTCCCGCCCGTGAGGACATCGACATCCCCGTGGAGGAGCACCTGATCGTCGAGCTCTACTCCAAGTAAGCGGAGGATACCCTCGAGAATGAGCCGAACCAGAGGCGGCGCGGCCCGCCGCCCGATGAGAAGATGAAGGAGGGTACTGCGTGATTGAAATCGAAAAGCCCCAGATTGAATGCAGCGAAGCGCCTGGTGATGTAACCTATGGCAAATACGTGGTGGAACCCCTGGAGCGGGGATACGGTACGACGCTGGGCAACGCCCTGCGGCGGATCATGCTCTCCTCGCTGCCCGGCACCGCGCCGACTACCATCAAAATCGCCGGCGTCCAGCACGAGTTTTCCACCATTCCCGGCGTGAAGGAAGATGTGACGGAGATCGTCCTGAATATCAAGAGTCTCCTGACGAAGCTCCACAGCGACTCGGTGAAGACGGTCTATATCGAGGCGGTGGGCCCCTGCGTGGTCACCGCCGGAGACATCAAGGCCGACGGAGAGGTGGAGGTCCTGAATCCGGACCTGCACATCGCCACCCTGGACAACGGGGCGTCCCTCAATATGGAGATCACCCTGTCCCATGGCCGGGGCTACGTCCCCGCCGACCGCAACAAGCCCCAGCAGAATGTGATCGGGACCATTGGGGTGGATTCCATCTACACGCCGGTGTATAAGGTGAATTATACCGTGGAGCCCACCCGTGTGGGCGCTTCCAGCGACTTTGACAAGCTGACGCTGGAGGTCTGGACGGACGGCACCATCTCCGCACGGGACGCCGTCTCTCTGGGAGCGAAGATCCTCTGCGACCATTTCACGCTGTTCACCGACCTGAGTGAGAACGTCGGCAGCCGCCCCACCGTGGTGGAGAAGGCGGAAGCCCAGCGGGACAAGGTGCTGGAGATGACCATCGAAGAGCTGGACCTCAGCGTCCGGAGCTTCAACTGCCTGAAACGGGCCAACATCAACACGGTGGAGGACTTGATTTCCAAGACCGAAGACGAAATGATGAAGGTCCGGAACCTGGGACGCAAGTCCCTGGAGGAGGTCATCAACAAGCTGGCCATGATGGGCCTGCACCTGGCCGACGAGGAGAACAATTGACCGTCCCCGCTTGAGTGCGGAGGAGAAACGATAAACAAGTAAGGAGGAAACCGAAATGCCTCGTAAGCTCGGCAAGACCTCTGACCAGCGCAGAGCCATGCTGCGTCAGCAGGTCACGGATTTCCTGGATCACGGGAAGATGGAGACCACCGTCACCCGGGCCAAGGAGATCAAGCCCCTGGCTGAGAAGATGATTACCCTGGGCAAGAAGAGCGACCTGGCCGCCTATCGGCAGGCCATGAGCTTCATCACCCGGGAGGACGTCTGCAAGAAGCTGTTCAAGGAAATCGCGCCCACCTACGCGGAGCGCAACGGCGGCTACACCCGCATCATCCGCACCGGCGTCCGCCGGGGCGACGCCGCGGAGACCGCGGTGATTGAGCTGGTGTAAACCGGATTTCAGGATAAAAGCCCTTTGTCATGAGGACCTAGGCTCATGACAAAGGGCTTTTACTTTTCTCGAGAGATATGGGGCCTCTTGGCGGCTTTGCCGCTTAGAGGCCCCGTATACCCAGAGGGTAAAAGTAAACAAAAGAGCTTTCGCGCGCTCTGCTTGCCTGGTGGAGAACCAAATCGAAGCGACGACAACGAGGCCTATTTTCGTGATTTTTCCAATAGGAAATGCTGATGGCTTGCGCATACTACCCTTGAGTAAATAAGGGGGAATTGCGCGATGGCAAAGAAAATAGTCCCGGTTTTGATGTTGACGGCCCTGGCCGCGCTGTGCCTGGCGGGGGGCGAGGCCGTACCCGCGGACAGCGGGGCGGAAATTCCGGCGGGGGAGAAGTACGTGGCCCTGACCTTCGACGACGGCCCCCGGCGGGGCACCACGGACCGCCTGCTGGACGGGCTGCAGGAGCGGGGGGCCAAGGCCACCTTTTTCCTCATCGGCCAGCAGATTGAGGACAACGCCGACCTTGTGACCCGCATGGCGGAGGAGGGGCACCAGATCGGAAACCACACCTGGAGCCACCAGCGGCTGGACGGCGTCCGCCCGGACCTGGCTGCCCAGGAGGTGCGGCAGACGGAGGAGGCCCTGGAGGCCCTGCTGGGCGGCGGAGAATACTGGCTGCGACCCCCCTACGGCCAGGTGTCGGAGGGGGCCTCCTTCCGCGTGCCCCTGGTGAAGTGGTGCGTGGACCCCCGGGACTGGGAGAGCCGGAACACGGAGAAGGTGACCCGGGCCATTCTGGACAACGTGGAGCCGGGCAGCATCATTCTGCTCCACGATATTTACCCCACGTCGGTGGACGCGGCCCTGAAGGTGGTGGACCGGCTCCAAGAGGAGGGCTACTGGTTCGTGACGGTGGAGGAGCTGCTGTGGCTGAACGGCGTGACGCCGGAGGCGGGGCACATGTACCGGACGGGGCGAGGGTGATTTCCCTGGTCTCCGGCGGAAAAATTTGTTGACAAGAGGGGGCGGGGTATGCTATGATATTATGCGTGTTCAAGAGACGGCGCCTTCCGATGGAGAGATGTCCGAGTGGTTGAAGGAACCGGTCTTGAAAACCGGCGGCGCGCAAGTGCCCGTGGGTTCGAATCCCACTCTCTCCGCCAACTCTTTCAAACTGAATCAAGATCTGCGGAAGTACCCAAGTGGCCGAAGGGGCTCCCCTGCTAAGGGAGTAGACTGGATAAAACCGGTGCGAGGGTTCAAATCCCTCCTTCCGCGCCAGCTCAAAAATTTCCACCACCGTTCCGTTTCCGGCTTCGCCGAAAACTGCACTCTGGTGGGAATTTTTTCGCTTTCCGCCGCGACCCGCCGGGTTCGCGGCGGATTTTTTGGACGCCGCGCCGCTGCGCTTGCGGCGGGGAGGGGCTTGTCAAATGCTGTCGAACGTGCTATCATGTGCTCAAATCATTTATGTACTTATGGAAGTGAGAACATGCGCGGATTTGGAAAAAATGCCCTGTTGGTCCTTCTCGCGGCGGTTTTGTGTTTGACCACTGCCCGGGCGGCGGAGACCGGCGGGGTATCCCAGTCGGGGCGGGTGGTGGCCGAGGCGCTGGCGCAGATGGGCCTCACCGAGGAGAACAACGAGCACACGCCCTTCGGGGACCACTTCGGCATCCCCAATGGGCACTGGTGCGATATGTTCGTCTCCTGGTGCGCCGAGGAGGCCGGAGTCTCCAAAAGGGCCTTCCCCCGGTCCGTCAGCTGTACCCGGCACTGCCGGGCCTTCGCCGCCCTGGGCCGTTACTACAACAGCGCCGCCCGGGGCGGGAGCTACGTCCCCCTTCAGGGCGACCTGGCCCTCTTCTGTAACATCGAGGGCCAGATTCACCACATCGGCCTGGTGCTCTACGTGGAGGACGAAACCCTCTTCACCGTCGAGGGGAACGCCCTGACGGTCCGGTGGGACTACCCGCCGGAGACCGTCGGCCCCGCCCGGGTGCCGGAGGAGGAGCCCAACGACTATGTCACCGTCAACCGCTATCCCCTGGGGGACTGGCGGATTCACGGCTACGCCGTCCCCGCCTACAGCAGCCGGGAGCCCCTGGCGCTGGAGGGCTTCGTGGACCTGGGGCGGTACGGGTACGCCCGGGAGCCGATCGAGGCCCTGGCCGCGGCGGGAATCATGAAGGGCACCAGCAGCCACACCTTTTCCCCCCGGGCGGGCATGGCCCGGGGCGAGTTCGTCAAGACCGTGCTGGATCTCTACGGCCTCTCCGGCTGGCGGCTGGGGACCCGCCCCTTTGACGACGTGCCCCCCGGGCACCCCTGCTATAGCGCCGTCATGACCGCCCGCTCCGCCGGGCTGCTGCCGGAGACGGGGGAAAACCGCTTTGATCCGGACCGCTGGATCTCCGGGGAGGACGCCCAAACCATCCTCTCCGCCCTGCTGAAGCGCCTGGGCCTGCCGGACCGGCAGTTTACCTTCACCCCCGGGGACCTGTCCCAGATTCTCACGCCCTATACCACCCGGGGCGACATCGCCCAGGCCCTCTATGTCCTCCGGGACGCCGTGCCTGTGACCTCGGAGACCTTTACCAACCTGCTGATCTGGGGCGCCGGTCCCACGGGCTGGCTGGCCCAGACCCTGGACGGCGTGTGCCGCATTCCCCAGAGCCTCCTAGAGGAGTATTTCCCCTCCCTCAGCCCGGAGAGCGCGGGCCCCTGAGCGCCCGGCGGTTTTCGACCCATCAGAATCGGAAAAACGGCCCATGGAGCTTTTTTCCATGGGCCGTTTTGATGAAAAAATACCCATTTCCCCTTGACATAGGGAAACAGGCGTGGTAAAATAAAGCACTTATCGACAGCGGGTGGAAATCCCCCCGCTTCATACCTTAATTGGAGTATAGCACATTTCCCAGAAGAATGCAAGAGCGGGGCGAGGGGTTTTTAACAACGGCGCCCGGCGTGTCCCTATTCCCGCCGCCTGGGGGCGGCAGAAAGGTGAATGTGAAGATGGCCAAAGACAAGTATTACGGAAAGACCCTTCGCAAAAACTTCGCCCGGTATGAGGAAGTCGTCTCCATGCCGAATCTCCTGGAGATCCAGAAGACCTCCTATCAGGAGTTCCTGGACACGGGCCTCCGGGAGGTCTTCGCCGACGTGGGCGCGATCAGCGACTACCAGGGCAACCTGGAGCTGACCTTCATCGACTACAAAATGGACGAAAAGCCCAAGTACGACGTGGAGGAGTGCAAGGCCCGGGACGCCAACTACGCCGCGCCCCTGAAGGTCAAGGTCCGCCTGCGGAACAAAGAGACCGAGGAGATCAAGGAGCAGGAGATCTTCATGGGGGACTTCCCCCTGATGACCCACTCCGGCACCTTCATCGTCAACGGCGCGGAGCGCGTGGTGGTCTCTCAGATCGTCCGGTCCCCCGGCGTGTACTACGGGCACGAGGTGGACATCAAGACGGACCTGCCCATCCTCACCTCCCAGGTCATCCCCCAGCGGGGCGCCTGGCTGGAGT
>CAJUOD010000123.1 GCA_910587875.1 uncultured Oscillibacter sp. | reverse complement strand
TTGGCGGTGGCGGGGAGGGCGATGACAGGCTTGCCGCCCTTGCTCAAGGCCGCGCCGCGGATAAAGTCCAATTGGCCGCCAATGCCGGAGAACAGAGTCATGCCCATGGAGTCCGCAGCCACCTGGCCGGTGAGGTCCACTTCGATGGCGGAGTTGATTGCCACCATGTTGTCGTTTTGAGCGATGACTCCCACATGGTTGGTATAGTCCACCGGATGGAGCTGGACCATTTCGTTTCCGTCGGCGAAGTCATAGAGCGCGCGGGTTCCCTGGATGAAGGTGGAGACGATTTTGCCCTTGTTGATGCTTTTGCGGGCGCCGTTTATGATGCCTTTTTCAATCAGGGGCAGCAGATTGTCGGAGAACACCTCGGTGTGGATCCCTAAGTCCTTTTTGTCGCCCAGGCATTTGAGAATGGCGTTGGGAATTTTGCCCTGGCCCATTTGGAGCGTGGCCCCGTCGTCTATGAGAGAGGCGATATTGGCTCCGATTTTGTCCACGATGGGATCGCTGCTGTCTATGAGAGGCAGCTCATAGAGGGGAGTATCCGCCTCCACGAAGTAGTCCAGCTCCGTGACGTGGACCTTGGTGTCGCCGCAGGTCCGGGGCATGTTCCGGTTGACCTGAACGATCTTCAGCTTGGCGGCCTCCACGCAGGAGCGGGCGAAGTCCACGGACAGGCCGAAGCTGCAGTAGCCCTCGTCGTCGGGGGGCGTCACCTGGCCCAGGTATACGTCGCAGGGTACCGCGCCGGTGCGCACGGCACGGGGCTGGAGGGAGAAGGCCATGGGGGTGAACTCGCCCCGGCCATTCTGGATGCACTCCCGGTTCTTGGCGCCCAGGAAGACGGAGCTGACCTTGAAGCTCTCGGCGTATTCCGGCTGGGCGTACTTGGCCGCGCCGATGTTCAGGCCCTGCCAGATACGGACGTCCTTCAACTCCCCGTTGCGCTTGAGCAGGGCGTCAAAGAGGTATTCCGGCTCAGAGGCCGCGTGGGAGGGGAAGATCCAATCGCCGGATTTGATGTGGGAGACGGCCTCCTCGGCGGAGACCAGCCTAGATTTGTAGTACTCTTTCCAATCCATATTATCCGTTCCTCTCGTTTTTTTAATCCACCGGCGTTCCGGCGGTAGAAGTCCTTCAGCGGGTTTTTCGGTACTGCTCCCTGGCCAGCAGGGCGGCGCCGATGGCGCCGACAGCCTGGGAGTCCGGGGCGGGGACCACGGGCCGGCCCAGCTCCTGGGAGAGGACCTCCACCATGGCTTGGTTCAAGGCTACGCCGCCGCTCATGGCGACGCTGTCCTCCACACCCACCCGGCCGCACAGCCCCGCCACGCGCTTGGCCACGGCCCGCAGGGCGCCCCGGGCCACATCGTTGGGATGCTGGCCCTGTGAGAGCTGCGAGATGACCTCGCTTTCGGCGAAGACGGTGCAGACGCTGCTGATTGCCACATCCTGGGTGGCCTGGGCGGCCAGTCCGCTCAAATCCCCGATGGAGCAGCCAAGCACCCGGGCCATAACCTCCAGAAAACGGCCTGTACCGGCGGCGCACTTTTCGTTCATCACGAAGTTCTGGACCGTTCCGCCGCTGTCCATCCGAATGACCTTGGAGTCCTGACCGCCGATGTCCACCACTGTGCGGACGTCAGGCATTAAGTAGTGGATGCCCTTGGCGTGGCATGTGATTTCCGTGATCTGCTTGTCCGCCTCGGTATAGAGCAGGCGGCCGTACCCGGTGACCACCGTGTAGAGCACCTGGCCCGGAGAGATGCCCGCCTGTGCATAAAGCTCGTCCAGGGCGGTTTGAATGCCCTGCGTGCCGGTGCCCAGGTTCACTACCCGGGTTCCCGCGATGGCCCCCTCCTCATTCAGCAGTGCCGCCTTGGAAGAGGAGGAGCCGATATCGATTCCCAGATACATCCCTTCACCCAATCATTTCCGCAAAGCTCTGGATGCGGGTGCCTGCCTGGCCGAAGCTGTCCATCTGCTGTTCCACTTCCAGATACAGGTGGGGGATTTGGGCCTCCTCCAGCTCCGCCTTGTAGATGGGATAATCAAACTCGTCGGGATCGCAGAACTTCATCAGCATCGTCACCACGGCGTCAGCCTTGTACCGCCTGACCTGGTCGATGAGCATCTGACCGCGGGTTTTCTCCACCTCGTAAAGGAAGGGGCAGCCCTTCTGGTCCATGACCCTCCAGGCCATGCGGGAGAGGGCGTCGCCCTCCGGGCGGGCGGGGGTGCGGAACTGGCGGCTCTCCTGGGCCAGGTCGTCGGCAACGATGGCCATATCGTTCTCCACCATCAGGTCCAGCACACCCACGGGCTCCGCCATGAGGCCGGTGGCCACCACACGAACGGCGCAGGTCTCCTCTGGCAGTTCCTTCAGGGCCGCCGTCAGGGCGCGGATTTTTTCCAGGTGGACGGCCTTGTCCAGGAACCACCCGGCCTTGATGACCAGGTGCCGCACTTTGGCGTTGATGGTCTTGGGATGGGAGGCGGCCGCCTCGCAGAATTCCCGCATAGCGCTCCGCCAGTCCTCATAGAGGGCAAACGCCTTCTCCAGGGCCTCGTCGGTGATGGGATGACCGGCGAGCTTTTCAAGCTCCAGGCGGACGCGGGAGAACTCGTCTTTAAGGTACTGCTCTCCGGCGGGGAGGCTTCGGTTTTGGGGATACACCACCGGGATGACGGGCAGCTGGGGCACCGCCACCTTCCAGTTCTCACAGATGCATTTCAAAGTATCGCACAGGGTGGGGAGAAGCACGGCTCTCAAGCGGTTGTAGGTCCCGCGCATGCCGTATTCAATGTTGGAGCGCATGATGGAACAGCAAAAGCCCTGGAGATATCGGTCGGCCAGCTTGATCTCCGTGCTGCCGCCCCACATGCCCACAGGCAGGAACCCGGCGGCGTAGACCAGCTCCTCCGGTGTGTAGATGGGGAAGCACCCCACTGCGTCTTTTCCGGCGTCGCGGCAGCTCTTTGCCACGGCGAGGGCCGGATGCAGGGCCTGTTCGCAAAGGGCGTCAATGATCGTCTGCGCGTTGTTCATTACAGGTCACCTCTCTGCTTTTTGATCTTGTTTTCTTCCATCATCTCCACCAGAGCCTGAATGCGGGTCTCGTATTGGGCCTGGGAGAAGATGCGGGGATCGGTCTGGTCGCCGTCGAATACCACGGAGGGCACGCCGGTAGCGTCCTCAATGCGCCGCTGGACCTCATACTGCCGGAAATCCATCAGCTTGCAGCTGCGGTTGGAATGATAGACGATGCCGTCCAGGTCGAAGTCCCGCACCAGTTTGATGACGTTTCCGGTTCCATAGTCCAGATTCCGGTTGGCATAGTTGGCGCTGTAGGCCCGGGCCATGCCGTCCAGGTCATTCTGCTCGTAGACAATGGTCCAGGATTCGGGATAGGTGCTGGTCACCATGTTGATGCCGTATTTTTTCAGCGTTTTGTAGGTGACGCTGAGATGGGGCCAGCAGGCGATTCCGTCCCACATGATGCGGTATTTCTCCTCACCCTCCTTCCAGGGGCCCTTGCCGAGTTTCACCTTCTCCGCCATTTCGTCGTGCCAGAGCTTAAAGAGATCCCGGGTGGACTCCTTGCCTCGGGCGCAGACGATCATAGCCATGTAGTTAAACATGTCGAAGCCGTTAAGAGGAGAGGGGTGGTTCCGGCCCAGGTCGGTGGCCCGGCGCCACCAGAGGGCGCTCTCGGAGGAGACCTTCATGACCTCGCTGAATTTGTCGTAGTCGAATTTTTTGCCGGTGATATCCACCAGCTGCTGGATAGCGTACTCAATCTGGCCTCTCATGTAGCGGATGCTGTGCTCGGGAACGTCGAAGGTGTGGTTGAAGGGCATGTCGAACATCACCAGGGGAATATGCAGGGTCTTCGCCAGATTTTCGTACCATTTGATAACGGTGTTGCAGATATTGCTGCAGCAGAAAATCAAGTCGGGCATGGGGATATTCTCCGCTTCGGAGAACTGGATGTCGGCGTAACCCATATTGACCCGCGCATAGGAGCAGATGTCGGTGGAATAGCCCTTGGCCTCCGCGTTTGCAATGAACTGAGGGGCATCCTTCCGGGCCCCGATGGCGGCCGCGTGATTCTCTGGATACACCACATCGATGTCCAGGGTTTCCAGCAGCTCCTGCGGGCAGATAGAGGTGGCCCAGGCCACCAGCTTGCCCTCCTTCTTCGCCTGCATGGCGCCGGCGTAGTGTTCCGCCTGTAGCTTTGCCAAAAGCTGCTTGGATGTCAGCGTGTTTTCCATAGTTGGCACTTCCTTACCTCCAGATTTGATTAAAGGCCGGGGAACGACATCCCCCGATATGCGTCTGTCAGAACTTACTGCAATTTTCGTGCCAAAAATCCTGCCCAGTCTATTCAAGGAATTTTTGCCTTTTATATACAAAACCGACAAAAGTGCGCCTGGTTTCCCGAAGGTTGATGTCAAAACGCATCGTTCGATGTCTAATAACATCGATTTTGCGCCGGCTTTGCCGCAGCGAACCGCCCTTAAGCGGGTCCGTCTCCTGCGGACAGCTTCCTTAGAGGCGCTTATCCGGCCTAACGGCGGCGCACGGAGGGAAAAAACGGGACGGTCTGGGCGGAAATATACAATGCACGGGCAGCATGTAGGGAAAAAAGTGAGAGAGCGAGTGTGCAAAGCAAAGGTTGGTATGGGATTTGCTAACTTAATGCTTTTAGAAATCTCGATAGGAAAGAAGGGACTTTGAATGAAAGCCAGTATGTATGAGGGGAATCATTCCTTTGGGCTGCACGACTACGAACCAAAGGCTCCGGGAGCCCATGAGGTCCAGGTGGATGTGGCCTACTGCGGCATCTGCGGCTCGGACCTCCATGTGTTCCATGGGGACTATGACTACCGTTTTTCCACGCTGCCCCGCCCCATCGGCCACGAGTGCTCCGGCTTGGTGGCTGCTGTGGGCGCGGAGGTGACCGCCTGGAAGGCGGGGGACCGGGTGGCGGTGTGCCCGCTGGACTATTGCGGCAGCTGCGCAGCCTGTGACAGCGGGAATCACAACTGCTGCGCCAGCCTGAATTTTATGGGCTTGGATTCCGCCGGAGCCATGTGCAATCGTTGGACGGTTCATGAGAGGACGCTTCACCGTCTGCCGGAGAGTATCAGCCTGACCCACGGCGCGCTGGTGGAGCCCATGGCCGTCTGTTTCCACGCGCTGGATCGCTCCCGGTCCAAGGCGGGGGATTACGCCGTGGTGATCGGCGCCGGACCCATCGGCTTGATGACGGCCCTGACGGCCCGGTATCTGGGACTGCGAGTGGTGCTGTCAGAGCTGAACGCCGTCCGCGTTCAGAGAGCCCGGGAACTGGGCTTTACCGTGGTAGGCCCCAGGGAGACGAATTTGAAGGACTTCGTCCTGAAATCCACTGGGGGCGTGGGGGCCGACGCGGTGTTTGAGGTCTCCGGTACTCAGTCCGGCCTGGACACGGCGGTGGAGCTGATCCACCCCCACTCCCGCGTCGTGCTGGTGGCGGCGTATCCCCATCCCATGCAGATCCAACTGCAAAAGCTGTTCATGCGGGAAGTCGACCTGACAATGACCCGGAACTACAACGAAAAGGACTTTGACGACGCCATTGCCATGATGGCCAGAGCTCCCATCGACTTTGACGCGCTGATTACCAAAATCCTGCCCCTGGGGAAGGTCCAGGAGGGCATGGAGCTCTGCGGCTCTCCCAGCGGCGAAGTAGTGAAAGTCTTAGTGGATTGCCAGACCCAGGAGTAGGGTGGATCTATATTTAAAGAAAGGTGATGTAAGTATGAAATTGGACCATGAGGCTGTGATGGCGACCATTCCGCACCGGGACCCCATGCTGCTGGTGGACACCGTAGAGGACCTGGAGCCCGGCGAGCATATCACTGCCAAGTTTTACGTGGACCCCGGCCGGGAAATTTTCAAGGGCCATTTCCCCGGCGAGCCGGTGCTGCCCGGCGTGTACTCTGTGGAGTGCATGGCCCAAGCGGCGGATATTCTGCTGCTGTCCCTGCCCCGCTACGCCGGAAAAATTCCCCTGTTTCTGGGGATCGACAAGGTGCGGTTCCGCCGGAAGATTCTTCCTGGAGACACCTTGGAGATTCAAGCCGTTATGGCTTCCGAGCGTCAGGAAAAGGCCATTGCTACCTGTTCCGCCAATGTCTATGTGGGGGGAGAATTGGCCGCTTCCGGAGATGTGACGCTGGCGATGCGCTGAAAAAGTAAGCATCGTCTATATAACCTCTTAAAAAGCTGTACCAACCTGCGTGTTGCCGCCTGTTGGTACAGCTTCCAGCTTAAAACTTATCATAGGAGGGCATGCGATGAGAATTGAACGGGAAAAGACGGCGGCTGTCTGCATCGACTATCAGGAAAGGATACTTCCCGCTGTTTTTGAAAATGAGCGGTTGATCGAAAGTTCCATAAAACTGCTGAACGGCCTGAAAACGCTTGAAATCCCTATATATTTGACACAGCAATATACGAAAGGACTCGGCGCGACGGTTCCTGAAATCTGTCGGGCGGCTGGAACAAAAGATTATCTGGAAAAGCTTTCCTACAGTGCTTATCCCCAGTTGAGAGAAGTCTTGCCGTCCCCCGAGGAAAAGCCCTATATTGTGGTGTGCGGTATTGAGAGTCATGTCTGCGTGCTTCAGACGGTATTGGATCTGAAGGCAAACGGTTATCAACCCTATCTGGTTGCGGACTGCGTTTCCAGCCGTAAGCGCGGCGACTATGAAATAGCGCTGGAACGTATCAGGCAGGAGGGGGGTCTGCTGACTACTTACGAGGCAATCCTGTTTGAGCTGCAGAAAGAGGCTGGAAATCTTACCAGCAAAGCAATTCAAAAGATTGTGAAGTGATCATTGAATCGCGTAAGAGGACAAACAAAAGGAAGGATGGTTTTCGTGATTTGTCAGCTCAGATATGACGTTGAGCATGAAGCGGTTGTATTCAAGGGGACGCAGATGAAAGACGGGGACGAGATGGAAGTATTGATTCCTGACCCCGGCAGCGGAGAATTGGCCTGGACTCCGGTGCGAATCATTTGGGAGACGAAGCAGGGCCAGCGATGGCGGCTGATCAGCGATAACGCCGAAATTGACGCCATACTGGAAACGTGCGACCCTGTAGGTTTATTTGCGAAAAGATAAAAATGGATTTTTGAAGCTGCAGCGTTTTTTTTGTGACCTGAGATAAGCGTCTATGTGCCCTAAAATGTGATGTTTCATATGATTTCAGCCATTTGAGAACTGTTGATTTTTCTATGGCGTCTTGCAGCACCTTAAACCGGCCAGTTTCATTGCTGGATTCCGTCTGGCCTGTGGGATAGCCCACGAGCTGGGGTTAGAACGACCCTATTCCTTCCGCCGGAAGGGGGAAGAACGAATCGCCAAAAGATAGGGCAGTGGAGAGACACTCTGAAAAGGCAGACGGCATGGAGCAACGCTCCATGCCGCCGTTTGTATGTACTCAATAATTCTCCGTGTGGACCTCAAAGTAAGCCTGGGGATGGGCGCAGACGGGACAGATGTCCGGGGCGGCAGAGCCCACTACGATGTGTCCGCAGTTCCGGCACTCCCGAACCTTGACCTCGCGCTTCTTGAAGACCTCCTGGGTCTTGACATTTTTCAGCAGGGCCCGCGCCATTTTGTACTTGACATATTGGCGGACGGCAAAGTGTTCCGGGTCACGCTGCTGCAACTGTTCAAACATCAAATCAACGGCGTTTTTGAAATTTTCGTCATCTTCCCGCACTTCTGATGCGTTCAGCATTTCCAGCAGCGTGGTCATGTTCTTTTCTTCCTCCGGGGCTTTGTACCAGATATAGGCAATGAGGGACTGATAATAGAGGACTTCGGCTTTCGCCCAAAAAACTTCACCGCCTTTGCTGTCCTCACCCTTGGTATTTTCCATGATGCAGTTGACCAGCTTCAAAATATCATTCTCACAGTAGATATATTTGAAGGGGTTATACCTCATGGATTGCTTAAAATTGAT
>CAJUOD010000122.1 GCA_910587875.1 uncultured Oscillibacter sp. | reverse complement strand
TGGTCACGCCCTCGTAGGTGTAGTCCAAGCTGACGGCCTGCTGACCCAGAGTGGAGAATGCGGCGCTGGAGTGGGTGTATCCGGTGGCGGGAGCCGTGGAGCCGTCCGAAAAATGGGCGGTAACGACCATGCCGGCCGGGTCGAAGCCCTCCAGGTACTGATAGACGGTTTTAGTGGGCTGGGTAGTGACCTCGATGGAGACCAGGACCTTTTCCACGGTGACGGGAGTGCTGGCCGTCTTGGTGGCCCGGCCCTCCGTATAGGTGATGGTGACCTCGGTGACGCCGTCTGTCAGGACCGAGGGGGTCACGGTATATCCGGTCACTTCCGAGGTCAGGCCGAAGCCGTAGCTCGCCTCCACCACCATTCCGGTGGGGTCGAAGCTCTCCCCGGACTTATAGATCGTTTTCTTGGGCGGCTTGGTAACAGCCAGGCTCTCCAGCTTGATGGAACCGCTGCCTCCGCCGCTGCCGGTCAGGTTGAACACCTTTCCGACTTCATTGGGGTTACTCATTTCTCGACGACCTCCAGTCGAAGAATATTCACGGTCAGGTCGTTCTCCGGCGTGATCTCGCAGTGGAACGTGGCCTCACCGTTGGTTGTGATGTTGTCCGCTCGGATGCCGGTGTCTCCGCACTCGATGAAGCAGTCGGCGTCGCCGCAGACAAGATACCAGTAATTGCTGTCTGCCAGGAAAGACTCATGCTGAACCGTCTGAGCTCTGCCGCTCCAGTTGGCGGCCGGCAGAGTGACAGTAAAGCCGATCTGCGCATCTTCCAGACCGGCGGCGATCATCTCCGCCAACTCGGAGACACGGGCAGCG
Organism: uncultured Oscillibacter sp.; assembly: GCA_910587875.1. Lineage (GTDB taxonomy): Bacteria > Bacillota > Clostridia > Oscillospirales > Oscillospiraceae > Oscillibacter. The sequence continues at coordinate 7,220 of CAJUOD010000122.1, read as the reverse complement.
GAATCAGCCTTGGTCCTGAGCGCCAGCTTTTTAAGCTGGTCAATCGTGGTCAGTTTCTCTGCCATTCGTTTCCGTCCTTTCAAAAGACGAACGGGGGACAGGCGTATCCCATCCCCCGCTCAGAGTATGCTTAGGGTCCAACGGGCTCCTCAGGATCGGGCTCGGTGGCGGCAGGGCCGAAGACCTCGGTCAACATAGCCTCCACCTCGGAGTCCGTAGCGGTATCCACGGTAACGCTCCCGCCAAGGTCTTTCACAGCCAGATAGACATGGCTCTCGTTGGCGTCGCCCTCAACGCTGTTGATGACGAAGTCGATGTACTTATCACCGACCGCAGCGCCCTCATAGGGCTGACCAGCTTCGGCAACCTCCTTGACGGAGGCGGACTTCACCAGCAGGTCCTTGGGAATGTTGATCTTGTCGCCGGTGGGGGCGCCGTCCTTGGTGAGCTGATAGGTGGCCAGATAGCCGTCCTCAGCGGTTTCCTGCTTGGTCAGGCCATAGTCGGCGATCTTCCCGTCCAGAGCGGCCAGCTCGGTCTTGGTGCGCTGGGCCAGCATTTTGAGCTGGTCAATGGTAGTGTGCTTAGACATATACAAGTCCTCCTTGAAATTATTTGGTTGCGGCTATTTGCCGAAAACCTCATCGAGAATATCCGCCACTTCTTTGTCAGTGGCGGTGTTGTCGGGGATTTCCTCTCCGCCGGGGTTATCCGGCAAGATCGGAGCAGAGCCAAAAGTGTCATCCAGCATGTCCTCGACCTCGGGGTCCGTGGCCGTTTCACAGGCGCTGTTCTTGATCTCTCGGAAAATCTCAGCCAGAGTTTTTCCCTCGAATCCGGCGGCAGAGAGATCTCCGATAGCCGCCATGATCTCCGAATAAATTTCATCCGGCATCGGCGTTCCCGTAGACGAACCAAGCCCAAGACTCCCGTCAGGGATAATCATGCTGGTCTCACACCAGATGGTGGCCTTGCGAGCCTCGCCATTCACCCCATATAAGCCGATCTTCAGCTTTACACTCCCATGTTTCAGACACTCCGCCGGAATTGTACATCGGTCCTCCGTTAGAACAACAACGATGCTGACAGACCCCGCCTCAAAGATAGCGGTCTTGGAGAAGCCGTTCCAGCTTTCGTCGAAGACGAGCTCAACCTCGTAGGGTTTCTTAGAGTTCTGCCGGAGCGTATCGTCCCTGACCAGCATTGCCCATTGGTCTTTGATTTCGATCACCAAAGCTATCACCTCCTCTATGCGCCGTTGGCCGACAGTTCCAGACGGATGACATTCACCGTCAGGTCCATTGTCGGGTCGGTGTCATTTTTGAACGTGATAAAGCCAGTCGTGGTGATGTTCCGGGCCTGCACGTTGCACTCCAGATACTCCTCACGGCTGGCTTCGTCAGCGTCCACAAGGTACTTATGTGTTGCCAGGGCTAACAGACGGCTGTCGGCGACAGTGATCTCCCCGTTGGCCCACCCGGAAACCGGGAGAACCAAATCAAAAGAGATGCCCAGCACATCGCCGGTTCCCGTACCGTTCCGGCCATTGTAGACCGAAATGGTCATGGTCGAGCCATCCGTCATGGTCACGGTGTAAATATCCGTAGTACCAGGAGTGTGGTCGCCCTTGGTGAGCTTGATATCCTGGATACCGTTTCCAGTAGGACCCACCAGGTCGCAGGCAATACCACTGTCCAAATACTTCTGCTGATCGGCATCCCAGATCCACCAAGTCCCATCCTGGGGCTTTGGAGGCTTACCGCTGTACTGCTGGGCAGTAAGGGCGCTTTTGGCGGCAGAATCCTCAGACTCCTTTGCCTTGTCCTTGGCGGTCTCCGCATCTGTTTTGGCCGTCTCTGCGGCTGCCTTGGCGGCCTGAGCGGTTAACTTTGCCGCTTCAGCATCGTTTTTGGCGAGCTCTGCGGCGGTTTTTGCCACCAAGGCGGCGTTCTCAGAGCCTTTCGCTCCATTTTGACTGATGAGAGCCTCGTCACGGGCGGCCTCCGCATCTGTTTTGGCCGTCTCTGCGGCTTCCTTGTCCGCTGTGGCCTGTGCGCCAAGGGTCTCCACGTCAGAGCGAATCGTCTTGACCCGTTCCTCGGCGGCCTTTGCCTCAGCCTCGCTCTGGGCGGCAGCGGCCTGAGAATCGGCGGCCTCCTGAGCCTTTTGCGTGGCGACTACTTCCGAATTACCGGCAGCAGTTTCCGAAGCCTTGGCTGCCGCGGCGGCATTTGCTGCGTTAGAAGCCTGCTGGATCGCATTAAGCTCCGAAGTTTTGGCGTTTGTCTCAGAGGTCTTGGCGGCCCTGGCGGAGTCCACAACTTCGGTCGCCTTCTGCTCAGCCGTGGCGGCTGAAGCCTTAGCTTCGAGAGCGGATGCGGCCGCAGAGTCCTTGGCTGTCGCCGCAAACCGCATAGCCTCAGATGACTCTACATTCATAGCTGCCAGCGCGTCATGGATGGAACCTCGTACTTCCTCGCCATATACGGCGTCCAGAATTTTTTGCAGGAATGTGGCAATGTTCGCCAACTAAATCACCCCTAATCTTCCAGCATCCAGTCGACTCCCAAAATCTCCTCGCCGGAGAGACAGCCGATAGCTTCCGTATACTTGGCCGTCATCAGCTCGACCTCGTGCTCCATCTCGTTGAACGGGGCCATCTCGTCGCAGAACTTCTGGAAATTGGGGGAATCGACCTTAATGCCGATGGTAGTCTGGCCGTGCTCGCCCTTGACCTCCTCGCCATACTTTTCAATGAGGCTGTTACGAAACGTCTCGTATTCGGTAAGGCATTCGCCGAGGATACGAAAGTTTCGGGCGGCGACATACCCGATCTTGTCCCGATGGGACAGAAGCGGCCGGAGCTGGTTCAGCATTACGGCCATCTCAGCGTTTTTGAATTTTTTCTTCACAGTTATTCTCCTATTCTGAATCAATACCATCGACTCTGGCGCTGGAAAAATCAACGCTTCCGGTAAACTCAACCCGGCCATTAAAGCAGATTGTTCCGCCACACGGGCTGGAAATATAAACATACGGCCCCCATACGCCGGCATCGTAATATTCAATGCAGAACATATGATAACGGCTGCTTCCATACGGCCCATACAAGTTGAAACTGCCTGCATCTCCTCCGGCAATGACGTTGAATTCACTGCCATAAAATTCGCCACCTTCGATAACCGGAGATCTGATTGTTGTTGCCCCGATATAGGTGGACCGAATATAGCTGGGCAGTTCGATAGAATCTGCCAGACGGTATGCCTGGTTCGCTTTGGCATAAGCGGCATCGGCGGCGTCATAAGCGTCGGCAGCAAGCGAGTTGGCATTGTTCGCCTTGACATTCGCCGTCGAGGCAAGAGAATAAGCCGGGTTGTAGTCCAGATTTTGATTGGTCACCTGCGCCCAGTTGATAGAACTGCCAGCGCCCATGGTGATGTTGCCGTTGATGGTGATAACGCCTGTGGGACTGACAGCGAACGTGATCGCGCCGGTGTTCTTGTTCCGGATGGTCAGCCCATACAGGTCGAGATAGTCCGAGGAGAACTTACTCCCGGTCATCATGCTGTTTCCATAGCGATCCAGAAAATCGGAAGCCTGCACAACGCCCTTGAAGTCCCCGCTGGCCGCCACGAGCTGGCCGCCAAACGTTCCTTTTGCGCCGGACAGAGTCCCTGCAAAGGTGCCTCGTCTGGCGTATAGGTTCCCTTCTTCATCCACGGTAAAATTTCCGTTCCCGATGTTGATGGAGCCCTTTTTCATGGTCAGTTTTCCGGTGGTAAAATCCAGACTGAAGTTGCCGCCATAATCCTTGAGCACGCCGGCCCGAATCACATTGGCATTCAGCACGCCAGTAGTAATGTAGTCAGCCACAATGGACCCGTCCATAGTGATGGCCAGCCCAAAGGTCTTGCCGCCATCGTTGGAATACCCCAGACCATTCATGTTCCACTTCCAGAGCTTGTCCGCCTTGGTGTAGTCCCGGATGTTGGAAATATAAAGGGTCTCCGAACCGTAGTCGTCCTTGGTGATGGTGATGTAGCCGGTGGTAGCCATGTTCATGATGTGGGTAGCGTTCTCCTTGGCCTCTTTAAGGATGGAATGGGCCTTGGGAAGATCGTCGATCTTCTGGAGAATGGCCGCACTGGTCTGATTGTTCACACTGCTGAGGCTAGTTTTCACCGTCGTGCCTAGCTTGAATTGGGTCTGATCCGGGTTATCCAACGGAATTTCCAGCTTGGTCACCGGAAACATCCGATCCAGTCCGTGAGGCCTGGAGATGACTCGAATCTCATCCAGCAGCTTCACTGCCTCGATACTCACATCCAAATAGTGAAGGTCCAGGGCGCTCAACTCTAACTCCATGTTGTCAAACTGGAGGTCTCTCAAATAGGCCTTTGCCTTTTCCAGAAGCACCACCGGATCACTGACATCATTCCAAGTGACGACCTTCTCGATCCAACCATAGGCGGCGAAAGCCTCGTCCGATTTAACATACATACTCCCGTTGTTCACGCTTTCCACCGTCAGATAGGCGTCCAGTGCCTCGATGGGGCTGTCGTCCAACCGGTTGCCGAGAGGCACAATGACCGTGGCGAACTCCGTAGAGTCCCACTGCTTGGTAAAGTCGATCATATTGGAGCCAAACTGGATGACCTGGCTACATGTGTCAGGATATTCAGCCAGATAGTCCAGATACCGGACCCCGTCAACCTTCCTTATCCGCATATGACCGCCGTACTTCTCGATTAGGGCGTTAAGTATCGCTAAGGTTTTGTCGTTGTTGGTGTAGTAAGTAGGAAAATTCTCGTCCACCATCGTAACCGCGCCGATAGAGAACTGCCGGTTAGCCCCAACCTTGGAATTGTGGACCCGAATCAGCTCTTCCAGATAGGCTCGGATACTCTGACCTGAAAACTCCGCTGGAGGCTGGGTGCTGTCGTTGAAATAGGCCAGTTCCCCCTCGCAGTAGAGGTCCCGGTTGTTGTAAAAGTCCATGCTCTCCGAAAGCACCCGCCCGGCCCAGATCTCTACCCCGTCCTTCTGAACGGAAATATCCGTGGTCATGCGGGCAATGCTCCCGTAGCCTACATTCTTCTGGGGCAGCTTCATGGTCAGGGACCCGGCGGCGTTGTCCTCCAACGTCAGCTTGGGGCTTATAACCTTCATGCTCTCCAGAGCAAAGACGTTGCTGTAGATGCAGACGTCATCCGCATAAATGGAATACATCAGTCATAGCCTCCCTACTCTAAAATCGACCGACACCGTTGCCGAGCCCGCGTCGCACCAAAAGTAAATGTCGGCTCCCATATCGCCGAAGAAAACGAACTCTGGAATCTGCACCGTTCCATCGTGAAGAAGCTTCGTAATATCGAGTTCCAGCTTAGGGTTGACGAAGCGGGCGTGAACGCCCCGACCAGCCGTACTCCGCACAATGAACCGGGGGCAGATTGGGGCTCTTCCAAAGAGCTTTGCATCCAACCTCTTGACAGATGTCGCAGTGGTAACAGAGATGTTCTTGAACAGCGTGGCGCGGATAACGCCATTTTGAAAGTTGAACGGGTCCCAGAGCCAGTCGTCGATGGATGACAGCACCGACCACTTGTACGGCCCCACATCATAGTCGATGGTGATGCGTGACCAGTCCTTGTCCGACTTCCACTGGTTGACCGCGAAACGCCCTTCGTAAAAATACTCAGGGTCATCCTCCAGCACAGCTCGAAGACTCTGCCCATGCAGATAGTCCATGATGTCGGAATAGGCCATATGCCAAGGCTTGAAGTCGTTCATGACGATGAACTCGATAGAGCCCGTCCGGTTCTGATACACCGGATACCCGGTGAGAGCTTGCGACAAATCAATGACGCCGTCCCCACCTGGAATGTCCAATGTCTTCACCTTTTGCGCAGGAGGGTTGAAAACAGGCCGGGAAGAGGGGACCAGCCGCCAGTCATCCCAGGTGTTCTTCTCGCCAAAGGTAACAGAATGATACACGTTAGTTCCCCCTTCCCCTGTAAATTGCCCTCTGACCAAGGGCTTCGTCCATCGGAGCGGCCATCTGACCGACCATCACTCCGGTGTCCAGCACAATCTGCATCCGTTCCAAACGTGCCGTCATTTCGGTCATTTCACCCCGAAGAATGCGAAGTTCTTCCACCACGCTGGTATTGTCAACCTTAACAGTCATCTGACCTCTGTCCCCAGAGGAACCGAACGCCAAAGCCGCCTGCCCCACAAGGCTCATGGTCATCTTGGGGTAAAACAGGCTATTAAGTTCGTTCGCTCCCTTTGTCACGTTGGAGAGGTCAAGAACCGGCTGAATGGTGGGCTGCATATCCATATCACCATCCATCAGGTCGCTGATGGTAGAAATGGCGTTGGAGAGACCGCCCTTCATAGACTCCGCCATGTTCGCCCCTGCGTCGTAGGATTTGTCTGCGTAGTCGCGCAGGCCCTTCACGAGACCGAGCCCCGTATAGTTGCCCAGTTCTCGGGTAACGCGGGATGGCGAATTGATCTCAAGGGTATCCTTTATCGCCTCCACGCTGGCGAGGGCCATACTTGTCAGCTCGTCAATGAAGCTGGAACGCTCCGACTTCACGCCTTCGGTCAAACCAGCGACGATCTGCTTGCCAGTCTCATCCCATCCTGCTTCACGGAGAATCTTCTGAGCGGTCTCGGACATCTCCTCCAAATCCTTCTCGGTGTTGGTCTTGATAAGTCCGACCTTCTCGCCGAAGTCCTTTTGAAGCTGTTCCAGTTCTGCGTTGGCATCGGCGGCGACCTGATCTATCTTCGTTTGCCACACAGCACGATACTCGTCCAGTTCCTGAGCCGCGTCAGCACGAAGCTGAGCAATATTGTTCTGGGTCTCAATACGGAGCCCTTCCAGTTCGCTGACCGCCTGCTCCCGAGCCTGACCGTGTTTAACAGACCAGAGAGAGGCATACTTCTCCAGCTCAGAGTCGGTCATGGAATTCAGCGCCTTGATCTGAGCAATGGCACTGGGACCCATATTTTGAAGTTCTTCAATAAGCTCGGAATCCAGTCCACGACCTGCCAGACTATCCAAAATATCCTGCCACTCGCCGAACTCCTTGACCTGCCCTTCCAGGTTCTTCATCAGGGTATCCCCACTGACGTCCTCCCGTTCCTTGACTGCGTCAAAGAGACCATAGGAGCTGTAGAGGCAGATCGGAAGAGCACACGTCTGAACTCCA
>CAJUOD010000121.1 GCA_910587875.1 uncultured Oscillibacter sp. | reverse complement strand
GTTTATATTTCGACATTTTGTAAACAACAAGCTGGAATTTACAAATTCTTCATAACTTTTGAGAAAAATCCCCTTTACAAATGGGGGCGGCTGTACTATGATAATCACTGTTAGCACTCCGGGTATTTGAGTGCTAACAGTGATTACGTTTTTTCAAATTTTAATATTATAAGGAGGAACCCAACATGAAACTCACCCCGCTTGCAGACCGCGTCATCCTGAAGATGGTGGAGACCGAGGAGACCACCAAGGGCGGCATCATCCTCACCGGCTCCGCCAAGGAAAAGCCCTCCGTGGCCGAAGTCATCTCCGTGGGCCCCGGCGGCACCGTGGACGGCAAGGAAGTCACCATGACGGTGAAGCCCGGAGACAAGGTCATCACCAGCCAGTACGCCGGAACGAAGGTGAAGCTGGAGGACGTGGAATACACTGTGGTCCGCCAGGGCGATATCTTGGCGATTGTAGAGTAAACACTTCATTTTATCAAATCATCGGGAGGTAACGATTTACTATGTCTAAGCTCATCAAGCGCGGCGAGGAAGCCCGCAAGGCCCTGGAAACCGGCGTCAACACCCTGGCCGATACCGTCAAAATTACCCTGGGTCCCAAGGGCCGGAACGTGGTCCTGGATAAAAAATACGGCGCGCCCCTGATCACCAACGACGGCGTGACCATCGCCAAGGAAATCGAACTGGACGATCCTTTTGAGAACATGGGCGCCCAGCTGGTGAAGGAAGTCTCCACCAAGACCAACGACGTGGCCGGAGACGGAACCACCACCGCCACCCTGCTGGCCCAGGCCATGATCGGCGAGGGCCTGAAGAACCTGGCCGCCGGGGCCAACCCCATCGTGGTGAAAAAGGGCATGGCGAAAGCCGTTGAGGCCGCCGTGGCCGAAGTGAAGAAACAGGCCAAGACCGTGGACGGCTCCAAGGACATCGCCCGGGTGGGCGCGGTCTCCTCCGGCGACGAGGAAATCGGCAAGCTGATTGCCGACGCCATGGAAAAGGTCTCCGCCGACGGAGTCATCACCATCGAGGAGTCCAAGACCGCCGAGACCTACAGCGAGGTCGTGGAAGGCATGCAGTTCGACCGGGGCTATATCACCCCCTACATGGCCACCGACATGGAAAAAATGGAGGCCGTGGTGGACGACGCCTATATCCTGATCACCGATAAGAAAATCTCCGTCATCGCGGACATCCTGCCCCTGCTGGAGCAGCTGGTCCAGTCCGGCAAGAAGCTCCTCATCATCGCTGAGGACGTGGAGGGCGAGGCCCTGAGCACCCTGATTGTCAACCGGCTCCGGGGCACCCTGAACGTGGTCTGCGTCAAGGCTCCCGGCTTCGGCGACCGCCGCAAGGAGATGCTTCAGGATATCGCCACCCTTACCGGCGGCACCGTGGTCAGCGAGGAAGTGGGCCTGGAGCTCAAGACTGCCGACATCTCCCTGCTGGGACGTGCCCGCCAGGTGAAGGTCACCAAGGAAACCACCACCATCGTGGACGGCGCGGGCGACTCCCAGGCCATCAAAGACCGGGTTGCCCAGATCCGCTCCCAGATTGCCAACACCACCAGCGACTATGACCGGGAGAAGCTCCAGGAGCGCCTGGCCAAGCTGGCCGGCGGCGTGGCCGTCATCAAGGTCGGCGCGGCTACCGAAACCGAGATGAAGGAGAAAAAGCTCCGCATCGAGGATGCCCTGAACGCCACTCGGGCCGCTGTGGAAGAGGGCGTGGTAGCCGGAGGCGGCACCATCTTCGTGAACGTCATCCCCGCCGTGGAGGCCCTGGTGGGCACCGTGGAGGGCGACGAGAAGACCGGCGTGCGCATTGTGGCCAAGGCCCTGGAGGCCCCCATCCGCCAGATCGCCGCCAACGCGGGCCTGGACGGCTCTGTCATCCTGGAGAAGGTTCGCTCCGGTGAGAAGGGCTACGGCTTCGACGCCTACAAAGAGGAGTACTGCGACATGGTTTCTGCGGGCATCATCGACCCCGCCAAGGTGACCCGCAGCGCCCTGGAGAACGCGGCCTCTGTCGCCGGCATGGTGCTGACCACCGAGTCCCTGGTGGCCGACAAGCCCGAGCCCCCCGCTCCCGCTCCCGCCGCGCCGGATATGGGCGGCATGTACTAAGCCAAAGAAACGCAAAAATAACGGCGCCCGCGTCAGCGGGCGCCGCTTCTTTATTCTTCAAGGGAAGGCGCAAGCCCATGCACAATCTCCGCGCAGGCCCGGAACTCCTCCTCGTCCGTCCTCCACAGCTCATACTCCGGCAGGGAGGGCAGGCCCATGGAGACCGTGGGCTTCCGGTAGATCATGCCGCTGTCCACGGGGCCCCGCCGCCCGGAGGTGTGGAAGATATGGACCCCCGTCCGCTGGTGGATTTCCCGGATACTCTCCCGCCGCACGCCGCAGCCCGCCATGATGTTTATACGCCCCATGGCCCGCTTTTGGAGGACCCGCAGGGTCTCCGCTCCGGAGAGGGCGTCCTGTTCCTGCCCGGAGGTGAGGATGGTCCGGCAGCCCAGGCGGATGGCGGACACCAGGGCTTCCAGCGGGTCCCGGGTCATGTCGAAGGCCCGGTGGAGGGTGACCTCCATGTCCCCGGCGGCCCACATCAGGCGGGACATGACCGCCTCATCCAGCGTCCCCTCGGGAGTCAGGGCCCCCAGGACCACGCCGTCGGCTCCCAGGTCCCAGAAGCGGCGGACGCAGTCCTCCATCTCCTCCACCTCCGCCCGGTCGTAGAGGAAGTCGCCGAAGCGGGGACGGATGAGGACGTTGATCTTCACGTCGCAGTCCCGCCGGACCTGCTGAAACAGGCCGGGGGAGGGGGTGGTGCCGCCGATGGAGAGGTTTGCGCAGAGCTCCAGCCGGTCCGCTCCGGCCCGGCAGGCGGCCAGGGCGGAGGCGTGGGAGTCCACGCAGCCCTCGATGAATCCATAGCTCACAGCGCGTCTCCTCTCTCCGTCAGGACCTTTAGAAGGCCCCGGCAGCCCGCTGAAATATCCCGCCAGGCGGCCTCAAAATCCCCGGTGTACCAGGGGTCGGCCACCTCGTCGCCGGGGTGGCCCGCGTACTCCAGCAGGGCGTGGATCTTCCCCTCCGGATCGCCGCCGCAGATGCGCGTCATGTTCCGCAGGTTGGCCCGGTCCATGCCCAGGAGCAGGTCCCAGGCGGCGTAGTCCTCCCGCCGGAGCTGCCGGGCGGTTTTCCCGGCGCAGCTGATGCCGTGCTCCGCCAGCTTGCGGCGGGCCGGGGGATAGACGGGACAGCCCAGCTCCTCGGAGCTGGTGGCGGCGGAGGCGATGTGGAATTGGTCCTCCAGCCCGGCCTTTGCCGCCAGGTCCTTCATGATAAATTCCCCCATGGGACTCCGGCAGATATTGCCATGGCAGACGAACAGTATCCTTGTCATATTCTGCAACCCCTGATTCAAGCGTTTCCGGGCGTACCGGCGGCCGATCCCTCCGGCGTCTGCCGGGTCAAAAGGACTACCGACTCCACATGCCGCGTCCCCGGGAACATGTCTACCGCCGCCGCCCGGACGGCCCGGTAGCCTTTTTCCGCGAACAGCTTCACGTCCCGCCCCAGGGTCCCCGGGTCGCAGGACACGTACACGATCCGCTCCGGTCCCATGGCCGCTGCCGAGGCGACGACCTCCGGCGCAAGTCCCTTCCGGGGCGGGTCCACGGTAATCACGTCCGGCCGCAGGCCCTGGGCGGACAGCATGGCCGCCGTGTCCGCCGCGTCGCCGCAGAAGAACTCCGCGTTTTTCACGCCGTTCCGCTCCGCGTTTTCCCGGGCGTCCCGGATGGCGGCGGGGACAATCTCCGCGCCGATGGCCCTTTTGGCCCGGCCCGCCAGGCATAGCGTGATGGTCCCCGCGCCGCAGTAGAGGTCCAGGGCCGTCTCCGACCCCGTCAGGGCGGCGAACTCCAGCGCCTTGCCGTAGAGGATCTCCGCCTGGTCCCGGTTCACCTGGTAGAAGGAGGGCACGGACAGCCGGAACTCCAGGCCGCAGAGGGTATCCATCAAAAAGTCCTGTCCCCAGAGGGTCCGATACTGGTCTCCCAGGATGACGTTGCCCTTTTTCGTGTTCACGTTCAGCACCACGCCCAGGGTCTTGGGCGCGGCGGCCAGCACCAGGGCGGCCAGCTCCGCCTCCCGGGGGACCTTCCGCCCGTTGGCTACCACGCAGCAGAGGCTCTCGCCCCTCCGGTTGGTCCGCACGTAGACATGGCGAATCAACCCCCGGCCCGTGGCTTCGTCATAGGCGGGGATTTTATAGCGCTTCATCCAGCCGCCCACGGCGCGGGCCGTCCGGTCGCAGACCTCCGGCTGGAGGAGGCACCGGTCCACCGGCACCACCCGGTGGGTCCGGGCCCGGAAGAAGCCGATCTCCCCCTGGGGCCCCACGGGGTACTGGCATTTGTTGCGGTAGTGGTCCGGGTTTTTGGCCCCCAGAATTTCCTCCACCTGGATGCCGGAGCCGCCGATGCGGGCCAAGGCGTCCTGAACCCGCTGGCGCTTGGCCCAGAGCTCCTCCGTGTAGGAGAGGTGGCGGAAATCACAGCCGCCGCATTTGCCGTAGTAAGGGCAGTCCGGGGCGGTCCGCTCCGGGGAGGGCGTGTGGACTTTCACGACCTCCCCCAGGGCGTGGGTCTTCATCACCCGGACGATCTTCAGGTCGATCCGCTCCCCCCGGACGGCCCGGGGCACGAAGACCACAGCGCCGTCCAGCCGGACGACGCCATAGCCCTCGCTGGAATAGCCCTCCACTAGGGCGGTGCGGACCTGGCCGTTTTTCAAGTATTCCATAGGTGAGGCGCTTAGGCTTCCCACTTTTCAAGCAGCTGCCGCAGCTCCGCCGCGTACCGTGCCAGGGACTTGTTGTCCCGGCCCTTGCTGCGCTTGATGAACTCGGTGAGCATGTTGCCCACGGACGCCAGGCGCTCGTAGGCCGGCGCGCCCTTGGAGCCGCTGACCACCTTGACCTTCCGCTCCGGCAGGTAGCCCCGCTCCAGGATGACCCCCGCCGCCAGGTCGTAGACCTCCGTGTACTGGGGGGCGTGGGCGGAGATGCCCATATTCTCCAGGGTCTGGGCGAAGTGGGGTGCCACTTCCCGGTCCCCGTGGACCACAAAGACGTGCTGGGGCTTGGGGTTCTGGAAGCCGGTGATCCACTTCAGCAGGTGGTCCCGGTCCGCGTGGGAGCTTAAGCCGGTGAAGTTCTCCAGATGGGCCCGGACGGTGATCTCCTCGCCGAAGAGCTTCACGCTCTCCGCGCCCTCCAGGAGCTGGCGGCCCAGGGTGCCCTCTCCCTGGAAGCCCACGAAGAGGACCGTGCACTCGGGACGCCAGAGGTTGTGCTTCAGGTGGTGCCGGATGCGGCCCGCGTCGCACATGCCGGAGGCGGAGATGATCACCTTGGGGGTCCGGTCCTCGTTGAGGGCCTTGGACTCCTCGCTGGTCTCCGTGGCGTAGAGGTTGGGGAAGCGGAACATGTTCTTGCCCTTCCGCACCAGCCAGACCGCGTCGTGGTCCATGTAGCCCCGGAGGTCCCCGTCGAAGATGGACGTGGCCTTTTTCGCCAGGGGGGAGTCGATGTACACCGGGAAGTCCGGGCAGGAGTTCACCATGTGCTGCTCCTTGATCTCCCGGATGAAGTACAGAAGCTCCTGGGTCCGGCCCACGGCAAAGGAGGGGATGATGACGTTGCCCCCCCGGGCCATGGTCTCGTCGATAATCCGGGCCAGCTCGTCGGTGTAGCCCCAGCTCTCCGGGTGATTCCGGTCGCCGTAGGTGGACTCCATCACCACGTAGTCCGCCCCCGCCAGCTGCACCGGGTCCCGGATGACGGGCTGGTTGATGTTGCCGATGTCCCCGGAGAAGACGATGCTCTTTTTCACCCCGTTTTCCCGCAGGTCCATGGCCACGAAGGCGGAGCCCAGCAGGTGCCCCGCGTCGGTGAACTCAATGTCCACGCCCTCGCAGAGGTTGATGAGCTCTCCGTACTCGCAGATGACCATGAAGTCCTTGACCCGCTCCGCGTCCTCCACGGTGTAGAGGGGCTCGGTGCGGGGGGCGCCGGAGCGCTCGCCCTTGCGGTTTTTCCACTCCGCGTCCTGCTCCTGGATGTGGGCGGAGTCCAGCAGCATGATCTCCAGCAGCTGGGCGGTGAGGCGGGTGGTGAGGATGCGGCCCTTGAAGCCCTGCTTGATGAGCATGGGGATCCGGCCGGAGTGGTCGATGTGGGCGTGGGTTACCAACACATAGTCTATGGTGTTGGCGGCGAAGGGAAATTCGCCGTTGGAGACCTCGTCCCGGCCCTGCTGAAGGCCGCAGTCGATGAGAATGCGGGTGTCGTTGATCTCCAGGCAGTGGCAGCTTCCGGTGACGCATTGGTCCGCGCCGTAAAAGCTGAGCTTCATATGGGGGCCCTCCTTATCTCTTAGTACAAATCATTGTAACACATTTTGACGGAATATACAAGGAACAATCCGATGATTTTGCCCAGTTTAGAGAAAATGCCGGACCACCCTGAAAGGGGCCTTTCCTTTGTGAATTTTTTTCGGAAGCCCCCAATTTCCTTTGCATTCCAGGGAAAACTGTGGTAAGCTATGCTTGTTTTATTATGAAAACTTTTAAGCCGTCCCCTGGAACGGCGGAACAATAGAAAGGAAGTTTCAACGAATCATGGGCCTGATGCAGAAAATTTTCGGCGACTACAGCTCCCGGGAGCTGAAATCCATTTACCCCATCGCGGACAAAATCGAGGCCATGGCCGACGAGTACAAGGCCATGACGGACGCCCAGCTCCAGGCGAAGACGGCGGAGTTCAAGGGCCGCCTGGAAAACGGCGAGACCCTGGACGACATCCTGCCCGAGGCCTTCGCCACCGTGCGGGAGGCGTCGGACCGGGTGCTGGGCCTCCGGCCCTACCGGGTGCAGCTGGTGGGCGGCATCGTCCTCCACCAGGGGCGCATCGCGGAGATGAAGACCGGCGAAGGCAAGACCCTGGTGGCCACCCTGCCCGCCTACCTGAACGCCCTGGCTGGGAAGGGGGTCCACATCGTCACGGTGAACGACTACCTGGCCAAGCGCGACTCGGAGTGGATGGGCAAGGTCCACCGCTTTCTGGGGCTCAAGGTGGGCCTGATTGTCCACGGCCTGACCTCCAAGCAGCGCCAGGAGGCCTACGCCGCCGACATCACCTACGGAACCAACAACGAAATGGGCTTCGACTACCTCCGGGATAACATGTGCATCTACTCCCAGGAGCTGGTCCAGCGGGGCCACTCCTTCGCCATCGTGGACGAGGTGGACTCTATCCTCATCGACGAGGCCCGGACGCCCCTCATCATCTCCGGCCAGGGGGAGAAGTCCACCCAGATGTACGATCTGACGGAGATGTTCGTGGCGAAGCTCAAAAAGCAGGTGGTCGTCCAGGTGGACAACAAGGAAGAGGAGGCCGCGGACATCGACGCGGACTACGTGGTGGACGAAAAGGCCAAAACCGCCACCCTCACCGCCCGGGGCATCGCCAAGGCGGAGGAGTACTTCCACGTGGAAAACCTCTCCGACCCCTCCAACTCCACCGTCAGCCACCACATCAACCAGGCCCTGAAGGCCCACGGGACCATGAAACGGGACATCGACTACGTGGTCAAGGACGGGGAAGTCATCATCGTGGACGAGTTCACCGGCCGCCTGATGTTCGGCCGCCGGTACTCCAACGGGCTCCACCAGGCCATCGAGGCCAAGGAACACGTGAACGTCAACAGCGAAAACCGGACCCTGGCCACCATCACCTTCCAGAACTACTTCCGGCTCTACGACAAGCTCTCCGGCATGACCGGCACGGCCATGACCGAGGAGGAGGAGTTTGGAGCCATCTACAGCCTGGACATTGTGGAAATCCCCACCAACCGGCCCCTGGCCCGGGTGGACCAGCCCGACGCGGTGTACAAGACCCAGGCGGGCAAGTACCGGGCCGTGGTGGAGCAGATCAAGGAGTGCCACGCCAAGGGCCAGCCCGTGCTGGTGGGCACCGTGTCCATCGAGAAGTCGGAGGAGCTGTCCGCC
>CAJUOD010000120.1 GCA_910587875.1 uncultured Oscillibacter sp. | reverse complement strand
GAGAGAATGGGGGGTGCAAATGGACCAGCCCCCAAAGGGCTGTTGACTCCCCCGCCCGTCAGGGCGAGTACAATCCTCCCCCAACGGGGGGCAGAAAGGCTGTATTCCTCAATAGGAACTAATATCAAGACTCTCGTCGTCCTCTCCCTTTTCAATCCCCCGGATTTCCACAAAATACTTCACCGTCGGACTGACGACAACCTCCACCCGTTCCCCGGCCCGGCGGCCGAGAAGCGCCTTCCCCACCGGGGACTCCTTGCTCACCAGGCCCTTCAGGGCGTCCTGGCGCAGGGTGGTAACGATGCGGACCTCCATTTCCTTCTTCACCATCTCGTTGTAGATGGTCACCCGGTCGAAGAGTCCCACGGCATCCTCCGCGCCTTGAACCTCAATGACCTTCGCTGTGCGGATCATCCGCTCTAAGTACCGGATCCGGCTGTCGTTCCGGTTCTTGGCCTGCTTGGCGCACTTGTATTCAAAGTTCTCGCTCAGGTCCCCAAAGGCCCGGGCCGTCTGGACCTCCTCGATCAGCTGGGGCCGGAGCACCCGGACCCGGTGGTCCAGCTCCTCCTTCATCTTCTTGATGTCCACCGCCGTCAGCTCGTCGTACACGGCGCATCCCTCCTTTTCAGTGCCGCTCCATCATAGCCCCTTCCGCCGCCCCTGTCAAGGCACGCCCTTGACGGCGGCCCGGCGGGATGTTATTCTATACAAAGAACAACGAAGGGAGGGACCGCCATGGGCCTGGCAGGGCTTTTGAACATCCGCCCCGGCGTCACCGCCGTCATCGGCGGCGGGGGCAAGACCACCCTTCTCCGCACCCTGGGGGAGGAGCTGGCGGCGGGCGGGGCCCGGGTGCTCCTCTGCGCCGCCACGAAGATCTTCCCCTTCGACGGCCTGCCCAACCTGATAAGCCCCTCGGAGGAAGCCCTGGCAGAGGCCCTGGCGGCCCGCCGCCTGGTCTGCGCCGGGACGCCGGTCCCCGGCACGGGGAAGCTGACCGCTCCGGCCCTCCCCATGGCCTGCCTCCTGGCGCTGGCGGACTATGTGCTGGCGGAGGCCGACGGCTCCGCGGGCCGTCCCCTGAAGGCCCACGCCCCCCATGAGCCGGTGATTCCCCCGGAGGCCAATCAAACCGTCTGCGTCGTGGGGGCCTCCGGCTTCGGACGGCCCATCTCGGAGGCGGCCCACCGCCCGGCCCTGTATGCCCGCCTGGCGGGGGTCCCGGAGGACGCGCCCGCCTCTCCGGAGACCGAGGCCGCCGTCCTGCTGGCGGAGGGCCTCCACACCCGGGTTTTTGTCAACCAGGCCGAGACGGCGGAGGCCCGGGCACAAGCCGCCGCCCTGGCGGCGCTGCTGCCCTGCCCCGTCCTGGCGGGGTCCCTGATAAGAAAGGAGTTTTCCCTATGCTAGTCGTCATTCGAGGTGCCGGGGACATTGCCACCGGCATTGCCCTCCGGCTTTGGCGGGCAGGGCTCCGGGTGGTGATGACCGACCTGGAGCGGCCCACCGCCATCCGGCGGACCGTGGCCTTTTCGCAAGCCATTGTCCACGGCGAGGCCGTGGTGGAGGGCGTCACCGCCCGCCGGGCGGACAGCCCGGCCCAGGCTCTGGAGCTGCTGAAGCAGGGAATCATCCCCGTCCTGGCGGACCCGGACGGGGCCTGTATCCCGGCCTTGAAGCCCGCCGCCGTGGTGGACGCCATCCTGGCCAAGAAGAACCTGGGCACGAAGATCACCGACGCGCCGGTAGTCGTGGGCGTGGGTCCCGGCTTCACGGCGGGCGTGGACTGCCACGCCGTGGTGGAGACCATGCGGGGCCACACCCTGGGCCGGGCCCTCTACGAGGGGTCCGCCCTGCCCAACACGGGCATTCCCGGCCTCATCGGCGGCTTTGCCGGGGAGCGGGTCCTCCGGGCCCCAGCGGACGGAACCTTCCACCAGCTCCTGGACATCGGGGCCCAGGTGAAGCTGGGAGATATCGCCGGGGAGGTGGACGGCGCGCCCATGGCCTGCACCCTGGACGGCGTGCTCCGGGGCATCCTGCCGGAGGGCACCCCCGTCCACAAGGGCATGAAGGCCGGGGACGTGGATCCCCGGTGCAAGATGGAACACTGCTACTGCGCCAGCGACAAGGCCCTGGCCGTGGGCGGCGGTGTGCTGGAGGCCATTCTCTGCCTGTCCGGCGCGTTGAAATCTGTCGAATAACTACAAATCGTAATCAAACAAGGAGGCGGTCTCATGGCGGAAAACGAAGTGAAGCTGACGAAGCTGGCCAAGTGCGCCGGCTGCGGGGCCAAGGTGGGGGCCGGGACTCTGGCCCGGCTGCTGGAGGGCATCCGGGTCCATGAGGACCCCAACCTGCTGGTGGGCTTTGACCGAAGCGACGACGCGTCGGTCTACAGGATTTCCGAGGACCTAGCCCTGGTGCAGACGGTGGACTTCTTCCCCCCCATTGCCGACGACCCCTATCTCTTCGGCCAGATCGCCGCCGCCAACGCCCTCTCGGACGTGTACGCCATGGGCGGCGAGCCCAAGCTCTGTCTGAACATCATGGCGGTGCCCAGGGACATGCCCCCCGAGGCGGTCCACGAGCTCCTCCGGGGGGGCTACGACAAGGTCTACGAGGCCGGGGCTCTCATCACCGGGGGGCACAGCATCCTGGACGACGAGCCCAAGTACGGCCTGGCTGTCACCGGCTTCGTCCATCCGGACAGAATGCTCACCAACTCCGGGGCCCGGCCCGGGGACGTGCTGCTCTTCACCAAGCCCCTGGGAATCGGCGTGCTGACCACTGCCGCCAAGGCGGACATGGCCCCGCCCCAGGCCATGGAGCGGGCCCACAGGCTCATGACCACACTGAACAAGGCGGCCCGGGATATCATGGTCCAATACCGGGTCCACGCCTGCACGGACGTGACGGGCTTCGGCCTCCTGGGCCACGGCCTGGAGCTGGCCCAGGGCAGCGGCGTGGAGCTGGAGATCGACGTGGGGGCCGTGGACTTTATTCCCGAGGCGGCGGAGCTGGCCCGGATGGGCATTCTCCCGGAGGGCATGTACCGCAACCGCTCCTTCGCCGAAGAATCCGTGGACCCCGGCGCGGCGGAGCTCTGGCGGCAGGATCTGCTCTACGACCCCCAGACCTCCGGGGGGCTTCTGATGGCCGTGGACCCCGAGGACGCGGAGGCGCTGTACGAGGCCTTGATCCCCGCCGTCCCCAGCGCCCAGAGGCTGGGCGTGGTCCGGGAGTACCGGAATGGAAAGCGGATTTTCCTGAAATAGGAGGAGCGGACGGATCTTTTAAAAGCGCGCAAGCACATGGAGAAAATGTGCTTGCGCGCTTTTTTCGTATGCAAGTAAACTATTGTCTGGCGGAAGAGCCGGAAGGAGGTTTGAAAATTATAGCGAATACATATGGCTATGTCCGGGTCAGCACCCGTGACCAGAACGAGGACCGGCAGCTCATCGCCCTGCGGGAAATGTCCATCCCGGAGGAAAACATTTTCATGGACAAGCAGTCCGGCAAGGACTTTGAGCGGCCTCAGTACAAGAAGCTGGTCAAAAAACTGAAGCCGGACGATTTGCTCTGTATCAAGAGCATCGACCGGCTGGGGCGCAGCTACGGAGAGATTCTGGAGCAGTGGCGGGTATTGACCAAGGAGAAAGGCATCGACATTGTGGTGCTGGACATGCCGCTGCTGGACACCCGCCGGGGCAAGGACCTGATGGGGACCTTCCTCAGCGACATTGTGCTGCAGGTGCTGTCCTTCGCGGCGGAGAACGAGCGCGCCAATATCCGCCAGCGGCAGGCGGAGGGCATCGCGGCGGCAAAGGCGCGGGGCGTGCGGTTCGGCCGGCCGCCCGGGCCGCTGCCGGAGAACTATCACAGCGCCTATCAGCGGTGGAAGGCGGGGACAATCACCGGCACGGCGGCGGCGAAGGAATGCGGGATGCCGCTGTCCACCTTCCGCTACCGGGCGGGAATCTACGAAAAGGCCATGTTCTTGTAAGGGGGCGTTTTTACAAAAATGTCTACTTTTTTGTAAAACAGCCTCTGTTCACATATTATTGATAATACCACAAAAAGCAACTATTTTCAACACCTTCCCGGCCGTCAAAATTCCAACGTTACGGCGATATCGACGCCGACTTTCTTGACGGTAGGCCTGACATTGGGGGGAATTTTCATCAGCACCTGGTCGGGCTCAAGGGCGTCCTGCGTAATGCCGCCCAACCGGCACTGGGCGCTGTCTCCCGTTTGGATTTGACCGACGCGCCCATAGCGCGGCCGTATCAGGGAATCGATGGTGACGGTATACCGCTTGCCCGAGAGACCGACAAGCTGAGCGGTATCGCCTACGGCAAGTTGGCCTTGAAATACATACCCGCCCACAATGACGGCCGGTTCGCAGTCGAAGGGCGCAAAGAGACAGGCCTCGACGATGACCATCATGAAGTAATGGGGAGGGATATTACCGCTGACAGAGCCTGGTTTTGGTTCCATACAAACTCCTCCTTTTTCCTTGGGCCTACCCCGCCAGGGTGTAAGCGCCTAAGGCGAGTATGGTGTTTAAAATCCGGCTGAAAGCGCCCTTATTCGGGGTTGGAACGCAGTCGTACAACCGCGAAAGGGTTTTCAAAAACTCCAAATCCTCCCGGCTGAGGGTGTGGCGGCCGTCGCCCAGCCAGCACAGAAATAAATCCGGCGGCCAGTTGCTGCGCACTTTCACCCACTCCCTCACCTCGTAGTTCAGATACTGGATGGCATCCTCGTCTGAAAGCATCCCTCTCTCGAAAATGGTGAAGTCGGTATGCTCCCGCGTGTAGCTTGGGTATCTCCGTATCCAGTTGGCTTTGTCCGAAAGGTAACAGACCACCGGGGAGTAGCCCTCCGACCTCCCGCTGTACAGCTTTGCCATCGCTTCCAAATACCGCCGGTCCTCCTCCCCCGCGTAATCGGAGAGATAGAGGTCGCCGGTGGCCAGGCCGTTCAAAAACGCCTCCGCGCTCTGGTCCTGGGTGCGGAGCGCCACCCACGCCTCCACGGATTCGTCCAGGCACCGCTGGAACTGCTCGACCGGAAGGAAGCGGCGGCTGGCCTCCGCGTACTCCATCCGCAGCTTGTGAAGCCTGCACCCCTTGAGGCTCTCCGGCGCCCGGGCCCCCAGCACCTGGTCGTAGAGCTCCCCGTACTTTTCCTCCATCGTGTCACACATGCCCAAAACATGCAGCACGCAGCCCCGGGTTCCCGGCTGAGACTCACACCAGGCAACCTGGGGCAGAAGGGGCGGGCGGTCGTACTGGATGAGGTTATAGACGTCGTAGGCGTAGCCAAGGACGAATTTCAGGTGGGCCAGCAGTTGGAGGGCCAGCTCGCTGTAATATTGGACGGAGTAAGCGCCGTTGGCCTCATGAGGCTCATAGGGCAGCTTGAACACGGTGAAATGCCGCTTCCGGGAGTCCGCCAGCCCCCACATGGTGAAGGAGACGCAAACCTCGTCAGACAGCGTGTTGGTTTCAATCACGATCACGGGCAGGTCGCTCAGGGCGTAGTGGATGTTTTCCGCCACCGCGCCGCCGGAGACGCTGCCGGTAAACCCGTTGTGGTAAAAGAGGATGTTTTCCGACTGGAACTCGTTGTGGTACAGGTCCACGAATTCCCGCAGCCCCTCCTCCACCAGGGGATAGACCGCCTTTTGAAACACCTGGTTGCTGCTCCGGGCGAAGATGACCCGCAGGGATACCGTGCCGTCCGGCAGAATCTGCTCGCTCCGGATGACGCTTGGCACGTTCAGCAGCGGCCAAGTTTTGAGAAACAGGTTCCACTCCGCCTGGTTGCGCAGGTTTTCCGAATTGGACTTCTGCTCCATCAGCCGCAGTTCATGGTTTTTCTGGCACAGCTCCCGCTGGAGGCTGGCGTTGCGCTCGCTCTGCTGAAGCTGGAAATTCTGCCGGTTCTTCTCGATTTGCAGCTGGAGCTCCCGGTTCTGCTGTGCGAGGCGCTCCTGCTGCTTGCGGGACAAATGACCGCTGAGCAGGTTGGATCCGGAGATGGCCAGGGTCCCCAGAAGGTGGGAGTAGTCGACTCTTGCCTTAAGGCCGGATGGCATCATGGGCTGGAACCTCCCTAATCGTGAATATCCGTTGTCAGGGGATGGGGCAGGTACTCGTCAATGTGCCCGTCCTGATCATAGTCGACGCCCACGACGTCAGGCTCGCCGTCGTCGTTCACGTCGTATTGGCGGAAAGCGATGTCCGTGACGAGGTCGCCGTTAAAGTCAAAGCCGTACATATTGGGCTGGTGGTCGCCGGTGAGGTCCACCTCCACGTAGCTTTCCGTGCCCCCCAGAGTCTCCCAGGTGTCGCCGTCGAAATCCCTGCCGTGGTCGATGGAGCCCGGGAACCGGGGCAGTTGGTCGAAGGTCAGAGTGGCGCCCGCCTCTTCGGGCCGGATGGAGACTAGGTGTAAGCCGCTCTCGTCCTCCACCGGCGCGTAGCCTGGGGGAATCAAATGGGCGCTGGGGTCCCCGGCGGCGGTGTCGAATGGGTTGATGGAATACAGATCGTCATACATGTTGGAACCCTCCTGTTACGCAATCCCATGTTTAAAAAAAGATATATTCCTCCATTTTTAACATTATATGCCTTTTTCCGCCCTTTGTCAAGGATTTCGGCCCCAGGTAAGGGTACAAAATCAGCTTACAAAAACGTAGGATAAGCTGTTTTCATCGTATCCTCCTTATTTCAGGCCCCGGCGTTTTATAATCGCGGCCGCCAGCAGTTCGTTGAGTTCTTTATGCCGCGGGACCGCCTCCATATCCACGCCATTACCTCCTTACCATTGTCCCGCCATTATAACACGCTCCTGCGGGAAAGGAAAGGCGCTTCCCGTATTTACACCGCCGGAAAAATGTGCTACACTATTCCCGTTTGACGAGGAGGGATGCTATGAGCAGCCGGGAAGCCGTGTTGTCGCTGCTGCGGAAAGAGGAGGACTTCCTCTCCGGCCAGGAGCTGAGCCGCCGCCTGGGGCTCACCCGGGCCGCCGTGTGGAAGGCCGTGGACGCCCTGCGGGGCGAGGGCTATGAGATCGAGGCCCGGACGGGCCTTGGGTACCGCCTGCTGGCCGCGCCGGACGTGCTGACGGCGGCGGAGATCCGGAGTTTCCTGGGCGAGACCAAGGTCGTGGGCCGGGAGCTGCGGTGCTTCGAGGAGCTGGACTCCACCAACAACTATCTGAAGGCCTGGACCGACGGGCCCGACGGCGCGGCGGTCACCGCCGAGAGCCAGACGGCGGGCCGGGGGCGGATGGACCGCTCCTTCCAGTCCCCCCGCTGCCAGGGCATCTATCTGTCCGTACTCCTGCGGCCCCAGCTGCCGCCGGACCGTCTGCCGCCGGTGACGGCCCTGGCGGGGGTGGCGGTGTGCGCCGCCGTGGAGCGGGTCTGCGGCGTCCGCCCGGGGCTGAAGTGGCCCAACGACCCGGTGCTGAACGGGAAGAAGCTCTGCGGCATTTTGACAGAGATGTCTCTCGAAGCGGAGACGGGCCGGGTCCAGTCCCTGGTGCTGGGCATTGGCATCAACGTGGGCCAGAGGCCGGAGGACTTCTCCCCGGAGGTCCGGGAGGTGGCGACCTCCCTGTTCCAGGTCCTGGGGAAGCCCGTGTCCCGGCCCCGGCTGACGGCGGCCCTGCTGGAGGAGCTGGACCGGGCCTACGCCGCGCTGCTGTCGGGGGACCTGTCGGAGTACCTGGCGGCCTACCGCCGGGACTGCGTGAACCTGGGGAAGACGGTGCAACTGATCCCCTTCGGCGGGGGAGCGCGGGAAACCGCCCAGGCGGTGGATATCGATGGGGAATTCAGCCTGGTGGTCCGGGGGGAGGACGGGAAGGAGCGGACGGTCCGCTCCGGCGAGGTCTCCGTCCGGGGCCTGTGGGGCTATACGGAATAACGACAAGGAGAGAGAAGCGCTATGGACGAACAAAACAAATTCAAACGGCTCTGGGTCCTCTTTTGGTCCTTCGCCAAAATGGGGGTCATGACCTTCGGCGGCGGCATGGCGATGCTGCCCATCCTCCAGCGGGAGGTGGTGGACAACAAGGGCTGGGCCACCGAGGAGGAGCTGACGGACTACTACGCCATCGGCCAGTGCACCCCGGGCATCAT
>CAJUOD010000119.1:3932-8194 GCA_910587875.1 uncultured Oscillibacter sp. | reverse complement strand
GAGAAAAACGGGATCGAATTCGTACTGAAAAAATACTACGGGGATGTGGCGAGCCAGCACTTCGGCGGCTGGATTGACAACACCCTCTGCCGGGATCTGCTGGAACCGGATGGCTACGTGACGGAGCAGGCCGCAAAATGCGCCCAGGTGCGATTGGAAAATATGCACGTTTTCCGGGGAAAGCTCCACCGGTGCAGCAACTCGCTCTTTTTATCGGAGCTGGGCGTCTGCGTACCCAACCGGGGGGACTTTGTGGACCTTCACGACGGCACGGCTATGGAGGAAAAGCGGGAGATTGTACAGCGGTTTTATGCCTATCCCCGGAAATCCTGCCACTACTGTACCTGGAAGAGCGGTGATTCCGCCCGGCGCTTCGGCGCGGCGGAGCAGGGGGAGAGAGGCTCATGACACAGGAAAGAGGAATGGATATATGAAAAAATACCCTCACGCCATTGTGATTGTCACGCTGGCCTGTAATTTGAAGTGCCAAAACTGCATCCTCTGCGCCCCCTATTACAAAAAGCCCTTTCACCCTTCCACGGAGTTTATCCAGGAGACGGCGGAGCGGGCCTTCCGGCTGGGAGACTATGAAATTTTCGAGTACATGGGCGGCGAGCCCCTGCTGCGGAAGGACTTCCCGGAGATCTGGGCCTATAACCGGAAGCATTTTTATGACCGGGCGGACATGTTTAAAACCGCCACCAACGGCAGCATCCCGGTCTCGGACTCTTTGATCGACGTATGGAAAACCTACGGGAAAAAGATCCATATTATTGTAGACAACTATGGTCCGGAGCTCTCCCCCAGGGCAGAGGAAAACGTAGACAAGCTTCGGCGGAACGGAATCGACTGCGAGCTGCGGGACATGTACAGCGATCACCGCCATCACGGCGGCTGGGTGGACTTCCTCGCGCCGGTGAAACCCTTCCGGGACGTGGAGGACGCGAAACAGACCTATTTGAACTGCGGCCAGGCCCAGAAGCTGAAAAACTGCTGCAACATCATCAACGGACTCCTGATGCCCTGCCACATGCAGTTCCAGCTCAATGACCGGGGCATCGTGGACGCAAAGGCCCCGGAATTTGAGGCCCAATGCATCGACCTGTTCGATGATTCCGAGCCCTGGGAGCGAAAGCGGGAAAAAATGGACACCTACACCGACGTTTCCCGTCTGCCATACCTGGAGAGCTGCCGGTATTGCAGGTGTCTGGCGGGGGATACGCCCCGGCTGAAGCCCGCCGTCCAGGCCGAGGGTCCGGAGGCCCTGCCCTTCAGAATGGAGGCCAGTAAAGGAGTGCTGTGATGCCGGAACCGAGAGTTATTTGCTACATCCAGGCGTTTGACTGTGAGCACACTGTCGAGGCCGCTATGGAGAGCGTGCGGGGCCAAACCTATGACAACTGGCTGTGCTTTGTGCTGTCCAATGGGAATCAAAATACCGTGTCGGCGCCAAACGCCTCCTTTGACGTGATAAAAAGCGTCGCCGCAAGGGACCCCCGTTTCATTGTGCTGAACAGGCGAAAAAATATGGTTGGGATATTTGCCGAGACATTGTACCATTTGGCAAATCGTTTTCCAAACAGCTACATATGCGCCCTTGACGCGGACGACGAATACCAAAGCGATTTTTTTCAGAGAGGCGTGGCGCTTGCGGAAGCTCATAACCTTGATATCGTAGCCTGCGGAACGGAAATCATTCAAAAGGGCCGGGCCGGAGACCAGGAGGGAACACTACTCAGGCGCCGGCAGGCCGCAAAGGACCTGATTATTCCAAAGGAGGAATTCACCAGGCTGTTTCCCGTATATAAAACTTTTTTCAATGAGACCTGGGGAAAGCTTTATCGGACAAGTCTTTTTCTCAAAGAGCCGTTTATGCGGCATTTGAAAAAGACGGTCGGCGGGAAATTCCTGCCCGATACCAAGTTCGTCTTGGACCTGCTCTCCCGAAGCCGGGCCGTCGGGGTCCTGTCCGGAACTTCCCATAAATTTTTTCAATACCAGCGGCGGCCCGCGACCAATGCCACGTTGTTAGCGAACGCAGCTTCAGCGGAAAAGCAGGCCAGACTGCCGGGGAAAATGCGGTTCTCTGTTTACGCCACCCACGAAGCCGTCATGGGCTTTCTCCGGGAACACGGAGAAATAGACGAGGCACTGTATGAATATACTCAGGCGGTGCTGTTTGGCTGGTTTGGGGACTATTATACCCGGACGCTTCTGCCCATCCAGAATGAGAAGACCGTCGCCCTGCTTGCGGCCCGCCTGGTATTCCATCCTAAATTCAACGAACTGATGCTCTACCAGGATACCGGGAAATACAATAATCTTCGAGGTTACCGTCAGAGAATTGAATTTTGCCAACGTCTTAAATATATGCTTATCGCGCAGAAGGCGCTACGAAACCGGAGGATATTGTGGAAAAACAACGTTTTCTGCTCACGCGCAACCCAACAAAAGATAAACCGCATTGTTGCCGAACTGGAAAAGACAATCCAGGCACTGTCGGTATTTAAAGGGGAGGATGGAATGTGACGCTGCGGGAATATGTTTTTGTCACTGGTTTTAAGAGAAGCTGCCGCAAGATTTATCAGGTACAATTTAAAATATAAGAGACAGGCTATGATTATTATTTACACAATGGCGTTTAATGCCGAAAAAACCATACTCAGGGCAATTAAAAGCGTGCAAAATCAGACCGAGCAGAATTGGCGATGGTATCTGTTGGACAATGGCTCCTGCGACGGTACCGGAGCTCTGATTCAGCGGTGCGCGGAAGCGGACAGCAGGATCATTCCCCTGGCAAATCAGGATAATTGTGTTTTCCACGGGACACATTTTTTGGATATCATGTATCACTGTGAAAAAAGGGACTGGTTTTGCCTGTTGGATGCGGACGATGAATACAAACCGAATTTCCTGGCGGATATGCTGACCTTTGCGGAGAGAGAGCGGTTGGATGTAGCCGCCTGCGGCTCCGATTTTATAGACGAAGCGACAGGGAACATTTTCGGGCAGCGTATATTGCCAGACGATCTGATTATTTCCGGCAAAGAGGATTTTGACCGCTTTCTGCCTCTTTATCACCAGTTTATGCGGTCAAATTGGGGAAAGCTTTATTCCGGGCAGATAATCCCCCGCTTTAACATGGAGCACATGGCCGGAGCGTCAATATACGGAGGGGATACGCTTTATTCTCAGGAAATGCTTTGGGAGTCAGAGCGTTTCGGCATTCGGGCGGGAACGTTGCACCGCTACTATACGGGGCCCAAGAGCATCTCCACGCAGTGGAATCCACTCCGTAGCGAAGCAGACCGAATTCTGTACCGCTCCGCCTGCTCCTTCCTGATCGACAAATGCGGGTCCGTCAGTCCCCGGAACCGGGACTTTCTGCAGTGCGTCTATTCCAACGCCGTGGCCGACACCGTCAATGTGATCCAGAACTCCGGCCTCTCCCCCGCCGAAAAGCTGCGGGAGTACCACGCCATTGCCGCCCATCCCATCACCCTGGCGGCCTATCGCGAGTGTGGCGGCGAGGACGCGGAGCGCAGCCGCGCCCGCCTGCTCATGGGCGCGCTGAGGGCCGGAGCGGCCCTGTCCGGGCGGGAGGACGCCGACCTCCGGGCCGCCGCGCAGACGCTTCTCCCCCGCTGCGGCCCGGCCGTCACCGCCGCCAGCGCCGGCATGTTCCTGAAGGACCGCGCGCTCTCCCTGGCGTTGCTCCGGGACGACGCCGGCGCCCTCCTGGAGAAGCTCCTGGAGCGGATGGAGAAAAACCGGGACGTGAAGCAGTATCCCATCCCGGAGACCATCCGGGCCCTGGCGGCGGATAATCCCTCCCTCTGCCAGATCGACGACCCGGCATTTCTGCGCGCATACGGCTCGGTCTACCGGAAGGTCTGGCAGGGCCGCCGCCTGGACGCCCTGGACGAGATGGCGGGCCTTTTGATGGAGGACCGCGGCGACGGCGGGCGGGAGACGCTCCTGACGCTCTTCGTCTCCCTGGCCGCCCTGGAAAACCAGGTCCCCGCCTTCCTCTTCGGCAAAATACAGCAGGCGGAGCTCTATCTCCGGCAGGGCCGCCGGGAGGAGTGCCGCGCCATCCTCTCGGACCTGGCGGAGATGGGCGTGGAGGGCGAGGAGCTGGACGCCCTCCACCGGGAACTGGACCAATAAAAAAACCGCTCTCGACTTTGCGGCCCCGGCGTGCTATACTGGAACAGAGCGCCCCGGGCGGCGGGAGAAAGGAGCGGCTCCGATGTTCGGCA
>CAJUOD010000119.1:0-3922 GCA_910587875.1 uncultured Oscillibacter sp. | reverse complement strand
GCTGCAGGCAGTAAAAGAGGAGCGTCTTTGATGTTCGGCAGGCGAAAAAGGCATACGATACCGCCCTATAATAAGGATAGGAAAGTTCCTGTGATTCGTTCCAGCATCTGCACGGGAGAGCAGGTGGCGGGCTTCAAGGACCCTGTCAGCGGCCGGTTCGAGGAGCTGATGCTCCTCCGGGACAGCCGGGATCTCCAGGAATTCCTGCGCCGTTACCAGGTGGAGGAGTCGGAGATCAAGCGGGAGTGGTAACCGCCGGAGGACGCGCGGGACGGCCCCCCGTGGAAAACAGGATCAAAACCGCAGCGAAACGCTCTCCCCCGGAGCCGCCGGATTAACCGGCGGCTCCGGGGGAGCTACTTAAAAGCCCGGGAGACTCATCAAAAGCACCCAGACCAGGCTGTAATAGGAGACCACCGCGATGAGGTCGTTCACCGTGGTAATCAGTGGGCCGGAGGCCACGGCCGGGTCCACGTTCAGGCGCTTGAAGAGAATCGGAATCACCGTCCCCGACAGGCTGGACAGCACGACGGACACCAGCAGCGCCAGCCCTGTGCACAGGGACACGGAGAAGGCAAAGCCCGGCGCCTGGCCCTTGAACGCGACCAGGTACGCCCCCACCAGCACGGTGGACAGCCCGCCCAGGATCAGGCCGTTTACAAGGCCCACCCGGGCCTCCTTGCGGACCAGGAAGCGCTTCTGCCCCCTGCCCACCCGCTCGTCCATCAAAACGCGGATCGTCACAGCCAGGGACTGGGTGCCCACGTTGCCGGACATGTCCAGAATCAGGGTCTGGAAACTGACCGCCACGGCCAGCCGGGCCACCACGGGCTCGAACAGCCCCACCACGCTGGACACCACCAGCCCCAGTCCCAGCAGAACCACCAGCCAGGGCAGGCGCTTGCCGATGCTCTTTCTCAAGGGCTCCCGCAGGTCCTCCTCCGCCGAGAGGCCCGCCAGCTTGGCGTAATCGTCGCCCAGGACGTCGTCCAGGAGGCGCGCCAGCTCCTGGGAGGTCAGTACGCCCCGCAGGCGGCTCTCCCCGTCCAGCACGGGGATGGAATCCTCGGAATAGTCCTTGATGCGCTCCAGGCACTCGTCCACCGGCTCCCCGGCGTAGACGTAGGGGTAGGAGGTCCGGGTGATATCCTCCAGGGCGGTGTGCTCCCGGGCGATGATGAGCTTTTTCAGCTCAATGGCTCCCACCAGCACCTCGTCCTCCCCCACCACATAGAGGGTGGAGATGTTGTCGTGCTCCTCCGCCTGATCGATGAGGGTCCGCATGGCCTGGCGGACCGTGCTGCCCGCGGGGATGGAGATGAAATTGGTGGACATTTTGCTGCCGATCTCGTCCTCGTCGAAGGAGCTGAGCAGCAGGATCTCCTCCCGGACCTCCCTGTCCATCAGCTCCGTCAGCGTGTTCCGGCGGCCCTTCTCCATCTGCTGGAGGCACTCCGCCGCCGTGGCGGTCTCCAGCAGGGAGAGCACGTCCACCTGCTTGCGGACGGACAGCTCCCCAATGTACTCGTCCAGCCGCCCGGAGTATTCCAAAATTCCCGCCAGGGAGGCGGCGTCCAGGATGCCGTAAAGCCGCTTCCGCTCCTCCCGGCTCAAGAGCTCCAGGGCCGAAGCGACGTCGTTCTCGTGATAGGAGAGAATCCGCTCCTTCAGGGGCTTCGGCGTCAGGGCTCCCCGGAGGAGCGCGGCGATCTCCCCCCGGTAGTCCGGGCGCTGCGCGGCGGTCATGGCCTCGCTGTTCAGTATCAGCTTCTCGTTCATTGCTCCGTACCTCCTTTACGTGTCTGGGAAAGGGCGGAGCGGCGGCAAAAAAGGGCGCAAAAATACCACTGCCCTCGGGCCGCCCGCCTTTCGCGGGGGGAACACGGGCAATGGCGTTCAAATCCAAGCGCAAGGCACTCAGGACGGCCCCGGCGCGCGGCCGAAGACGTCCCGGCGGGATCGGAACACCACGCCCCTTCTTCGACTGCTGCTGCCGTCCATGGTCTCACCTCGTTTCATATTGGTCAAACAAACTATCTATATTATTATAACACAGGAAAGCTGGAAACGCAACTTGAAATCCCGCCCCGCGGCCCCGACGGATCCGACAGAATTACAAGGAGGGAATGGACATGTTATCCGCAAAGCACGCCGCCCTGGCAGTCAAAATCCTATCGCTGTGCCTCATCGCCGCCCTTTCATTTTTCGTGGTCACGGCGGCGCTTCCGGAGTCGTCCTTTGTCAGGGACTCCGTCGAAAGCATTGAGGACAGCAGCGACACCGTGATGAAGCTATCGGCGGCTACCCTTTCCACCTCTCTGGCGATCTCCGCCCTGCCGGACGACTTCGCCACGCCTCTGGCGGACAGCCTGGCGGACATGAACATCTATTTCGTCGCCATCCTCGTGGTCCTGTTCCTGGAGAAAATCCTGATCCGGTACGGGGTGCAGGCGGCATTCGCGATCCTCATCCCGCTGGCCTGCTTCATGGGGGTCCTGTTCGTCACCACCAGGCGGCACATCTTAAGGAGCCTGGCGATCCGGCTCTGCGTACTCGGCCTGGCGGCGGCGTTTGTGGTCCCCTGCAATACGCACATCACCGAGGTCGTCGCGTCCGATCTCATGGCGTACGTCAGCGACACCATCGAAGAAACGGAGGACGGGGCCGGAAAGCTCAACGAGGCCATGGAGGGCGGCGCTGAGGAGAAGACCATTTTTGAAAAGCTGTCGGACCTCTTCCAGACAGCCATGGACGATCTCTCCGACCTCATGCTCCACTTTCAGAACACCATCCGCCGGTGCCTGAATTCGATTGCCATCCTGATCCTGACCAACTGCCTCATGCCGCTGCTCACCTTCTTTATCCTCAGGTGGATCCTGAGGGAGCTGTTCCAAATCGCGCTCCCGACGCCGCCCACGGGAGGGAGCGGCAGGGCTGATCCGGAGCTTGCTTCCGCAGGGGGGATGAGGCCATGAAGAACCGGCAGAAACGCTTGAATATCGCCGCCGCCGTGCTGGCGGCGCTGCTCCTGGCCGTCGTCGTCTGGGGCTGCGTCCACGGCGCCGATCCCTTACATATCCAGGTTTCGGACGGCATCGAGCGGGTGGATCTGAACACAATCTACCTCCAGTCCAGCGGCGTGGAGGTCAATTTCTCCGACGTCATCCTCTCCGGCCAAAACGAGACCCGGAAGCTGATCGTCAGCACGCAGCGCGGCACGGTCTCCACAAAGCTGACCGACCGCCTCATCAGGCAGCTGGATTTCGACTTCATGAAGAAGACGCAGAATGTATCCTACACCGGAACAGGCTACTTCGTCGTGGATCTGGACAGTCTGACCGCCGCCAATGTGATCGAGGACCGAAAGGAGAAAACGGTGACGATCCGAATCGGCCACGCCTACTTACAGGCCATTGAAATTGACCCGGACGACATCATCGTGGACGCGGTGGAGGAAAGCCTGCTGGCGCGGGGAGACATTGAGCTGACCCTGGCGGACTACAACGCCATTGAGCGGGACCTGCGGGCCCGGCTGGTGGAGAAATTCGACACTGCGGCAAACGGGCAGGCCGCCAATGAGCTCGCCCTCAAGATGGTAAAGGAGGTCTATGAGCCCATCGTGAAGGCTATTGACCGCCGCTACCGCGTGATTGTCCAATTCAAATAAGCCCCTCCGGCGGGCAAGGTCAAAACGCACAGAAGCGGCGGCGTCTTCGAGAAACCTCTCGAAAGACGCCGCCGCCGAAAGCTTTACACGACCCGCACCAGGTTCGTGTAGCCGTTGAGGTACGCGTCCACCTCCGCCGCCGCGGTCCGCCCCTCGGCGATGGCCCACACCACCAGGGACTGCCCCCGGCGCATGTCGCCCGCCGCAAAGACCTTGTCCACGCTGGCGGCGAAACCGCCCTTCTGGGTCTGGACC
>CAJUOD010000118.1 GCA_910587875.1 uncultured Oscillibacter sp. | reverse complement strand
GGAAACGGCGTCCCACATAAGGGTGGTTTCCCGCTGGTTGGAAAGGCCGATCGCCGCCACACCGCCCGCGTCCACGCCGGCCTTTGCCAGTACATCGCCGCAGACGGCGACGGTGTTCTCCAAAATTTCCGCCGGATCGTGCTCCACCCAGCCCTTGTCGTTGACGATCTGCCGGTGAGCCCTGTCCGCCCGGGCGATCAAGGCGCCCAGCCCGTCAAACAGCAGGCCCTTGGTCCCCTGGGTGGACTGGTCGATCGCTAAGATATAGCCGCCCATCACAACAGGCTTTTCGCGGCCCCGGCAATCCCCGCGGCGTTCAGGCCGTAATGGTCAAAAACCTCCTGAGAAGTGCCGGTAATGACAGGCGCGTCCGGCAGAGCCATGCACCGGACCTTCTTCGGGCAGCCGGCGGACACAGCCTGCGCCACCATGCTTCCCATTCCGCCGGTGGGAGCGTGTTCCTCCACGGCGACCACCGCTTTTACCCTGGCGGCGTATTGCAAAAGGGTTTCCGTGTCAAAAGGCTTGACGCAGTACATGTCCAGGACCGCGGCGGAGATTCCCTCCGCTTTCAGCAGGGCCGCCGCGTCCACGGCGGGCTTTACCATTTCGCCGCAGGCGACCAGCAGAATATCGGTCCCTTCCGCCAGCACCGTGGCTCTGTCCATGACAAAGGGGCAGTCCTCCTCGCTGTAGACGTCCTCCACGGGGTTCCGGCCCACGCGGATATAGGCGCCCTGACTGTCCTGAAGCAGCGCCTCCACCAGCTTCTTCGTCTGATGCCGGTCGCTGGGGAGATAGACCCGCATGTTGGGGATAGCGCTCATGGCGGCGATGTCCTGGGCGGAATGATGGCTCATGCCCAGGGCCCCGTAGCTGACGCCGCCGGAGATCCCGATCAGCTTGACATTTGTGTTGGAGTAGGCCACGTCCACCTTGCACTGCTCATAGCTCCGGGTGCTGAGGAAGCTGGCGGGGGAAGCGCACCAGGGCTTTTTGCCGCAGCTGGCAAGTCCGGCCGCGATGCCCACCAGATCCTGCTCGGCGATACCCACTTCTACGGACTGCTCCGGGAAGGCGCTGAAAAACGGCGTCAGGGACGCGGAGCCCCGGGAGTCGCTGCACAGGACCACGATGTCCCGATCCGTTTTGGCGTGCTCCATCAGCGTTTCGCAGATGGCCTGCCGGTTGGGAATCTTATTCATGAAGGGCGGCCTCCTTTCTGGCGGTGAAGTCAGACATGATTTGTTCGTATTCCTCCGAGGTGGGCACATGATGGTGCCACGCGGCTTTGTTTTCCATGACAGCGGAGCCGCAGCCCTTGACCGTATTGGCAATCAGCAGCGTCGGCCTGCACTTTGTGGCCTCGGCCTCCTCAAAGGCGGCGGCCAGGGCGTCATAATCATGGCCGTCCACCTGGATCACGTGCCAGCCGAAGGCTTCAAAGCGGGCCTGCAGATCGTCGTGGTGCATGACGTCCTCCGTGGAGCCGGAGATCTGCAGGCGGTTCCTGTCCACCACGGCGCACAGGTTATCCAGCATATAGTGAGCGCCGCTCATGGCGCCCTCCCAGACGGAACCCTCCGCCAACTCGCCGTCGCCCATAATGGTGTAGACCCGGTAGGGCGCGCCGTTCATCTTTCCCGCCAGAGCCATGCCCACAGCGACGGGGAGACCGTGTCCCAGGGAACCGGAGTTCATCTCAATGCCGGGGAGCTTGTTGTTGGGATGCCCGATAAACTTGGAGCCGAATTTGGAAAACTCGGAGATCACCTGCTCAATGGGGAAGAATCCCTTCTTCGCCAGGACCGCGTACAGCGCTTCCACGCTGTGGCCCTTGCTGAGGATGAAGCGGTCCCGGTTGGGGTCGTCCTGATTTTCCGGGGAGATATTCATCACTTTGAAATACAGTGTGACCAGCACGTCCATCATGGACATGTCGCCGCCGATGTGTCCGCCTTTCCCGGCGACGATCATGTCCACCACATCCCGGCGCAGGTCGTAAGACATTGCTTTCAGTTCATTCACGTCATTCACCTCTCAAATATGCTTTCACGTTTTCCTCTATGGGATCATACAGATCAGGCTTCACGCCGATGTATTTGCAGGCCTCATACAGCACCGGGACCACATCCTTGTGGATGCCGACACAGTGATGGATATAGGGGCCCTCCACAATCTTGGCCTCCAGGCGCCTGATATTGTCCACCTCGACCCAGAGATAGGTGCCCATCCCCTTCGGCCCGTCCACACCCTTCGCGTTTCCCAGCAGCAGGGAGTATTCGCCGTTGTCGCCGTCAAACCGCGCCAGGGTCAGATTGCCGTGCTTTGCCTCGGCGGTAATCGCTCCGGGATAGCTGAACGCCAGGGGATAGGTGATACAGGGCTTGCAGCCCGCCACGCTGAGGGGCCAGGGGCCGCAGTGCTGGAGCAGCTCGCCGTTCTCAATGTCCGGGTGGCGGATGGTCCAGTCGGCGAAGAAGGAACGGGTCCCGTCGTTGGCGGCGGCTTCCACCATGAGAGCCGTAATGGCCCCATGGATGTCCGTCTCACAGACCACCGGGATACCCTTGTCGTTCAGCAAGGCGTTGGCGGCGCAGGGCATGATGCCCAGCTCGCTCTGGAGCGCGTTCCAGCACTGGATGGCCCCGGCATTGCAGTGATACTTCTTTACCAGCCGCTCCATCGCCACGGCAAGCCCCGCCACGTTCGTCAGCTGCTCATCCGTGACGTTGATCTCCATATGGGCGCGGCAGTAGGAAATGGTCTCCTGGACCTGGGCTCCATCCGCGATGGCCTTTTTGACCTCCGCGGTTAGCTCGGGCAGGGGAACGGGGGCAAGCTGGACGTGAAAGCGCTCCAGCAGCTCGCCCTCATTGCACATGGTGGACCAGAAGTCGAAGGGCCGGGGGCCGATCTGCAGGATGCGGATATTTCGGAAGGTCCTCACCACACGGCACACCGCCAGGAAATCTCTCACTCCCCTCTCAAACACCGGATCGCTCAGGCGGCAGTTGGTCAGGTAAGTAAAGGGGACCCGGAAGCGGCGCAGGACCTTGCCAGTGGCGAACAGCCCGCACTGGGTATCCCGCAGCCGGCTGCCGTCCGGCTCAGGCCGCTCGTCCAGAGGACCCCACAAAAGGACCGGCACGCCCAGGTCCTTGGCCAGGCGGGCGCAGAGGTACTCCGTGCCGAAATTGCAGTGGGGCAGCATCAACCCGTCTACCCCGGCGGCCCTGAATTTCTCCAGGACCTTCAGACGGTCATCCTCGCTGTAGAGCAGACCCTCTTCGTTGATGTCGTCAATGTCTACAAAGTCCACGCCCAGCTCCCGCAGCCGGCCGGCGGTAAGGTTCCGGTATTTCACCGCGTCCGGAGCGGAGAAGATACTGCGCCGGGTAGGGGCAAAGCCCAGTTTGATCGGTTCCATGGCAGACCTCCCATTAGATTTTGATGAGCGCATTATACCATGGCCTCCGCGTCCGCCCTGTTCCTCAGGACCCGCCGGTCCGTATTTCTACAAATCAGCAGTTTTCCAAGGAGAGCTTTTGCGAATCATCCACAAAACCGCAATAAAGTCTCTCCAAAATTTACTCATTAATTTAGTAAAATTAAGTTGACAACCTTGGCGGATTTCAGTATGTTATATAAAAGGACATGATGCTCACAGGGAGGTTTTGCGCATGGCGGTTTTCGCGAAAGATATTGCCCGGGAACTTGGGCTGTCCCAGGCCGCGGTATCCCTGGCCCTTCGGGGACGCCCCGGCGTCAGCGAGGCGACCAGGGCCATGATTTTGGAAAAGGCCAGTGAATTGGGCTATGTCATAGAGGACCGGGCCAGTCCAAGCAAGCGGGGCATGATCCAGCTTGTCATTTACAAGCGCCACGGAAAGGTGTTCTCCGACACGCCTTTTTTTGAGCAGCTCACCGAGGGCGTGGCTGAAAAGGCCGCCGAGCTGGGGTATCACCTGTCCATCTCTTATTTCTATGGAACCCAGAACCATCAGGAACAGATGCGCAGCCTGCACTCCCTCAAAAGCGACGGCATCATCCTTCTGGCTACGGAGATGCACGCCACGGACATGAAGCTGTTTTCCAAAGTAGGGGTTCCTCTGGTGGTGCTGGATAACTTTTTCCCAACAGAGCCTTTCGACCTGGTAGGCATCGACAACCGGTACGGCGTTATGGACGCCGTGCGGTATTTGATCGGCTGCGGTCACACCCGGCTGGGCTATCTCCACAGCAGTGTGGATATCCGCAATTTCCTGCGGCGGCAGGACGGATATAATATGGGCTGCCGCTTTCTGCCGGAGCCGATGGCCAAGGACGCCATGCGCCGCGTAGTCCGGGTGGGCGTCACGCCGGAGGCCGCCGCCGCCGACATGCGGGCGTACCTGTCTAC
This sequence comes from uncultured Oscillibacter sp., assembly GCA_910587875.1. Classification (GTDB taxonomy): domain Bacteria; phylum Bacillota; class Clostridia; order Oscillospirales; family Oscillospiraceae; genus Oscillibacter. The sequence continues at coordinate 3,837 of CAJUOD010000118.1, read as the reverse complement.
GGACCCCATCCTGCCCACCGCGTTTTTCGCCGATAATGACAGCATCGCCGCCGGATGCTGCCGGGCCATCAAGGAATACGGCCTGCGCATCCCCTGGGATGTGTCGGTGATCGGCTTCGACGACTCCAGCCTGTGCCAGATGATGGACCCGCCTCTGACCACCATGGGCGTCCACAAGGAGCGTATGGGCGCTCTGGCGGTGGTCCGGCTTCACGAGCAGATGCAGCATAAGATCCCTGAAAGCGTCCGCATCCTGTTTCGCCCCCGGATCGTCATCCGGGGAACGGTGCTGGACCTGAACGCCCCCATTACCGAGGAGGAATTGCAGAATTTATCATAAAGTTAATTAATAATTTACTAAATTTCAGCGCTTGCTTTATTGTGGTTATATCTGGTCAACAAAAAGCGTCGGAAAGAATTAAATGGTTTTCACAAACTTTTAGGATTCACTCCCTATTTTTCATTACAGAGCGGCGGGAATGCTATAATCCTGCTTGTACCACACAGGCCGTCCCAGCCGCCGTTCCCCCTGTCTGGCCACGGATGGCAAATATTATGAAAAGGAGCGGAAAACCATGGCAAGCAAGTACGACGGGCTGGCCCGCATCATTATCCAAAATGTGGGCGGCAAACAAAACATCAACAGCATTACCCACTGCATCACCCGGCTGCGCTTCAAACTGAAAGACGAGAGCAAGGCAAACACCGAAATCCTCAATCAGACCGACGGAGTTCTCAAGGTCCTCCAGGCCAACGGCCAGTATCAGGTGGTCATCGGCAACGCCGTAGGCGAGGTCTATGACGCGGTCCTCGAGGTGGGGCACCTCCAGGGCATGGGCGCTGTTGACGAAGAGGGCAACGCGGTGGAGGAGGATCCCTCCTCCGGCGGCAAGAAAAATGTGGCCACCATCCTGATCGACATGATCTCGGGCATCATGGCCCCCACGATTACCCTGCTGGGCGCTTCCGGTATCATCAAGGGCGTTCTGACTCTGCTGACCTTCTTCCACATTCTGGACGCCTCCTCCGGCGCGTACATGATTTGGTACACCGTGGCCGACGGCTTCTTCTACTTCCTGCCGGTCATCCTGGGCTACACCGCCGCCAAGAAGTTCAAGATGAATGAGTTCACAGGTCTGGCGCTGGGCATCTCGCTGTGTTATCCCACCATGGTTGCCCTGAAAGGCGGCGAAGCTCTCGGCACCATACTCACTGGTTCCGCCTTTGAGATGAGCTTCTATACCACCTTCTTCGGAATCCCCGTGATTTTCCCGGCCTCCGGCTATACTTCCTCCGTTATTCCCATCGTCCTCTGCTGCTTCTTCGCCGCCAAGCTGGAAAAGTGGCTGAACAATCACCTGTCCGACATGATCAAGAACTTCATCACCCCCGTGTGCGTTCTGGTCATCATGTCCACCCTGACCTACCTCATCATCGGGCCTGTATCCGGTATCATCTGCGGCGTGCTGACCCTGGTGTTTGAGTCCCTGTTCAACATCCCCGTCATTGGCGCCACCCTGGGCTGCCTGATCGTCGGCGCCTTTTGGCAGGTGCTGGTCATCTTCGGCTTCCACTGGTCCATCATTCCCCTGGGCTATATCAACATTGCCAACCTGGGCTATGACTTCATCATGCCCGGCACCTTTGCCACCCCCTTCGCCCAGGCGGGCGCGGTGCTGGCCGTGATCCTGCGCACGAAGGACCAGAAGCTGAAAAAGATCGGCATCCCGGCCTTCATCTCCTGCATGTTCGGCATCACGGAGCCGGTTATCTACGGCGTCAACCTGCCCAAGAAGAAACCCTTCATCGCCGGCTGCATCGGCTCCGGTATCGCGGGCGCCCTAGTGGGCCTTCTGGGCGCAAAGCGCTATATCCCCGGCGGTCTGGGCCTCTTTGGCCTGCCCGGCTATATTGACGCCGGCGGAACGGGTCTGTACAGCATGTGGGTCGTTCTGGCGGCCTCCGTCCTGGCGTTTGTCATCGCCCTAGGCATCGGCTTGGCAACCTACAAGGAGAACGGCGCGAAAGCCTGATCTTCCCCTTTTACCGCATCGGGATAGCCGTGTTGCCCAACACGGCTCAGGCTGTCGAAAAATACTTTTTCGACAGCCTGAGCAAGTTTTCAGAACCCGTGAGAAGTTCTGAAAACTTCTTTATTGAAAACGAAAGGAACCCCTGATGGGTTCCTTTCGTAGCTATCTTCCTTTCCGATATCTTTTAGACAGCAGTTTTTCGACAATAGGAGGAATTTCCCATGAGCAGATTCCCTGACGGTTTCCTGTGGGGCGGCGCGACGGCCGCCAACCAATGCGAGGGCGCGTATCAGGAGGGCGGACGCGGGCTGAGCAGCGTGGACGTGGTGCCCTTTGGCCCGGACCGGATGAAGGTGGCCCGGGGCCAGATGAAGATGCTGGACTGTGACTCTGCCCACCGTTACCCCGCTCACGAGGCCATCGACATGTACCACCATTATAAGGAGGACATCGCTCTCTTCGCGGAGATGGGCTTCAAGGTTTACCGCTTCTCCATCGCGTGGACCCGCGTTCTTCCCAACGGGGACGACGATGTCCCCTGCGAAGCCGGCCTCGCGTTCTATGAGAGCCTGATTGACGAGTGCCTGAAATACGGCATTCAGCCCCTGGTGACAATCTGCCACTTCGACGCCCCCATCGCGCTCATCAAGAAATACGGCGGCTGGAAGGACAGGCGGATGGTCGGTGCTTACCTGAAATACTGCGCCGCAATCTTCAGCCGTTTCAAGAACAAGGTAAAATACTGGATCACCTTTAATGAGATCAATATGCTGCTGCATATGCCCTTCATGGGCGCGGGCATTGTCTTTGAAGAGGGGGAGGATCAGGAGCAGATCAAGTATCAGGCCGCCCACTATGAGCTGGTGGCCAGCGCGAAAGCCGTGAAGCTGGCCCATCAGATGATGCCGGAGTGCATGGTGGGCTGTATGCTGGCCGGGGGCCAGTACTATCCCTTCACCTGCAGCCCGGACGACGTATACGCCGCCATGGAGGCGGACCGGGACAACTATTTCTTCATCGACGCGCAGGCCCGGGGCGAGTACCCCATCTGGGCCCTGAAGCGGATGGAGCGGGCCGGCGTCAAGCTGGACTGCACGGAAGAAGATCTGACGGCAATGAGAGAAGGCGCCGTGGACTTTGTCAGCTTCAGCTACTACGCCAGCCGCAGCACCTCCGCCGATCCTGAGACCGTGGAAAAGTACAAAAAACCCGGCAACGCCGCCATCAAATCTCTGATGAATCCTTACCTGAAAGCCAGCGAGTGGGGCTGGCAGATCGATCCGGCGGGCCTGCGCCTGACCCTCAACACCCTGTACGACCGCTATCAGAAGCCGCTGTTCATCGTGGAAAACGGCCTGGGCGCGGCGGACAAGGTGGAGGAGGACGGCTCCATCCACGACAGCTACCGCATTGATTACATGCGGGCCCATATCGAAGCCATGGGAAAGGCGGTGGAAATGGACGGCGTGCCGCTGCTGGGCTACACCATGTGGGGCCCCATTGACCTGGTATCCGCCTCCACCGGCGAGATGAAAAAACGCTATGGCTTTATCTATGTGGACAAGGACAACGAGGGCGGAGGCACCCTTGCACGCCGCAGGAAGGACAGCTTTTACTGGTACAAAAAAGTCATCGCCACCAACGGCGAGGACCTGGACTGAGGAGGGGGCCATGACGCTGCGAGTTTCCGCGGACCAAACCCGCCTGCTGCGGGACGGAGAGCCCTTTTTCTGGCTGGCGGACACCTGCTGGAGCGCGTTTACCAATATCAGCAACGAGGAATGGATCGAGTACCTGGACATCC
>CAJUOD010000117.1 GCA_910587875.1 uncultured Oscillibacter sp. | reverse complement strand
CCATGGGGTAGCCGTAGACCCCGGTGGAGATGGAGGGGAAGTCCACGGACTCAACGCCGTGCGCCTCCGCCAGCTCCAAACAGGAGCGGTAGCAGGAGGCCAGCGCCGCCGCCTCGCCGTGGGTTCCGCCCCGCCAGATGGGGCCGGGGGTGTGGAGCACGTACCTGGCGGGGAGGTTGTAGCCCTTGGTGAGCTTCGCCTGCCCGGTTTCGCAGCCCCCCAGGGTCCGGCACTCCGCCAGGAGGCCCGGTCCGGCGGCGCGGTGGATGGCCCCGTCCACCCCGCTGCCCCCCAAGAGGGTGGTGTTGGCGGCGTTGACGATGGCCTCCGCGTCCGATGTTGTGATGTCGCCTACTAGAATGGAAAAGCGGTCCATGGCGGGGTCCTCCTTGTGATCAATTGGTTATAAATATAGTATCGGACTTTCGCCGGGAAGGCAACCGAAAAATTTTTCAGAAAAGTTGAAGTTACCCCTTGACCTTGACGCTGCGTCAACCCTTATACTCTCGTTTGTCAGGAGGGATACAGCTATGGAATACACCGTAAAAGCCCTGGCGGAGCTGGCCGGGGTCACGCCCAGGACCCTGCGCTGGTACGACCAAAAGGGCCTGCTCAAGCCCCGGCGGACCACGGAAGCGGGCTACCGGCTCTACGGCCCCCGGGAGGTGGACCGGCTCCAGGACATCCTGTTTTACAAGGAACTGGGGCTGGAGCTGGAGGCCGTCCGGGAGATTCTGGACGCGCCGGGCTTCGACCGTCTGGAGGCGCTGCGGAGCCACCTGGCGGCGCTGGAGGCCCGGCGGCAGCGGCTGGACGCCCTGATCCTGACAGTAGAGAAAACCATTAACGAGGCAAAAGGAGGAAGACCCATGACCGACAAGGAAAAATTCGAGGCGTTCAAGCGCCGGGCCGTGGAGGCCAACGAGGAACGGTACGGCAAGGAAATCCGGGAGAAGTACGGCCGGGAGGCCGTGGAAGGCTCCAACGCCAAGCTCCTCTCCATGACGGAGGAGGAACACGGGCAGTGGAAGGCCCTGGAGGCGGAGATCCTCTCCGCCCTGGCTGCCGCCGTCCGGACCGGGGAGGACCCGGCGGGGCCGGAGGGCCAAAGAATCGCGGAGCTCCACCGCCGCTGGCTGTCCTGTACGTGGACGGCCTACACCCCCCAGGCCCACCGAGGGCTTGCGGAGCTGTACACGGCGGACGAGCGCTTCACGGCTTACTATGACAAGGAGGTCCCCGGCTGCGCCGCCTTTCTGCGCCAGGCCGTCCGGGCCTATACGGAGTGAGCAGAGGGCCCGCCGTGAGGCGGGCCCTTTTTCCAGCTGAAAAAATTTTTTCGCTCCCCCAAACTTTTTGCCCCCCTTCTCCGTCTATACTACAGACGCCGCCAAGAAGCCCAGGCGCCGGGCGGCGGCGCCCAGGAAAGGAGCATCGTTGTGACAAAGGAAGAGAGATTGACGGAGTTCCTCATCGAGACCCAGGCCCGGTCCTACCGGCTGGCCTACAGCGTCCTCCACGACCGGGAGGACGCCCTGGACGCGGTGCAGACCGCCGTCTGCCGGGCGCTGGAGCGCCAGGACGGCCTCCGGGACCCCGGGGCCGTGAAGACCTGGTTCACCCGCATTTTGATGAACGCCTGTACGGATATCCTGCGGCGGCGGAGCCGGGTGGTCCCCTTCCCGGAGGAGGGAATGGAGCCGGGCCGGGAGGACCCGGAGCCCCCGGACGAGTCCCTGGCCCGGCGGGTGGACGCCCTGCCCAGAGAGGTGGGGACCGTCATCAAGCTGCGGTTTTACGAGGAATTGACCCTGAAGGAGATCGGCGAGGTCACCGGGCAGAACATCAGCACGGTGAAGAGCCGCCTGTACGCGGGGCTGAAAAAGCTGCGCGTCGCCATGGAAGGAGCGGAATACTGATGAACGAATTTAAGAACGCGAAAGAGGAATACGACAACACCCCCATCCCCGCCGAGCTGGAGACCCGGGTCCAGGCGGGCATCCGGGAGGGCAAGGCCCGGTACCGGGCCCGCCGGGGCCGGACCATCCGGCGCTGGGCCTCCGCCGCCGCGTGCTTCTGCGCGGTGCTGGCGGGGCTGAACCTGTCCCCCACCATCGCCAAGGCGGCGGCGGAAGTGCCCGTCCTGGGCGGGCTGTTCCAGGTGCTGACCTTTGTGGACTATGACAAAACGGAGGACGGCATCCACTACGATGTGACCGTTCCCCAGGTGGAATCGGAGAGCGAGCTGGCGGAGAAGGTCAACGCCGTCATCCAGGAGAAGATGGACGCCCACCTGGCCAAGGCCCAGCAGGACTGGGACGACTACCGGGAGGCCTTCTTCGCCACCGGCGGCACGGAAGAGGAGTGGGCCGGCCGGGAGATGGACGTCATCGTGAACTACGAGGTCAAGAGCCAGTCGGACAGCCGGGTCTCCTTCGTGGTCACCTTCGCGGAGGGCTGGGTGTCCTCCATGGAGGAGCGGTATTACTACAACCTGGACCTCTCCGAGGACCGGGACCTGACCCTCCGGGACTATCTGGGGGAGGACTGGGTGGAAGTCTGCAACGCCTCCATTCAAAAGCAGATTGACGAGAGTGTGGATGAGGAGGGCTTCACCTACTTCTTCCCGGCGGACCAGGGGGGCTTCACCACCGTGGACGAGACCACCGGCTTCTACGTCCGGGAGGACGGCACGGTCGTGGTGTGCTTCCCCGAGTACAGCATCGCCGCCGGAGCGGCGGGCATTCCCGAATTTCCTATCGTTTGAGAACCTGAGAGCAGAGGCCGCCCCAACGGGGCGGCCTCTTTTATGCTGTTCAGTCCAGCCCCGGAACTCGGGGCAGCTTGTCAAAGCTCTGCTGGAGCTCGGCGTCCGTGGGGATATAGTCCGTCATCTCCCCGTTGTGGAACTTCTCATAGGCCACCATGTCGAAGTACCCGGTGCCCGTCAGGCCGAAGACGATGGTCTTCTCCTCCCCAGTCTCTTTGCACTTTATCGCCTCGTCAATGGCGACCCGGATGGCGTGGCTGGACTCCGGGGCCGGGAGGATGCCCTCCACCCGGGCGAACGCCTCCGCCGCCTCAAAGACCTTCGTCTGCTCCACGGAGACGGCCTCCATATAGCCGTCGTGGTAGAGCTGGGAGAGGACGGGGCTCATGCCGTGATACCGGAGGCCTCCGGCGTGGTTGGCGGAGGGGATGAAGCCGCTGCCCAGGGTGTACATCTTCGCCAGGGGGCAGACCATGCCGGTGTCGCAGAAGTCGTAGGTGAACCGGCCCCGGGTGAAGCTGGGGCAGGAGGCGGGCTCCACGGCGATGATGCGGTAGTCCTTCTCTCCCCGGAGCTTCTCGCCCATGAAGGGGGAAATCAGGCCGCCCAGGTTGCTGCCGCCCCCGGCGCAGCCGATGATGATATCGGGGACCACGCCGTATTTGTCCAGAGCCGCCTTGGTCTCCAGGCCGATGATGGACTGGTGAAGGAGGACCTGGTTCAAAACGCTCCCCAGCACGTAGCGGTAGCCGGGGTTCGCGGCGGCGGCCTCCACCGCCTCGGAGATGGCGCAGCCCAGGGAGCCGGTGGTGCCGGGGTGCTCGGCGAGAATCTTCTTCCCAATCTCCGTCTCCATGGAGGGGGAGGGGGTCACCGCCGCGCCGTAGGTCCGCATGACCTCCCGGCGGAAGGGCTTCTGCTCGTAGCTGACCTTGACCATGTAGACCTTGCAGTCCAGCCCCAGGTAGGCGCAGGCCATGGAGAGGGCGGTGCCCCACTGGCCCGCTCCGGTCTCGGTGGTGACGCCCTTGAGGCCCTGCTGTTTGGCGTAGTAGGCCTGGGCGATGGCGGAGTTCAGCTTGTGAGACCCGGAGGTGTTGTTCCCCTCGAACTTGTAGTAGATCTTCGCCGGGGTCTGGAGCTTTTCCTCCAGGCAGTAGGCCCGGACCAGGGGGGAGGGGCGGTACATCTTGTAGAAGTCCCGGATCTCCGCGGGGATGGGGATCTCCCGGGTGTCGTTGTCCAGCTCCTGGCGGATGAGCTCGTCGCAGAAGACGGGGCGGAGGTCCTCGAAGCCCATGGCTTCTCCCGTGCCGGGGTTCAGCAGGGGGGCGGGCTTGGTCTTCATGTCGGCCCGGACGTTGTACCAGGTCTGCGGCATCTCCTGCTCGGAGAGGTAGATCTTGTAGGGAATTTTCTCGAATGTCATGACGCTTGCTCCTTTCAAATCGCTGGTCTTTCCGGAGGCGGAGCGTCAAAAAAAGACCTCCGTCCGCGAAAGGACCCTTACAGGTACCTTTGGGACAAAAGTCTTGAAACTTCTGCGGTGCCACCCAAATTGGCGATGATAAAATCGCCCGCTCGGCGGCGCGCCATCACGCGCCTTTCCTTGGTAACGGGGGAAAAGCCCGTCGGAATCTACTTGGGGAATCCCGTTCGACCCGCCCTCCGCGGTCCATTCAACAGGCTCGTTTCTGCCGCCATCTCACCACCGGCGGCTCTCTTTGAGAACCAAGGCCCTGCCTACTCGTCCGCGTCATCGGTTTGCGCTTGTGAACTTGGGCACAGAATACGCCTGTCGGGGCGGGTTTGTCAAGAGGTAAAATTTATTTCGACGGATTCAACAATTTAAATGGGCGAGGAACTGGGAAATTTCGTAAAAGCCGACCAGGGCGGAGGTATGATTTTCCGCCTTTCGGCTCAAGCTAACGCCGAGGTGATTCCATGGAGGATTCCATTTGGAGGCAGACGGCGGAGCTGCCGGAGTTCGCCCCCCTGGACGGGGACCTGAAGACGGACGTGCTGATCATCGGCGGGGGCCTTGCGGGGCTGCTGTGCGCCTACCGGCTGGACCGGGCGGGGGCGGACTACGCCCTGGTGGAGGCGGATCGAATCTGCGGCGGCGTGACGGGGAACACCACCGCCAAGGTCACGTTCCAGCACGGATTGATCTACTCCAGGCTCCTCCGGGAGTTCGGCCCGGAGCGGGCCCGGCTGTACTTGGAGGCCAACCGGGCCGCCCTGGGAAAATACCGGGAACTCTGTCAAACCATCGACTGCGATTTCGAGGAGCGGGACAGCTGCGTCTACGCCCTGACGGACCGGCGGAAGCTGGACCGGGAGCTGGAGGCCCTGGCCCGCCTGGGCTTCCCGGCGGAGTATGCAAAGACGGACACTCTGCCCATGCCCACGGCGGGGGCGGTGAAATTCCCCAAGCAGGCCCAGTTCCATCCGCTGAAATTCGCCTCCGCCATCGCCAAGGGGCTGCGGATCTACGAGCACACCAAGGTCCTGGAGCTGGGCCCCGGCACGGCGGTCACCGACCACGGGACGGTGACGGCGGAGAAGATCATCATTGCCACCCACTTCCCCGTTCTCAACAAGCACGGGGGCTATTTCCTCAAGCTCTACCAGAGCCGCTCCTACGTCCTGGCCCTGGAGGGCGCCCGGGAGGCGGGCGGCATGTACGTGGACGAGGGGGACAAGGGGCTGTCCTTCCGGGACTACAAGGGCTTCCTCCTCCTGGGCGGCGGCGGGAGCCGGACGGGGAAGAAGAGCGGCGGCTGGCGGGAGCTGGAGGACTTCGCCCAAAAGCATTACCCCCAGGCGAGGATCGCCGCCCGCTGGGCCGCCCAGGACTGCATGACCCTGGACGGCGTGCCCTATGTGGGACCCTACTCCAAGGGGACGGAGGGCCTGTACGTGGTGACGGGCTTCAACAAGTGGGGCATGACCTCCTCCATGGCGGCGGCGCTGCTGCTGGCGGACCAGGTCCAAGGGAAGGAGAACCCTTACGGGTCGCTGTTCGACCCGTCCCGGAGGGTCCTCCGGCCCCAGCTGGCGGCAAATGCCTGGGAGTCCGCCGTGAGCCTGCTGACGCCCACGGCCCCCCGGTGCCCCCACATGGGCTGCGCATTGAAGTACAATGCCCAGGAGCACAGCTGGGACTGCCCCTGTCACGGCTCCCGCTTCGGGGAGGACGGGCGGCTCATCGACAACCCGGCTGCGGACGACAAGAAATCTATGAGGACCAACAGGGAGGATGTTTCATGAAGATCGACTACAGAAAAGCCGCCGTCATCGGCTGCGGCAACGTGGGGGCGTCCATCGCCTTCCGCTTTTTGCAGCAGGGCTTATTCACCCGCCTCGTCCTGCTGGACGCGAACCAGAAGAAGGCGGAGGGGGAGGCCATGGACCTCCGGGACGGCCTGCCCTACGGCGCGGCCATGGAGATCACCGCCGGGGGCTATGACGACCTGACGGACTGCGCCCTGGCCGTCATCACCGCTGGGGCCACCCAGAAGCCCGGAGAGACCCGGCTGGACCTCATCGGGAAGAACACGGAGATTTTGCGTTCTATCCTGAAGGAAATCACCGCCCGGGACTTCGGCGGCATTCTGCTGGTGGTGTCCAACCCGGTGGATGTGCTGACCTATGCGGCCTGGCGGCTTTCCGGCTATCCTCGGGAGCGGGTGATCGGCTCCGGCACGGTGCTGGACACCGGGCGATTAAAGCAGCTCCTGGGAGCGGAACTGGAGGTGGACAGCCGGAATATCCACGCCTTCATCATCGGGGAGCACGGGGACAGCGAGCTGGCGGTCTGGAGCGAGGCCAATGTCTCCGGCCTGGATCTGGAGGACTTCTGCCGGGTCCGGGGCCAGACCCTGGGAGCGGAGAACCGGGAGCGGCTGTACCGGGAGGTCCGGGACAGCGCTTATCAAATCATTGAGCGGAAGGGGGCCACCTACTACGGCATCGCCATGGCGGTGGGCCGCATCGCGGAGGCCATCGTGAAGGACGAGCGGGCGGTGCTGCCGGTGTCGGCGGTGCTGGACGGACAGTATGGCATGAACGGCCTGGCCCTGAGCCTTCCCTCCATCGTGGGCCGGAAGGGCTTGCAGGAGATTCTGGAGATGCCCCTGAGCCGGGAGGAGCGGGCGGCGCTGAACGCCTCGGCGGAGCAGATGCGGGAGGCCATCGGGTCCTTGAAGCTGTGAGGAGAAACGCCGGGCTTATCTGACCGGCGTTTTCCCGCGCTTGGCGGAGGGCTCCGGGCCCTCCTGGAGGGCCTCCCGGAGCTTCTCCAGGGCCCGCTTTTCGATGCGGGAAACGTAGCTTCTGGAGATGCCGAAGGAGGACGCGATCTCCCGCTGGGTCAGGGGCACGGTGCCCCCCAGGCCGTAGCGCAGGCGGACAATCTCCGCCTCCCGGGCGGTGAGGCGCTCCCGGACCAGTTTATGGAGCCGCAGGGCGTTGTCCCGGTCGTGGAGGTCCTCCAGCATGGTGTCGTCCACCCCCACGATGTCCATGAGCTGGAGGGCGTTCCCGTCCTTGTCCGTGTCGATGGAGTCGGAGAGCGAGACCTCCCCCTGGAGCTTCTTCTGGCTGCGGAAGTACATGAGGATCTCGTTCTCGATGCACCGGGCGGCGTAGGTAGCCAGCCGCGCCCCCTTGGCGGGGTCGAAGCTGGAAATGCCCTTGATGAGCCCGATGGTGCCGATGGAGATCAGGTCCTCCTGGTCGGCGCTTTGGGTGTAGTACTTCTTGGACGGGTGAAGCAGACGGAAGAATCCGCCCGATGGAAAGCGGCCTCCCACGGGCCGCCGAATTTCAGGTGGACGTCCAGGTGTATTTCCTCTTTAGTGCTGGTTTTCTTGACCACGATTTTGTCCAGAATCGTTGTGACCAGGGCGGAGTTGATTCCGTTTTGGAAGGAGAGCTTCCGCTCCAGGGCGGTGCGGATTTTCTCTAACTGCGCTCCGGTTTGCCGGCCCTTTTCCGCCTCCGCCCGGAGGATTTCCAAGCGTTCCTCCAGGGCCTGGATCTGCTGATTGAAGCCGTCGTTGCGCTGTTTGAACTCCGCCGTGGAGATGACGCCCTCAATGCTCATCTCCAGCAGGCGGTCCTTTTTTGCCCGGAGGGCGGACAGGTCCCCCTCCATGCGGCGGATGTCCTGGGCGTAGTCGTGCTCGTCTGGGACAGCCTGGAGGACCGCCACCACCGCGTCAATAATGGCCTCTTTGTTCCGGGCAAGCTGATTGAAGATATCAGCCATGATTTGGTCTAACTCCGCCGTCCTGAGCTGGGGCGCGGAACAGGCCGCCCGGCCCTTGTCCCGGTAGACCCGGCACTGCCAGACCTCCTGGGTCCCCCTGGCACTTTTCAGCACCTGCCTGTGGAAGCTGGTCCCGTGCTCCTCGCAGACGATTTTGCCGCTGTAGGGGTAACGGTTGTGGAACGTCGCCCCGCTCTGGTGCTGTTTCATTTGCTCACTGCGGCGCTTATACAGGGCGTTGGCCCGGTCCCAAAGCTCCTCCGAGACGATGGCTGGGATGGACGGGTCCGGGTATAGGACCCATTCGTCTTCGTCCAGATAAATTTTCCGCTTGCTGCGGTAGTCCACCGTCTGGGACTTGTTGGCGCAGTACCATCCCTTGTACTTTGG
>CAJUOD010000116.1 GCA_910587875.1 uncultured Oscillibacter sp. | reverse complement strand
CGAGATCTTGCTGTGTGACTGGAGTTCAGACGTGTGCTCTTCCGATCTAAAAACCGCCGTCGTTCAGATGGGACACGTCGATGAGCATCCCCAGGTCCTCCATCCGGCGGAGGGCTTGACGGCCCAGGTCCGTCAGGCCCTTGGCGGGGTCCTGAGCGGCCCCGGCGGCGAAGCGGTTCTCCTCGTTCCAGGTGAGCATCCCCAGCCGGAGGCCCAGGGAGGCCAGGCGGTCCAGATCCTCCGGGCCCTTCAGGCCCTCCATGCCCTCCAGGCCCAGGAAGGCGTAGATTTTCCCCTCCGCACGGGCGGCTTCCGCCTCTTCCGCCGTACGGACCACGGAGAGCCAGGGGCACTCGGCAAACTCCGCCTGGGCGCAGGAGAGCATGGTCTCCAGCCGCTGGGCCGGGTCCTCCCCGCCGGGGACGCCGGGCCAGAAGGTCAGGCCGCTCCCCCAGCCGTACCAGAAGGCCAGGACCAGGCCCTCGATCCCGCCCCGGCGGAGGCGGTCCAGATTGTGATGTTCCAGCACATGGGTTTCTCCCGCCAGGCGGCGGCGGGCCACGTCGTAGAGCAGGTCGGAATGTCCGTCAAAGATCATAGCAAGGCTCCTTTCCTCCCGGCGGAAGGGCCGGGGCGCTTTATTGTATTCCAAAGGGGGAGGGAAGTGCAAGGGGGCGCCCCGCTTTTTTTCGGAAAATCTCGTCTACCCCCTATGCAAAACCGGAAAAATACGTTAAAATAGAAATCACTGTAAAATCCCATAGGAACGACATATTCGGGAAAGGGAGGTCACGCGATGACAAAACCTGTATACCGGCGGGTGCTGCTGAAGATCAGCGGCGAGGCCCTGGCCGGAGACAAGCGCACCGGACTGGACTTCCAGATGATTGGCCGGGTCTGCGACGTGGTGAAGCAGTGCCTGGACCTGGGCGTCCAAGTGGGCCTGGTGGTCGGCGGCGGCAACTTCTGGCGGGGGGCCAAGGACGGCGGGGGCCGCATGGAGCGCACCCGGGCCGACCACATGGGCATGCTGGCTACCGTCATGAACTGCCTGGCCGTGGCGGACGTGTGCGAGCAGAAGGGCATCCCCGTCCGGGTTCAGACGGCCATCGAGATGCGGCCCATCGCCGAGCCCTATATCCGCTCCCGGGCCATCCGGCACCTGGAGAAGGGGCGGGTGGTCATCTTCGGCTGCGGCACGGGGAACCCCTTCTTCTCCACGGACACCGCCGCCGTCCTCCGGGCCGCCGAGATCGGCGCGGAGGTCATCCTGCTGGCCAAGAACGTGGACGGCGTCTACTCCGCCGACCCGGTAAAGGACCCCGGCGCCGTGAAATACGACTCCATCAGCTACGACGACGTGCTGGCCCAGCACCTGATGGTGATGGACACCACCGCCACGTCCCTCTCCATGGACAACCATATCCCCGTGCTGCTCTTCGCTCTGAAGGACCCGGAGAACATCGTCCGGGCCGTCTGCGGCGAGAAGGTGGGCACGATTGTCCGCGAATAACCGGCCTGACCGATATCATACACAGGATTTAAAGGATTGAAAGGAGCGTCTCCATTATGTTGAAGGACGAATACAAGGTATACGAGGACAAGATGAAAAAGAGTATCGACTCCGTGGCGGCGGACTTCGCCTCCGTCCGGGCGGGCCGGGCCAACGCCGCCGTCCTGGACCGGATCATGGTGGACTACTACGGCAGCCCCACCCCCATCCAGCAGATCGCCGCTATCTCCTCCCCGGACCCCCGGACCCTGCTGATCTCTCCCTGGGACGGCTCCGCCCTGAAGCTCATTGAAAAGGCCATCCAGAACTCGGACCTGGGCATCAACCCCCAGAACGACGGCAAGGCCCTGCGCCTGGCCTTCCCCCAGCTGACGGAGGAGCGCCGCAAGGACCTGGTGAAGCAGATCCGCAAATACGCCGAGGGCGGCAAGGTGGCGGTGCGGAACATCCGCCGGGACGCCATGGACAACTTCAAGAAGCAGGAGAAGCGCTCCGAGATCACCGAGGACGAGCTGAAGCAGGTGGAAAAGGACTTTCAGAAGCTCACCGACGACAGCTGCAAGAAGCTGGACGAGCTGCTGGCCAAGAAGGAAAAGGAATTGATGGCGGTCTGATGGCGGAATACAACCACGAAACGGGGCGGCTTGCGCCGCCCCGCCACATTGCGATCATCATGGACGGCAACGGCCGCTGGGCCACGAAACGGGGCCTCCCCCGAACGGCGGGGCACAAGGCCGGGGCGGAGACCTTCCGGAAAATCGCCACCTACTGCAAGGACATCGGCGTGAAGCACCTGACGGTCTACGCCTTCTCCACGGAGAACTGGAAGCGCTCCGAGACGGAGGTCTCCGCCATTATGGCGCTTTTGAAGAAGTACCTCCTGGAGGCGGTGGACACCATGGAGCGGGACCATATCCGGCTTCACTTCTTCGGGGACATGACCCCCATCGCCCCGGAGCTGCGGGCCCTGGCCCGGGAGACCGACGAGATCACGGAGCACCTGAGCGCCGACGACTTCCAGGCCAACGTCTGCCTGAACTACGGCGGGCGGGACGAGATTCTCCGGGCGGCCCGGCGCTTCGCCGCCGACTGCGCCGCCGGGGTAAAGAAGCCGGAGGACCTGGACGAGGCGGCCTTCTCGGGCTATCTGGACTCCGCCGGGATCCCAGACCCGGAGCTGATCATCCGCCCCAGCGGGGAGCAGCGGCTGAGCAATTTCCTGCTGTGGCAGTGCGCCTATGCGGAGTTTTACTACACGGACACCCTCTGGCCGGACTTCGACGAGAAGGAGATTGACCGGGCCATCGCGGCCTATCACGCACGGGACCGGAGATTCGGCGGGGTGAAATGAACCGGGAACGAATGTGCCTTGCGGGAGATCGGGCGGCAGATTGCCGCCCCTACATGGGCGGATCATCGATAGACCGGCGTGCGTAGGGGCGATTATCAATCGCCCATTTCCCCCGCAAGATCGGATGGAAGGTGAGAACAACCATGAAATCAAGAATCCTGGTAGCCGCCGTGGGCATCCCGGCGCTGCTGTACGTGGTCCTGGCCGCGCCCCCCATAGTCATGGCGCTGGCTTTGATCATCCTGGCGGGCGTTGGGGCCATGGAACTCCAGCAGTGCGTCAGCGGTACGAAAAAAGCGGAGCTGGCGGGATTCAGCACCCTCTGGGCCGGTTTGACGGTGAGCTGGTATTACAATTCACCGGAGAGAATATCGGTCCTTTTTATGCTGGGGGCGGTGTTCTTTTTTGGCTACGCCATTTTCAGGGGAGGCCAAGTGAAATTTAACCAGATCATGGCGGGCCTCTTTGGGAGCATCGCCATCGGCTGGTCCTTCGCGTCCTTCCTCCGTCTGGAGGCCGGCGGAGTCCACCGGGGTTATCTCCTCCTGCCCTTCATTTTGAGCTTCGCCTGTGACACCTTCGCCTTCTTCGCCGGGCTCACCCTGGGAAAGCACAAGCTGGCCCCCAAGGTCAGCCCCAAGAAGACCGTCGAGGGCTCCGTCGGGGGACTGGCGGGCAACGTCCTCTGCGGCCTCCTGTTCGTGTGGGTCATGGACCGCTTTTTCGGCGGCTCCCTCATCGGGTACGGGCCCATGGCCCTGCTGGCCCTGTTCTGCGGCGTGGTGGCCCAGATCGGGGACTTGAGCTTTTCTCTTATCAAGCGGGAATTTGGGATTAAAGATTACGGACATCTCTTCCTGGCCCACGGCGGCGTGCTGGACCGCTTTGACAGTGTGCTGTTTGTGGCCCCGGTGATTGAGATTATTTTCAGCTTTCTGTAATAGAATAGAGATGTAGACATGACAAAGACGATTTCGATTTTGGGCTCCACCGGCTCCATCGGGCGGCAGACCCTGGACGTGGCGGAGCAGCTGGGCTTGACAGTGGCCGCCATCACCGCCCACAACAATGTGGCGCTGGCGGAGGAACAGGCCCGGAAATTCCGGCCCCGCCAGGTCATCATGACCGACGAGGCGGCGGCGAAGGATTTAAAGGTCCGCCTGGCGGACACGAATACCCACGTCCACGGCGGCGTCTCCGCTCTCTCCACGGCGGCGACCCTGCCGGGGGTGGATACGGTGGTCACCGCCGTGGTGGGCATGGTGGGCCTGAAGCCCACCCTCGCCGCCATCCGGGAGGGCAAGCGCATTGCCCTGGCCAACAAGGAGACCCTGGTCTGTGCCGGGGAACTGGTGATGGAGGCCGCGGAGAAGCGGGGGGCGGAGATCGTCCCCGTGGACTCCGAGCACTCCGCCATCTTCCAGTGCGTCCAGGGCTGCCTGGACCGGGGGGAAATTCGCCGGGTGATCCTGACCTGCTCCGGCGGGCCCTTCTATGGGATGAGCCGGGACGAGGTGGCGAAGAAGACCCGGGCGGACGCGTTGCAGCACCCCAACTGGAAGATGGGCCCGAAAATCACCGTGGACTGCGCCACGCTGATGAACAAGGGCCTGGAGGTCATCGAGGCCATGCGGCTCTACCGCCTGCCCCTGACAAGGGTGAGCGTGGCCATCCACCGCCAGAGCATTGTCCACTCCCTGGTGGAGTTCCGGGACGGGGCGCTGCTGGCACAGCTGGGCACGCCGGACATGCGCCTGCCCATCCGGTACGCCATGACTTACCCCCAGCGGGCGGAGTCGGCGGCGGAGCCGCTGAACCTGCTGAACTGCCCGCCCCTGACCTTCGAGGAGCCGGACCGGGGGACCTTCCCGTGCCTCCGGCTTGCCGAGGTGGCGGCGGCCAAGGGGGGCACGGCCTGCGCCGTGCTGAACGCCGCCAACGAGGAGGCGGTGCGCCTCTTTCTGGAGGACCGCATCGGTTTCCAGGACATCTTCGACCTCACGGCCCGGGCCATGACGGAGCTGCCCGTCGTCCACAAGCCCAGCCTTTCGGACATCCTGGAGGCGGACGCGGCGGCCCGGCGGGAGGTACTGAAAAACTTTTGAAATTGAGGAGCGCGTTTCCATGAGCGTTATCTACGTCCTGGCGGGCATTTTCATCTTCGGCTTCCTGGTTGCCGTTCACGAGCTGGGCCACTTCCTGGCGGCCCGGCTCTGCGGCGTGCGGGTCAACGAGTTCTCCATCGGTATGGGCCCGCTGCTGTGGCACAAGGAGACGGGGGAGACTCGGTACTCCCTGCGGCTCCTGCCCATCGGGGGCTTCTGTGCCCTGGAGGGGGAGGACGGGGACACCGGGGATGAGCGCAGCTTCATCCGCCAGGGCTTCTGGAAGAAGCTCATCATCCTGGCCGCCGGGTCCATTATGAACCTGCTGGCGGGGATCGCCGTTATCGCCTGTATCTTCGCCACGGCCACGGGCTTCTACGTGGACCAGGTGGCGGGTTTTTCCGAGGGCTTCCCCCTGGAGGGGGAGGAGGGCCTGATGGAGGGCGACGTCTTCTATAAGATCGACGGCTGGCGGACCTATCTCCGGGGGGACGCGTCCTTGTTCCTCCGCTTCAACGACGGAGAGGGCGTGGACGTCGAGGTCATCCGGGACGGGGAGAAGGTGGTCCTGAAGGACCTGCCCCTGTACCGGGGGACCTACGACGGACAGCCGGGGCGCTTCGGCCTGATGGTGGGCGCCGCACGGATCCCGGCGACGTTTTTCAATACGGTGAAATTCATCGGCTACCAAACCCTGGACTTTGTGCAGCAGGTGTGGTTCAGTCTCATCCAGCTGGTCCGGGGCAACGTGGGCCTCTCGGAGGTCAGCGGCCCGGTGGGCATCGTGTCCACCATGACGGAGGTGGGGAACGCCTCCGAGACCGCCCTGGACGCCTTTGAGAACATCGCCTTCTTCGGGGCCCTCATCGCCGTCAACCTGGCGGTGATGAACCTGCTGCCCATTCCGGCTCTGGACGGAGGGCGGATCTTCTTCCTGGTGGTCGACGCCCTGGCCATGCTGCTGTTTAAGCGGAAGGTGCCGGAGAAGTACCAGGCGGCGGTGAACGCGGCCTGTTTCGCGGCCCTCATGGGCCTGATGCTGCTGATAACTTTGAAAGACGTGACCTTACTTTTCTTGAAAGAAAAGTAAGCAAAAGAACTTTATCGCGCTCTGATAGCCTGGTAGGAAATTAAGTCGAAGCGACGGCAACAAAGAAGATCTGGAGGCGGTAGCATGACGAAGCAACTCTTGGTGGGCAAGGTTCCGGTGGGCGGCGGCGCTCCCGTGTCCATCCAGTCCATGTGCAATACAAAGACCGACGACGTGGCCGCCACCGTGGCCCAGATCAAAAAGCTGGAGGCCGCCGGGTGCGAGATCATCCGGGTGGCCATCCCGGACCAGGCGGCGGCGGAGGCCGTGGACAAAATCAAGGAACAGATTTCCATCCCCCTGATTGCCGACATCCATTTCAACTACAAATACGCCCTGGCCTGCGCGGAGCGGGGGATTGACGCTATCCGCATCAACCCGGGAAACATCGGCGGGGAGGAAAAGGTCAAGGCCGTGGCGGATGCCTGCCGGACCCGGGGCATCCCCATCCGTGTGGGGGTCAACGGCGGGTCTCTGGAGAAAGAGCTCCGGGCCAGGTACGGCGGCGTCACCGCCGAGGCCCTGGTGGAGAGCGCTTTGGGACAGGCCCGGCTGCTGAACAAGTTTGACTTTGACGACATCTGCTTCTCCGTCAAGTGCTCCGACGTGCCGCTGACCATGGCGGCTTACTTAGCTTTAAGCCAACAGACGGACTACCCTCTCCACCTGGGGGTCACCGAGGCGGGCACGCCCTCCATGGGGATGGTGAAGTCCGCCATGGGCATTGGGGGCCTCCTCTGCCTGGGGGTGGGGGACACCATCCGGGTGACCCTCACCGCCGACCCGGTGGAGGAGATTTACGCCGCCAAGAAGATTCTGAAGGCGGCGGGCCTCCGGAAGACGGGCGTGAATCTGATTGCCTGTCCCACCTGCGGCCGGACGAGAATTGACCTCATTCCCATTGCCGAGGAGGTGGAGCGGCGGCTGGCGGACTGCGAGAAGGACATCACCGTGGCGGTGATGGGCTGCGCCGTCAACGGCCCGGGAGAGGCCTCCGCCGCCGACATCGGCATCGCCGGGGGCAAGGGCGAGGGCCTGCTGTTCCGCAAGGGGGAAATCCTCTATAAGGTCCCCCAGGAGCGGCTGGTGGACGCGCTGATGGAGGAGATCGGGAGGCTGTAAGGCCCCAGATAGAAACACACAAGAGAGGACGCCATGTCGAGAAACATCCCATTTTTTGAATTCTTCGCCGAGCTGTCGGCGTCTCCAGAGCTCCGGCTCCGGCTGGCGGGAGCGGAGCTGACCCATGGCTGCATCGACCCGGGAGAGCGGTCCATCCAGGTGGACATGACGGTAAAAAATCCCCTGGACCAGGGGGACCTCCGGAGCCTGGAGGAGACGCTGAAGGCGGTTTACGGCTTCCAAAGGGCGGAGCTGAACGTCACCTGTGCGGCTCCTCCGCCGCCTCCCGCCGCGCCCGCTGCCCAGGGCGGCAGCGCGCCCAAGGCGGCCCCCAAAAAGAAGACGGGTAAAATTCTGATGGGAAATCCCATCAAGGCCAAGCCCGGCCCCATGTCGGCGCTGAACGTGAAAATGGGCACGGCCACCGTGTCCGGCAAGGTCTTTTTCTTCGAGTGCCGGGAGACCCGGCGGCCGGGGATGTGGCGGCTGAGCTTCGACATGACCGACGGCACCGGGTCCGTCAGCGTCCAGAAGAATCTGGCCGCCAGGGAGGCCCAGGCCCTGGAGAGCGCCGTGAAGCCCGGCATGTGGCTGGTGGTCCAGGGGAAGATGGAGCCCACCTGGGACGGGAAGGACATCCAGCTGAACCCCCAGCACATCAACGTGACGGACCACGAGGAGCGGATGGATACGGCTCCGGTGAAGCGGGTGGAGCTGCACCTCCACACCCGGATGAGCAACATGGACGCCCTGACGGACACCAAGGAGGTCATCCAGGAGGCCATCCGCTGGGGCCACCCCGCCATCGCCATCACGGACCACGGCGTGGCCCAGTCCTTCCCGGAGGCCTGGCACGCCGCCGGGGACAAAATCAAAATCCTCTACGGGGTGGAGGGCTATTTCATCAACAACGTGGACGACCGCATTGCCGTCCATGGGTCCCTGGACATCCCCCTGGAGGGGGAAATTGTCTGCTTCGACATTGAGACCACGGGCCTCCGGGTGGACCGGGAGGCCATCACGGAGATCGGCGCGGTGGTGCTGAAGGGCGGGGAGATTGCCGAGCGCTTCCAGACCTTTGTGAACCCCGGAAAGCGGCTGACGCCAGAGATCATCGGCCTCACGGGCATCACCGACGAGATGCTGAAGGACGCGCCCCAGCCGGCGGAGGCCCTGGCAGACTTTTTGAAGTTCGTCAACGGGCGGCCCCTGGCGGCCCACAACGCGGAGTTCGACATCGGCTTCATCCGCAAGGGCTGCAAAGAGGCGGGGCTGGACTTTCAGCCCACTTATATTGATTCCCTGATTCTGGCTCAGAACCTACTGCCAGGGCTGGGAAAGTACAAATTGGACATCGTGGCGGAGCATTTGGATCTGCCCGCCTTCAACCACCACCGGGCCAGCGACGACGCGGCCACGGTGG
>CAJUOD010000115.1 GCA_910587875.1 uncultured Oscillibacter sp. | reverse complement strand
GCCGCGAGGAAGAAGAGGGTCGCGCCGAACAGGGAATTGTCCCGCTTTGCAGACTTTCCGTTTGGATTCTTTGCCATTTATCAAGACCTCCAAGGTGTTTTTTCTTTCAAAAGTACCCGGCGGAAGTTTCTTCCGCCGACACGCTTAAATAGTATAGCAGACTTTTTCCACTTTTGCAAGGCCCTTCCCGCCAGGTTTTTTATTTTTTCGCGGGTCCCGCGGTTTTTCGTTGAGATGCGGTTCGGGGCGTGCTATACTATATAGGAATCACAACCAGACAGATAAGAGGTTTGCTATGAGACGACTTGCCGTATCTATTTTGCTGACGGCCCTGCTCCTCTCCGGCTGCGGCGCGCAGATGAGCCCGGACGAGGCCCAGGAGAGCATCCAGGTACTCGCCATGGACACCGCCATGCTTATCACCACCTACGGGGAGCGGTCCCCTGCCGCCGCCTACGCCTGCGAGGACGCCATCCGGGACCTGGAGAAGCAGCTCTCCCGGACGGACCCGGACAGCGAGGTCTCCCGCCTCAACGCCTCGGCAGGAGAGCCGGTGGAGGTCGGGGAGGACCTGGGGGTCCTTTTGGAGCTTGCGAAATACTACCACGGGAGCACCGGGGGCGCGTTTAACATCGCCGTCGCCCCGGTGGTCTCCGCCTGGGGCTTCACGGAGGACAGCTTCCAAGTTCCCTCCCAGGCGGAGCTGGACGGACTTCTAGAGCTGGTCCAAGGACCCAGCTACATTGGCCCCCGTTCTTCCGGCGGCACGATCTGCTACTCTCTGGGTCCCGGCCAGGCCATCGACCTGGGGGGTATCGCCAAGGGCTACGCCGCCGACAAAATTGTGAAGGTCCTCCAGGAGCACGACGTGCCCCGGGCCAACATCAATCTTGGCGGGAACGTGCTGGCCTACGGCGACCGGCCCGACGGCACCCCCTGGCGGGTGGGCATCCAGGACCCGGCTCGGGCGGACGAACAGAATGCCTTTGCCGGGGTGCTGGCGCTGACGGATTCCTTTGCCGTCACCTCCGGGGGCTATCAGCGCTACTTCGAGGAGGGCGGCAAGCGGTATCACCACATCATCGACCCCTCTACCGGATACCCGGCGGACAGCGGCCTGACCTCCGTTACCGTTGTCGCTGGTCTGGGAGGGGGGGACGGCTTCCCGGGGACCATGTGCGACGCCTACTCCACCGCCCTCTTTATCATGGGGGAGGAACAGGCCCTGGCCTTCTGGCGGGATGAGACGCAGCGGGGAGAGCAGGGATGTCCTTTCGAGCTGGTATTGGTGACGGAGGACGGCCGGGTGGTGGTCACCCCGAGTCTTGCGGACCGCTTCACCCTGGAGGAAACCAGCGGGTATACCCTTGAGGTGGTTCCCTCATGAGGCCGTCCCCCAAGCTCCGGCCCACGGCCTGGGATGGGCTGGTGGTCCTGTGTGTGGCCGCCCTGGCCTTAGGGCTGGCCTTCTTCCAGTGGCGGGGCGGAACCTCCGAGGCCCTGACGGCGGTGGTGTCCGTGGACGGAACGGAGGTGGACCGCCTGGACCTGGAACACTGGGAGGGACCCCAAGTCTATACGAACAACGGCTACACCCTGACGCTGAGTGGGATCCGGCACAACGATACGGAAAACGGCGTCTGGGTGGCGGAGTCCGACTGCCCCACCCAGGACTGCGTCCGCACCGGGGCCATCTTCCGGTCCGGGCAGAGCATCGTCTGCCTCCCGGCCCGGATCATCATCCGCCTGGAGGGCGGGACGCCGGACCCGGACGCCGTGGACGCGGTCTTAGGCTAGGAGGCGCGGGATGAAACTGACGACAAAACAGCTGACCCTCTGCGCCCTGCTGACGGCTATGGCCCTGGCGCTGAGCTATCTGGAGAATCTGTTCCCCCTCTCCCTGGCCATCCCCGTCCCCGGCGTGAAGTTAGGGCTCGCCAACATCGTGACGGTCTTCGCCCTCTACGCCCTGGGGCCGGGGGAGGCGCTTTTGATTCTGCTGGCCCGGTGCTTCCTGGGGGCCCTCTTCGCCGGGAATATGAACGCGCTGATCTTCTCCCTGCTGGGGGGCCTCTCCGCCATGGGAGTCATGATTTTCCTCTCCCGGAGGCGGGGGCTGTCCCTGTACGGCGTCTCCATCGGCGGCGCGGCGGCCCACAACTGCGGGCAGATCGCCGCCGCCGTGCTGACCCTGGGCAGTACGGCTCCCCTCTATTATCTGCCCGTTTTGCTGGCGGTATCCCTGCTCACCGGCGGACTGACCGGACTGGCCTCCGCCTGCCTGTTCCAGGGGCTGCGGCACACCGATTTGATGAAAGGCTGACACATGGACAAGAAGGACAAAAAGGATGAGATCATCCTCCAGCAGCTGGAGGTCATCCAAACCCTGACGGAGCACAACCTCCGCCGCATGGGCGCGGACTTCTGGGGCGCGCCCCTGAAAGCGCCGGAGGAAAAGGAAGGGGCGGCCCCGGAACAATCCAAAGCCCCGGAGGCCGCCCAGGCCGCCGGAGAGAAATCGGAAACCGAGGAGGTCCCGCCTCCGCCGGAGAAGCTGGAGGATCTCCAGAAGGAGCTGGACAGCTACATCGGCCTGTCCGCCGTGAAAAAGGAGGTCCGGAATCTCATCGATCTGGTGAAGGTCCACCAGCTCCGGGAGAAGAACGGCCTGCCCGTCACGGAATTGTCCCTCCACATGGTCTTTTCCGGCAGCCCCGGCACCGGCAAGACCACCATCGCCCGCCTCATGGCCCGGATCTATCACTCCCTGGGCATCCTCTCCAAGGGCCAGCTGGTGGAGGTGGACCGAAGCGGCCTGGTGGCGGGCTACGTGGGCCAGACAGCCCTGAAAACCCAGAAGGCCATCGAGAAAGCCCTGGGGGGCGTGCTGTTCATTGACGAGGCCTACGCCCTGAACGGGTCCTCGGGGAACGACTTCGGGCAGGAGGCCATCGACACCATTCTGAAGGCCATGGAGGACCACCGGGACGACCTGGTGGTCATCGCCGCCGGATACGACGAGCTGATGGACCGCTTCATCCACTCCAATCCCGGCCTGGAATCCCGGTTCAACCGCTTCCTCCACTTTGAGGACTACTCGCCGGAGGAGCTGCTGGCCATCTTCAAGATGCGCTGCGGCAAGGGCTGCTACGAGCTGGAGGCCGACGCCGAGGGCCTGGTCCGGGACTTTCTCCAAGAGGAGAACCGGGACCCGGAGTCCTTCGGCAACGCCCGGGGCGTGCGGAACGTCTTTGAGCGCATCCTGGTCTGCCAGGCGAACCGCCTGGCGGGACAAGAGGACGTCACCCGGGAGGACCTCCAGAGGCTGACGGCGGCGGACGTGGAGGCCGCCCGGGGCGGAGTGGGCCGCCGGGCCGAAGAGGCCGGGGGGGCGCCATGAAAACGGCAAAGCTCTTCCTGGCGGGGATGTATGTCCACCTGGTCCTCAGCGTCATCGCCCCCATCGGCGTTCTATACCTGGGCTGGGGCGGCGCCGGGTGGAATCGCTCCAACGGCCTTTTGCTCCTGTTTTACCTGTGCGCCATCGGCCTGGTCCAGCTGCTGGGCTGGGTCAGCGCCGGGGCCGCCGTCTCCGCCTACCGCCGGAACGACATGGCCCGGCTGCTCTCCGCCTGGCGGACGCTGAAGCTGGGGGCTATCCCCTTCCATATCCTGAACTTCTTTTGGAGCGTCCTGGCCTGGGGGGCCATTGTGGCCGCCTCCCGGGGCGTCTTCCTCCTGCTGGTCCCCATTCCCGTCTGCCTCACCTGGCTGATGGTCGTTCAGAGCGGCGTCACCGGCTGGCTGTACATCCGCTGCCTCCGGGAATCCGGGGAGGACGCCGCCGTCCTCCACAGCGTGTGCCAGTTCCTCCCCGTGCTGGACGTGCTCAGTACGCTTCTCCTGCTCCGGCGGCGGAGAACGCCTTGACCCTACGGAGGTTCGCCTATGCTGAAAAGAACGCTCTGCCTGCTGCTGGCCCTGGCCCTGCTTTCCGGTCCGGCGGCGCTGGCGGTGAACTGGGAGTTCCCCGCCTCCGCCCACCAGGAGGTGGACTACGCCGGCATGCTCCCCGTCACGGCCTTTGACGAGACGGCCCTGCTCTCCGCCCTGGAGGAGCTGGAGGCCGTCTGCACCCTCCACAGTCGGGACCGGGGGGCTCAGCAGGCCCGGGTCCGGGCCCTCTATGAACAAGTCCTGGAGGAGATGGACCTGCTGGCCACCAAGGCCAATCTCAGCTCCATCCAATACGACGCCAGCGGCGGGGCCCCGGACCAGGCGGCGCTGTACCTGGAGCTCTCCGCCCAGCAGACCCGGCTCTATGACCGCTGCTACCAGGCCCTGGCCGTCCTGGCCGCCTCCCCCTACGGCGATATTCTGGACGAGGACGCCGGGGAGGGCGCGGCGGACAGCCTCCTGGGCTACCGGGGATTGACGGAGGAGGAGGCCGCCCTCTACGAGGCGGAGGACCAGCTCATCCAGCTCTACGACCAGATCATGGAGAGCTCCATTCCGGCGGAGGAGCGGTACCGGGCCGCCGGGGAGGTCTACCTCCAGCTGGTCCGCCTGAGGACGGAGCTGGCCCAGTGGGCGGGCTACGGCGACTACGCCGAATACGCCTACGAGGCCCTCTACACCCGGGACTACGGCCTGAAGGACGCGGCGGCGCTCCACGAGGCGGCGAAGCGGTACATCCTTCCCCTCCAGCTCCGCCTGCTGGAGGAGACCGACGAGGCGGACCTCCGGGCCCTCAGCGTGCGCAGCCGCATGGACGGCGAGGAGGTTCTGGACTCCATCCAGCCCTTCGCGGAGAACTTCGACCGGGAGATGGGGGAGACCTTCCGCTTCCTGCGGGAGCACCATCTTTACGACATCGAGTACGGCGAGGCCAAACTGCCCACGGGCTACACCGTGGCCCTGCCCGCCTACGGCAGCGCCTTCATCTTCAACAGCCCCTACGGGGACTACCAGGATCTCAGCGACACGGTCCACGAGTTCGGACACTTCTTCGAGACCTTCCACTGCACCCAGCACGACCTCTGGGCGGACTTCAACATCGACGTGGGGGAGATCGACTCCCAGGCCCTGGAGCTGATGTTCACCGACTATGCCGAAACCCTCTTCGGGGAGGAGTACGGGGAGGTCTACCGGAACGCCGTGCTCTACAACATCCTGGACTCCGTGCTGGACGGCTGTCTCTACGACGAGTTCCAGGCGGCGGCCTACCGGAATCCGGATCTGACCGTGGAGGACCTGGATCGGCTCTTCAAGGTCCTGTCGGAGGAGTACGGCTATTTTTACGACCCCGGCGTGGAGACGGACCCCACCTGGGTGGAGAACGCCCACAACTTCCAGAATCCCCTCTACTTCATCAGCTACGCCACCTCCGCCCTCTCCGCCCTGGACCTGTGGTTCCTCTACCAGGAGGACCCCCGGGAGGCGAAGGAGATCTATTTGGAGCTCTCCGCCCTGTCCCTCTCCCTGCCCTACCGGGCGGCTGTGGAGGAGGCGGGCCTCCGGGACGTCTTCGACCGGGAGACCGTCCTCGCCCTGGCGGGAACGCTGGAGGGCTACCTGGACGGAAAGGATATTTCCCGCAATGGAAACCGGGGCGGTCTGGCGGGCCCCCTGTTCCTCTGCGCCTTTGCCCTAGCTGTGCTGGCCCTGATCCTCCGGCTCCGCGCCCGGCCCTCCCGGAGGGAGCGGGCGGAGGCCCGCCGCCGGGAGTCTTTGGACCCCTGGGCCTCCCGGCAAAACGGGGAGGCCCTCCGCCGGACCGGGGAGGACCCCTGGTCCGTCCAGGACAAAAAGCCCCCCTGGGAATTTTGAGCAAGCCCGGCGTCCTTGAAGGACGCCGGGCTTTTTTTGAAGAATTTTCCTCGCCCGCCCCGTATTGACATTTGGGCTTGACTTTGGAAAGCCGCGGGTGTACTATTGTATTATTGAACTAGTGAAACGGAGGGCGAACTTGATGAAGAGACTGAAAAAATGGGCCCAGGGGGCCCTGGGGCTGTGCCTGGCGGCGCTGCTGATTGTTCCGGCTCTGGCCGCAGAGCCGATGAACGCCAAGCAGCGGCGGGAGGACCTGGACTTCCTCTATGAGAAGGTCCTGAAGGGGGCCCACCCGGACGCCTTCGCCAACACGCCGGAGAGTGAATTCTTGAAGGTCAAGGCGGAGATCGAGGGGCGGCTGGAGACGGAGACGGACACGGAGTTCCTGCTGGACCTGATGCGGCTGACGGCCCTGGCGGGGGACTCCCACACCAGCGTCTCCGGGGGGAATCTGGCGGATTTCCGGGCCTATCCCTTCTCCCTGATCCGGCGGGGGGAGCGCTGGTATCTCTCCGCCGCCGCGCCGGAGGACAAGGACCTGCTGTGCCAGGAGGTTACGAAGCTGGCGGGGAAGCCGGTGGAGGAGGTCATCGAGGCCTGCGGGACGCTGTTCCCCTCCGACAACCCGGTCCACCTCCGGCGGGGCTTCCGGCAGGCGTGCAATGTGGCGGACATTTACGAGTACCTGGGGCTGGTGGAGGCCGGGGAGCCTCTGACCGTCACGCTGGAGGGCGGGAAGGCCCTCACCCTGGAGCCCGTGGACATGGAGGAGATGGGCAAGCTGGAAATCGCGCGGATTTCCGACCTCATCAAGGGCCAGCCGGAGACGGCGGCGCGGGACGCGTACTATTTCGCCAAGCCTCTGACAGAGGAGGTCTACTATATCCAGTACAACACCTGTCAGGAGGCGGAGGACCTGTCTATGGAGGACTTCGCCGCCCTTGTGGCCAAGGACCTGGAAGCCGGGGACTATGACCGGGTCCTGCTGGACCTGCGGAACAACGGCGGCGGGTCCGACGGGGTGATCTGGCCCCTGCTTGAGGTGCTGCTGGAGGCCATGGACGGCGGCGTGAAACTGGTGGGCCTCATCGGGGAGGCCACCTTCTCCTCCGCCCTCATCAACGCCGTGGAGATTCAGGAGATGGGCGGCGCTCTGGCCGGGGAGGACGCCGGGGGCAGCGTGTGCCACTTCGGGGCCGTGAAGACCTTCTCCCTGCCGAACTCCAAGGTCCGGGGGCAGGTCTCCAGCAAATACCTGGACCTGAACACCCTGCTGGACGCGGCGGCGGGCCGGGGCGTCGTGGCCTTGGCGCCGGATATCTACGTCCCCCAGGAGCTGGCGGACACGCTGGATGGAAAGGACAGTCTGGTGGAATGGTGCCTCACCGCCCCAGCCAATCAGCTCGCCCCCGCCAACCACTATGACGCGCCCCTGACCCGAGGGCGGTTCATCGGGCAGCTCTACGAGGCGGCGGGGAGTCCCGCTGTTGAAATCGGAGAGGAACTGCCCTTCGCCGACAGCTTCGGCATCGAGTGGTATCTCCCCGCCGTGGCCTGGGCCAAGGAGCAGGGTATCGCCAAGGGCGGGGCCGACGGGACCTTCTACGCCGCCAGGCCTATTACCTGGCGGGAGGCCGCCGTCTTCCTGGGCCGGACGGCGGAAGCCCTGGACCTCACCCTGCCAAATCCGGCGGAACGCCGCCAGGGCCCCATTCCGGCGAAGCTGGCCCAGGGCTGGAAGCAGGACACGGTGACTGAAATCTGGGACGCCGGACTTCTCCAGCCCTCCGACGCGGACTTTTCCAAGGGCCTCACCCGGTCCCAGGGGGAAGAGCTGGCGGCGGCGCTGGCGAAACTGATAGCCTAATCTCCCGCACATAAAAGAGGACCACGGGCAATGCCCGTGGTCCTCTCTTGTGCTTTGATTCAGGGATTATTCCGCATACATCTCTTTCAGCTTGAGCAGGTGCTGATAGCGGTCCATGGCGGACTTCTCGTTGCGCTGGAACAGCTCGGTGGCCCGGTCGGGGAACTCGCGGGTCAGACGGCTGTAGCGGGCCTCGTTCATCAGGAACTCCTGATACCCGCCGGCGGGCTCCTTGGAATCCAGGGTGAACTTGGCGCCCTCGGCGGCGGGGTTGAAGCGGAACAGGTTCCAGTAGCCGCACTCCACGGCCTTCTTCATTTCTGCCTGGCAGTTCATCATGCCGCCCTTGATGCTGTGCATCTCGCAGGGAGAGTAGGCGATGATCAGGGACGGGCCGGGATAGGCCTCGGCCTCCTGAATGGCCTTGAGGGTCTGGGCGGGGTTGGCGCCCATGGCCACCTGGGCAACATAGATATAGCCGTAGCTCATGGCGATCTCAGCCAGGGACTTTTTCTTGATCTCCTTGCCGGCCGCGGCGAACTGGGCCACCTGGCCGATGTTGGAGGCCTTGGAGGCCTGGCCGCCGGTGTTGGAGTAGACCTCGGTATCGAAGACAAAGATGTTCACATCGTTTCCGGAGGCCAGGACGTGATCCACGCCGCCGAAGCCGATATCGTAGGCCCAGCCGTCGCCGCCGAAGATCCACAGGGACTTCTTGGAGAGGTACTCCTTGTCCTTCAGGATTTCCGCCACCAGCTTGCACGCGTCGCAGTCGCAGTACTTCGCGCCGCTGTCCTTCAGCTCCTTGGCGTGGGCCTGGAACTTGGGCAGCTGCTCGCCGAAGACCTTGGCTGCTTCGGGGCTGGAAGTGAAGGCCACGATGTCATCCATCGTCATGAGGCTCTCTTCAAGAAGCTTCACATATTCCTTGGTGGCCTCGGCATTGGTCTTGCCGTCTTCCATGGTGTCCAGCCACTTCTGAGCGGCATCCTTCAAGGGCTGATA
>CAJUOD010000114.1 GCA_910587875.1 uncultured Oscillibacter sp. | reverse complement strand
AGACCACCTTGTGGGGCCCGGTCCCCCGACCGGGCCATTCCCCCAGCGCGCAGGCAATGCTTCCGGTTTTACGAATGTCTTTTGCCCGCGGCGTGGTCTTAGCGGGGGTTGGGATCTCATCGAATGGACTAACTTCTCTTTCCGCTGCCGCTACCCTGGCGCTTGTAGGTACTGAAAAATGGCGGCTAGCGAAGCGTCGCCGCCATGGCACGCACCGAAAGAGAAGCCGGTAGCCGCAGTTCTACAGCAAGCGCCGGGTTAGCGGCAGCGAGGACGGGAGATCAGGCCTTGCATCAACTGCCAAAGCCCCCGCTCGCACCACGCCGCGGCCCGGAGACATGCGAAAAAACGGAGGCACGCTCCTGCGCGCCCCCGTTTTCTCTCTTCCACCGTGCACGGCGCATTCTCTCTTTTCGCAAAAGAGAGAATGGGGGGTGCATTGCCCAGCCATCTTCATGGCAGGGACCCCACCCCGCGCGTCAGCGCGAGCATACGCTCAGCAAAGCTTTGCCCCGGCAGGGATGCCATCATCCACCATGAGGAGGTGCAGAACCTCCTCCCCCTTCTCCTTGTGGACGGCGGAGATGAGCATTCCGTTGCTCTCCTGGCCCATCATCTTCCGGGGGGGCAGGTTCACGATAGCCACCAGCGTCTTGCCCACCAGGTCCTCCGGCTCATACCATTTGTGAATCCCGGAGAGAATCTGCCGGTCTACGCCCGTGCCGTCGTCCAGGGTGAACTTGAGGAGCTTCTCGCTCTTCTTCACCGCCTCGCAGGCCTTCACCTTCACCACCCGGAAGTCGGACTTGCAGAAGGTGTCGAAGTCCACCTTCTCCGCAAGCTGGGGCTCCAGTTCCACGCCGGACTCCGCCTGCTTGGCGGCCTCCAGCTCCTCCAGGGCCTTGTCCATGTCCACCCGGGGGAAGAGGTTTTCGCCTTTGGACACGGCGGCGGTCTCGGACAATCCGCCCCACCGGGCGGCGGAGTCCCAGGTCCGGGAGCTTTCGTCCGCGCCGATCTGGGCGAAGAGCTTGTCCATGGACTCCGGCATGAAGGGAACCAGCAGCACGCCGCAGATCCGGGCGGCCTCCAGCAGGTTGTAGAGCACGTGGGCCAGGCGGGGGCCGTTGGCTTCCATGTCCTTGGCCAGGGTCCAGGGGGTGTTTTCGTCGATATACTTGTTGGCCCGCTGGATGACCTTGAAGACCTCCTCCAGGGCCTTGTGGGGGGCGAAGTGGTCCATCTCGGCGGCGTAGCGCTCCCGGAGGCTTCCCGCCAGGTCCTTGAGCTCCTTGTCGAAGGAAACTTCCTCGGCCCAGGTCCCGCAGCCCGCGGGCAGGGTTCCGCCGAAGTACTTGCCCACCATGGCGGTGGTGCGGGAGACCAGGTTGCCCAGGTCGTTGGCGAGATCGGTGTTGATGGTCTGGATCAGGAGTTCATTGGAGAAGTTGCCGTCGGACCCGAAGGGGAAGGTGCGCATGAGGAAGAAGCGCAGGGCGTCCACCCCGAACTGCTCCGCCAGGATATAGGGGTCCACCACGTTGCCCTTGGACTTGGACATCTTGCCGCCGTCCAGCAGCAGCCAGCCGTGGCCGAAGCACTTCTTGGGCACGGGCTCGCCCAGGCTCATGAGCATGGCGGGCCAGATAATGGAGTGGAAGCGGACGATCTCCTTGCCCACGATGTTGACCCCGGGCCACCAGCCCTTCTCATAGTCGTGGTAGCGGTCGTTCTCATAGCCCAGGGCCGTGATATAGTTGGACAGGGCGTCCACCCAGACATAGACCACGTGGCCCGGGTCGAAGTCCACGGGCACGCCCCAGGAGAAGCTGGTCCGGGAGACGCAGAGGTCCTCCAGGCCGGGGTCGATGAAGTTCCGGACCATCTCGTGGACCCGGGAGCGGGGCTCCAGGAAATCCGTGTTTTCCAGCAGGTCCCGGATTTTGTCGGCGTACTTGCTCAGGCGGAAGAAATAGGCCTCTTCCTCCGCGTCCTGGACCTCCCGGCCGCAGTCGGGACACTTGCCGTCCACCAGCTGGCTCTCGGTCCAGAAGGACTCACAGGGCTTGCAATACTTGCCCTTGTAGGTCCCCTTATAGATGTCCCCGTTGTCGTGCATCTTTTTGAAAATCCGCTGGACAGACTGGACGTGGTAGTTGTCCGTGGTGCGGATAAACCGGTCGTTGGAGATGTTCATCAGCTTCCACAGGTCCTTGATGCCCCGGGGACCCTCCACGATGCGGTCCACGAATTCCTGGGGCGTGACCCCGGCGGCGGCGGCGATGTCGCCGATTTTCTGCCCGTGCTCGTCGGTGCCCGTGAGGAACATGACGTCCTCCCCCAGCAGGCGGTGGTAGCGGGCCAGCACGTCTGTCGCTACGGTGCAGTAGGTGTGTCCGATGTGGAGCTTGTCCGAGGGGTAGTAGATGGGCGTGGTGATATAGAATTTTTGTTTCTCCATGGTCTTTCTCCTTTAAAACGGCGGCCCCGAATGGAAGGGACGCCGGTGATGACGGGAACATGCAATGGTTTATTATACCGAAAGTGCCGGGAAATTACAAGCGGGATTTCAAAAGCTCCGCCATTTCCTCCGGGGACTCCTGCATCCCCCGGGCAATCCACTCCTCCACCCAGCCGTAGAGCCCGTAGGAGATGAAGGCCGCCGTGTAGGCCCCCAGGTTGGGATACTCCGGCTT
The DNA here is from genome assembly GCA_910587875.1 of uncultured Oscillibacter sp. Taxonomy (GTDB): domain Bacteria; phylum Bacillota; class Clostridia; order Oscillospirales; family Oscillospiraceae; genus Oscillibacter. The sequence continues at coordinate 6,061 of CAJUOD010000114.1, read as the reverse complement.
GGGGCCGCAGATTTGGACCAGGACGTCCTTCAAGAGATAGAGCAGCCCCCGGCGGCTGAGGAGCCGGTAGAAGTCCCGGTATTCCCAGAGGTGGGCGAACATGCAGACGCAGAGGTCGTCGTCGGAATGGCGCTCCTGCCGGTCATAGTCCGCCGTCCACGCCCCGAAGAGCCCCAGCAGGTACTCCCGGAGGATGTCCTCCTTGTCCCGGTAGCTCCGGTAGAAGGAGACCCGGTGGACCCCGGCGGCGGCGGTGAGGGCGCTGACGGAGATGTCCCGCAGCTCCTTCTCCTCCAGCAGCTCCAGCAGGGCGGCGGTGAGCTGCTGCTTCACATAGGTGGGCTTTTCCTGGGTATCCATGGCGCTACAATCCTCCCCTTTTGTAGCATTTTCTCCGACTCGCTTGACACTGGGAGACGGAGATGCTACAGTTGTCACACCGTAGATGCTACACCTGTGGCGGCGGGAAGTCAAGAAGAATTTTGGAGGAGTCAAGCAATGGAGCTTTGGAAAAAGCGGGCCCTGATTTTGACCGCTGATGTTATCATAGCGGCGGTCCTGGGGCGGCTGGCGGTGCGGGCCAGGATGAACCTGCTGCTGGGCGGCACGCTGTTCGGGGGGAATTTCCTGTGAAAAAGAGGAGGCTGCTGTGGGGCCTGCTTTATGCGGGCGTGTTCATCCTTGTGTTCGTCCTGTCGGTCATTGTCAAGATGACCTGGAATCCCCTGGGGGACAAGTACAGCGCAGACTGGGACGAGAGCGTGGGGACGGCGTACCGGGACCTGTCCTACGGCCCGGGGGAGGCCAACAAGTTCGACCTCTACGTCCCGGCGGACAAGTCCCGGGAGACTTACGCCCTGGCGGTGTACCTGCATCCGGGCGGGTTCACCCAGGGGGACAAGAGCGGGGACGCGGAGATGCTCCAGTGGCTCTGCTCCAAGGGCTACGTGGCGGCGGGCATCAACTACACCCTCCTCAGCGAGGAGCACCCGGACGCCAACATCTACACCCAGTCCGTGGAGATCCGGGAGAGCATCCCCTTCGTCATGGAAGAGGCGGAGAAGCTGGGCTATAAGCTGGACCGCATGGCGGTGGCCGGGGGCTCGGCGGGCTTCACCCTGGCGATGCTGTACGGCTACCGGGACGGGCCGTCTTCCCCCCTGCCGGTGGAGCTGGTCTTCGGGGCCGTGGGTCCCTCCTGTTTCTACCCGGAGGATTGGGACTGCTTCGGCTTCGACCAGCACCCGGAGGCCGCCGCTGTCATGTTCAGCGCCATGTCCGGGAAGCCCGTCACGCCGGAGATGTTCGGGACCGAAGGCTACGAGGAAGTGATCCGGGACATCTCCGCCGTGTCGTGGATCGGCGGGGACAGCGCCCCCACGGTCTGCGCCTACGGGGCCCTGGACAAGATGCAGCCCTTCCCCGCCTCCAAGAGGCTGGCGGCGGCGCTGGAGGAACACGGGGTGCCCCACGAGTACATCGTCTTTGAACACTCGGGCCACGGGCTCCAGAACGACAACCGGCAGTACGCCAGGTACATGGAGAAGATCGAGGAGTATTTGGAGACGTATTTGCCGGTAGAGTAAAAAGGGAAATGCGCCGGACCGGGGGAAACTCCCGGTCCGGCGCTTCCTTGAGCGGCGGGAAATTACAAGTTGTCTTACTCCATTTCATCCGCTGGGAAATAGCGTATAATTTTGCACGGATTTCCTACAGCAATACAATTTGCCGGGATGGTTCGATTGACCACGCTCCCTGCGCCAATGACGCTGTTTTCCCCTACGGTCACGCCCGGCAGCAGAATGCTTCCGGCACCAATCCATGCGTTGTCCTTGATTTCCACTGGAAGGGCATAGGTTCGGAACCAGGTTGTGTTCCACTCTTTCCAGTCCGGGACAAGGCGCTCCTGCGGCAGCACCGGGTGAGAGGATGTATAAATTTGCACATTTGACGCAATCAGAACCCGGTTTCCAATTTTGATGGGCATATTGTCCACAAAGGTGCAGTTCATATTGATGATTACGTCGCTACCTATAAATATGTTTTTTCCATGGTCACAGTAAAACGGCGTGTCAATTGCCACATTTTCGCCTATCCCGCCTAACAGCTCCCTGAGAATGGCGCTTCGTTTTTCGGTATCCGTGTAGTCCGTAAAGAGATATTCCCGCGTAAGCTCTCTTGCGCGGGCGATTTGCTTTAACGTATCTTGGCCCGCTGTTTCTAAAAAATCCGTTTCCTCATATCGCATGGTATCTCTCCTGTCATTCATTTCATCAAAGTGCTTGCCGCCCTGACAACGGCGCGGCGCGGGCTTCTCAACCGCGCTCCCCATCCTCGTCCGCCAAGCTCCCGTGCCGCTTCCACCTTCCCGAGAAGTACCACCCCACGGACAGGGCCAGGCCCACGGTCCAGCCCACGGCCATGCCATAGTACATGTAATCCGGCCCGTAGCGGTCCGCCAGGTAGTAGACCGCCGGGACCCGGACCAGGATGAGGGACAAAATCACGTCCACCATGGGGAACACGCTGTCCCCCGCGCCCCGCATGGCGTTGTTCAGGCAGAACATGATGGCGAACATGAAGTAGAAGGGCATGATGCACTGGAGGTACACGGCCCCGGCGTGGATCACCGCCGGGGTGGGGGAAAAGAAGGCCACCAGGGGCTCCCGCAGGGGCAGGAGCAGGGCCGTCATCAGCACCGCCCAGGCGGCGGAGAGGGTGACGGTGACCCGGATGCCCTGCCGGGCCCGGTCCAGCTGCTTCGCGCCGATGTTCTGGCCCACGAAGGAGATGACGGCGCTGGATAAACTCTGGATGGGCAGGAAGGCCAGCTGGTCCAGCCGGAAGCCCACGTTGTACCCGGCGGTGAACTCCTTGCCGTAGGCGTTGATCCTCCCCATGACCACCATGGCCCCCAGGGCAACCAGGGACATCTGCACCCCCGCCGGGAGGCCGATGCCCATGATCTGCTTGAAGAGGGCCCGGTCGAATTTCCGGGGAATGAGGCGCAGGGAAATCTCCGGGTAGTGCCGGTTGATGTAGAACACCCCGAAGAGCCAGGAAAACGCCTGGGCGATGATAGTCCCCAGGGCCACGCCCAGCACCCCCAGGCCGAAGGCCAGCACCAGCACCAGGTCCAAAACGATGTTCAAAACCGAGGCGGAGGCCAGGAACAGCAGGGTGCTCCGGCTGTTCCCCAGGCCGCCCAGAATGCCGGAGTTCAGGTTGTAGCCGATGCTGCCGACAAGCCCGGCGCAGACCACCATTAAATAGAGATACGCCTCGCCGTAGGCCGCCTCCTCCACCTGGAGCAGGCGGAGGATGGGCCCCACGGCCAGCAGGGCCAGGGCCGTCAGGGGGACGATGGAGGTGAGGAAGGCGGCGTAGATGGTGTCCACCGCGTCCCGGACCCGGTCCATTTTTCCCGCGCCGAAAAACTGGGCGATGACCACCGTGCCGCCCCCGGAGAGGCCGATGAAGAGGGAGGAGAACATGGTCAAAACCGGGAAGCCCACGCCCACGGCGGCCAGGGCCCCGTCGCCCACGTAGCGCCCCACCACCCAGCTGTCCACCATGTTGTAGAGCTGCTGGAGGAGGCTCCCCGCCAGGAGAGGCAGGGCGAAATAGAGGATGTGCCCGGCGGGGCTGCCCGCCGTCATGTCCCGGGTTCCGCTGGAAGGTCTCATGGCTCAGCCCTCCAGTAAAACGCCCAGGTCCCGCAGGACCTCCCGGACCCGGGAAAAGGCGTCCTCGTCGGGGCAGGAGAGGGTGTGGAGGTGGATGCCCCCGGTGAGGTCCGACAGGGGCCGGGCCCCCTCCCCGGCGCAGCGGGCGAGGAACTGGCCCACGTCGTACCGGCTGGAGAGCTGAAGGGGCCCGGTGAGCTGACCGTATATGGGATGCTCCACAATGACGTCCAGCACGGAACAGCCCTGGTCCACCACGGCGCAGAGCTCCGCCTCCATGCCCGCCGCGTCGTGGCGGCAGGCGATCCGGCGGAGGAGGCCCTGGTCGGCCTTTAAGATGACATAGCCCCTGGGGGTGGCGGAGATGTCCGCCCCGGAGGCCCGGAGCAGGGCTACGTCCCCCACCACCGCCTGGCGGCTGACGGAGAAGCGCTCCGCCAAAAACCCCGCGCTGACGGGGCGGCTGGACTTCCGCAGGTATTTCAAAATGGCCCGCCGCCGTTCCTCGGCCCGCATGGCGATCCCTCCTGACAAATGGAGTTTAAAATGATAAAAACAGTATACCACGAATTGGAGAGAAAGAAAAGGGCGGAGCGCCGGGATTTGACAAAGGGCCCGGCCCTGTGGTATGATGCCTTCTCAGCTGGAATCTGCGCCGCGATTTTGAACGAAGGAGGAACTTTTATGAACATCGAATATGTAACAGTACATGGAACGGATATCGCGGTGGTTTCCGGCGATCAGGCGGAGATCACCACCCCGCAGGCCGCCCTGGACCTGGCGATGACCGTGAAATACGAATCCGGGGCGGAGCGCATCGCCCTGGACAAGCGGGTGCTGGGGGAGGAGTTCTTTATCCTCAGCACCGGCGTGGCCGGAGAGATCCTCCAGAAATTTGTCAACTACCATGTGAGGGCCGCCGTGTTCGGCGACTATTCCCATTATACCAGCAAGCCCCTCCGGGACTTCATCTATGAGTCCAACCAGGGGAAGCACTTCTTCTTCGCTGCGTCGAAGGAGGAGGCCCTGGAACGGCTGGCACGGGCGAAATAACCAGCGCGCACGGATTCCGGTTTGCGGGCGGTCCTCCCCTGGGAGGAGCGCCCGCTTTTTCCGTTCTTCTTTTCTCCCCCTTAGCAAAAATTCCCTTGCAAAACGGGAAGATTTCGCCTATACTGTATAACCAGAATGACCATGCGCCCGGATGAGAGGCAAGGCCGGGCGGCATGGCACACGGAGAGAAGGTGAGAACGAATGTCCCTGGAAGCGATCGAAAAGGTAACGCAGGTGGAAAACGAGGTCCGGGAGCGCCGCGCCGCCGCCGAGGCGGAGGCGAAGCAGCTTGTCGCCGACGCGGAAAAGGAAGGTCAGGCGCTCTTGCAGAGGACCCGCGCCGCCGGGGCGGAGGCCGGCCGGGAGCTTCTGCGCCAGGCGGAGGAGCGGGCCGCCGCCGAGGCGGAAAAGACCGCCCGGGCCGCAGAGGCGGACGCCGCCAAGCTGCGGGAGGCCGCGGGGAAGCGCCTGGAGGCCGCGGCGGAGTTTATTGTCGGAAGGGTTGTGAGCAACTGAGATGGCCATTGTAAAAATGAAAAAGCTCCGCGTCATGGCCATGGCCGACAGCCGGGACGCCCTCCTTCGGGAGCTGCTGCGCCTGGGCTGTGTGGAGATCAGCGAGCCCGCCGGCCATCTGTCGGACCCCGCCTGGTCGGCGCTGCTCCGGCGGGACGACTCCCGGCTGGCGGAGACCAAAAACGAGCAGGGAGAGGCCGGGGCCGCCCTGGCCGCCCTGAAGCGCTACGGAGGGACCAAGGACGGGCTCTTCATCCAGCGCCGGGAGGTCAGCGAGGCCGAGTTCTTAAGCGACGAGACCCTGGAGAGCTCCCGGGCCGTCAGCGGGGAGATCAACGGGCATTTGCAGGAGCTCTCCCGCTTACAGGGGGAGGAGAACCGCCTCCTGAGCCGCAAGGCCGGGCTGGAGCCCTGGGTCCCCCTGGACATGCCCCTGGAGCTGGGCGGCACCGAGCACGCGGTCTTCCGCCTGGGGGTCTTCCCCGGGGCGGCGGACGTGGCCGCCATCCGCAATGAATTGGCGGGCGCGGCGGCAGAGCTCTATGAGATCAGCGGGGACAAGCAGCAGCGCTGCTGCCTCCTGGCGGCCCACCGGGAGGAGGAGGAAAAGGCCCTGGAGATCCTCCGGCCCCACGGCTTCAGCGTCACCGCCTTCCAGGGCGTGACGGGCACGGCGGCGCAGAACGTCGCGGCCCTGGACAAGGCCCTGGAGGAGAACCGCACGAAGCGGCAGGAGGCCGAGGCCGCCATCGCCGCCCTGGCCCCCCAGCGGGACAGGCTCCGGCACTACGCCGACCGGCTGAACG
>CAJUOD010000113.1 GCA_910587875.1 uncultured Oscillibacter sp. | reverse complement strand
ATCTGCTACTGCCCCTGCCTGGAGCAGCATATCAAAAAGGGCATGGGCTGCTCTCAGGACGAGATGAAGAAGGCCGTGGAGTGCGGCTACTGGCAGCTGTACCGCTACGATCCCCGCCGGACCGCCGAGGGGAAGAACCCCTTCCAGCTGGACTCCCCCGAGCCGGACACCGAGAAGCTGCTGCCCTTCCTGATGGGCGAGAACCGCTTCGCCTCCCTGAAGAACAACTTCCCCGGCAAGGCCGACGCCCTGTATGAGAAGGCTGTGGCGGACGTCAAGGCCCGCTGCGCCAAGTATCGGAGAATGGCGGACGGTCAGTAAGAGCTGCGGCGGGGCGCGTTTCAAACACTCATGCCGAAAAACGCCCCGCTCCACATAATAAGGAGACAGACGGCACTTTGAAAATGCCGCCTGTCTCTTTTTTTGCGCCCGGCGGATGGGAGGACCACCCGCCGGGCCATTTGCTTTTTAGTTATTTTGCCAGGTTCTTATAGCTCTCCAGCCGCTCTTTGGCGTCGGAGGCGGCCTTGGCATAGAGCTCGCCGGCCTTGCCGGGGAAGCTGAGCTTCAAAGAGGCGTAGCGGTTCTGGCCCATCAGGAACTTCTGGAAGTCGCCGGCGGGCTCCTTGGAGTCCAGGGTGAAGGGGTTCTTCCCCTCGGCCTTCAGGGCGGGGTTGTAGCGGTACAGGTGCCAGTAGCCGCATTCCACGGCCTTCTTTTCCTCCGCCTGGCTCAATCCCATGCCGCACTTCATGCCGTGCTCGATGCAGGGGCAGTAGCAGATGACCAACGAAGGGCCGGGATACGCCTCGGCCTCCCGAATGGCCTTGAGGGTCTGGGCCGGGTCCGCGCCCATAGCCACCTGGGCCACGTACACATAGCCATAGCTCATGGCCATGAGGCCCAGGTCCTTCTTTTTCGTCTCCTTGCCGCCCGCCGCGAACTTGGCGATGGCCGCCGCCGCCGTGGATTTGGAGGACTGCCCGCCGGTGTTGGAGTAGACCTCGGTGTCCAGCACCAGAATGTTGATGTCTTTGCCGGAGGCCAGCACGTGGTCCAGTCCGCCGTAGCCGATGTCATAGGCCCAGCCGTCGCCGCCAAAGGCCCACACGGATTTTTTGGTCAGGAACTCCTTGTTCTGCCGGATGAACACGGCGGCGTCGCTGTTTTCGTTCTCAATGGCCGCCAGCAGGGCGTCGCTGACCTCCCGGGAGAAGGCGGGGTCGCTGCCCTTTTCCAGGTAGGCGCTGCAGGCGTCCACCGCCACGCCGTTCTCGGCCAGGGCCTGAACATTCTCCACCAGCTGGCGTTTAATGGCGTCCTGGCCCAGCAGGTAGCCGTAGGCGTACTCGGCGTTGTCCTCAAAGAGGCTCATGGCCCAGGCGGGGCCGAAGCCCTTTTTGTCCGTGCAGTAGGGGCTGGAGGGGGTGGAGCCGCCGTAAGCGGAGGAGCAGCCGGAGGCGTTGGTGATGTACATGCGCTCGCCGAAGAGCTGGGTCACCAGCTTGATGTAGGGGGTCTCGCCGCAGCCCGCGCAGGCGCCGGAGAACTCGAAGTAGGGCTTGGCGAACTGGGAGGCTTTCACGTTCTTGGAGCTGACGGCGTCCTTCTTGATCTCCGCGTCTTCCACGGCGAAGGTCCAGTTGGGGGCCTCCTTCAGCTGGCTGTCCAGAGGCTTCATTTCCAGGGCGCGGTCCTTGGCCAGGCACACGTTGACGCAGCTCCCGCAGCCGGTGCAGTCGTAGGGGGAGACCTGCATCCGGTAGGTATAGGGCTTGAGGCCCTTGGCGGGAACGGTCTCAAACCCGGCGGGCTTCTTCGCCTCCTCGCCCTCGTCCAGCAGGATGGGCCGGATGGCGGCGTGGGGGCAGACCAGGGAGCACTGGTTGCACTGGATGCACTTCGCGGCGTCCCAAACGGGAACCTCCACCGCCGCGCCGCGCTTTTCGTACTTCGTGGTTCCGGCGGGCCAGGTGCCGTCCTCCAGGCCGTACTTGACCATGGTGGACACGGGGAGGACGTCGCCCTCTTGGCGGTTCATGACCTCCACGACCTCCTGGACAAAGGTGGGGTTGTGATTTTCCGCCGGGGCGTCCTGGGCGGTCAGCCAGGAATCGGGAATCTGGACCTCCACCAGCTCATTGATTCCGTGGTCGATGGAGGCGTTGTTCATATCTACTACTTCCTGCCCCTTTTTCTTGTAGTAGGTTTTGTAGATGGCCTCTTTCATTTCCGCCACCGCCTGGTCGATGGGGATGACCCCGGTGAGGGTGAAGAAGGCGGCCTGGAGGATGGTGTTGGTACGGGAACCAAGGCCCAGCTTCCGGGCGATGGAAATGGCGTCGATAGTGTAGAACTTGGCCTTTTTCTGCGCCAGAGTCCGTTTCATAGAGGCGGGGAGGTTCTTCTCCAGCCCGTCCATGTCCCAGCCGCAGTTGAGGAGGAAGGTGCCGCCCTCTTTCAGATTCTTCGCCATGTCATACTTGTGGACATAAGAGGGGGTGTGGCAGGCCACGAAATCGGCGGCGGAGACCAGATAGGGGGAACGGATGGGCGTCTTGCCGAAACGCAGGTGGCTCTGGGTGAGGCCGCCGGACTTCTTGGAGTCGTAGACGAAGTAGGCCTGGCAGTACAAATCCGTGGCATGGCCGATGATTTTGATGGAGTTTTTATTTGCCCCCACGGTGCCGTCGGAGCCCATGCCCCAGATTTCCACGTCGGTCTGTCCGGCGGGGGAGGTCATGATCTCCTGGGTGACAGGCAGGGAGGTAAAGGTCACGTCGTCCACGATGCCGATGGTGAAATCGTTCTTGGGAGTTTCGGCCTTGAGGTTTTCGTAGACCGCCAGGATTTGCCCCGGCGTGGTGTCCTTGGAGCTGAGGCCGTAGCGCCCGCCGACGATCTCCATGGGGAGGCTCCGATGCTTGTAGATGGTGCAGACGTCCTGATACAGGGGCTCTCCCATGGAGCCGGGCTCCTTGGTGCGGTCCAGCACGGCGATGCGCTTGCAGGCGTCGGGCACCGCTGCCAGAAAGTGCTCGGCGGAGAAGGGGCGGTAGAGGTGGACGTTCACCAGGCCCACCTTCTCGCCCCGGGCGGTGAGGTAATCTACAGTCTCCTTGGCGGTCTCGGCGGCGGAGCCCATGAGGATGACGACCCGCTCCGCGTCGGGTGCGCCGTAGTAGTCGAAGAGGTGGTAGTTCCGGCCCGTCAGCTTGTTGATTTCCTGCATGTACCGCTCCACGGCGTCGGGGATGGAGGCGATCTTCTGATTGCACGCCTCCCGGCACTGGAAGAAGATGTCCGGGTTGACGGTGGTGCCCCGGGTGGCGGGATGCTCGGGGTTGAGGCTGTTCTTACGGAAGGCTTTCAGCGCCTCCATGTCTACCAGGGGCCGCAGGTCCTCATAGTCCAGGGCCTCGATCTTCTGGATCTCGTGGGAGGTGCGGAAGCCGTCGAAGAAGTGGAGGAAGGGCATCCGGCAGTGGATGGCGGCCAGGTGGGCCACCGCACCCAGGTCCATGACCTCCTGGGGAGAGGAGGACGCCAGCAGGGAGAAGCCGGTGGACCGGACGCCCATGACGTCGGAGTGGTCGCCGAAGATGGAGAGGGCGTGGGCGGAGAGGGTCCGGGCGGAGACGTGGAACACGCCCGGGAGCATCTCGCCTGCGATCTTGTACATGTTGGGAATCATGAGAAGCAGGCCCTGGGAGGCGGTGTAGGTGGTGGTCAGGGCCCCGGACTGGAGGGAGCCGTGGACGGTCCCCGCCGCGCCGCCCTCGGACTGCATCTCCACGACCTCGACGGGCTGGCCGAAGAGGTTTTTCTTCCCGTTGGCGGCCCACTCGTCCACGTGCTCCGCCATGGGAGAGGACGGGGTGATGGGGAAGATGCCCGCCACCTCGGTGAAGGCGTAGGAGACATACGCCGCCGCCTGGTTGCCGTCCATGATCTCGATTTTCTTTGCCATAGTGCAGTTCCTCCCGCTTCTTGAATATCGCGTTTTCCTGTACTCTGAAATAGCTGTGCCCAGCTTTGCATGCAATTATATTATATTGAATGCAATCTGTCAATACGGGGAGGCGATAAATTCCCGCGGGGCGGCTTTTCCCGCTGGATAAAAAAGTGTTTTCCCGGTTGTATTCACCCGCCGCTTGTGCTAAACTATAACGGATTATAATAAGATGAGAATATACCCATTACTGGAGGATGCTGCATGAAGATTGTTGTACTGGCCGGGGGCCTCTCCACGGAGCGGGCCGTCTCCCTGGTGACGGGCACCGGTATCTGCCGGGCGCTGCGGGAACGGGGCCACCGGGCCATTCTGGTAGATTTGTTTTTAGGGCTGGAGGAGCTCCCGGCGGACCCGGAGAGCCTTTTCGACGCGGAGGACGGCCTGTGTCCCGACGCGAGAATCGAGACCACGGCCCCGGACCTGGAGGCCGTCCGGCGGAGCCGGAGGGACCAGAGCCCCCGGGTCTTCGGGCCCAATGTGCTGGAGCTGTGCCAGCTGGCGGACGTCGTCTTCCTGGGCCTCCACGGCCGGGACGGGGAGGACGGACGGGTCCAGGCGACCCTGGAGCTGCTGGGGGTGCCCTACACCGGATCCGGCTACCTGGCCTCCGGCGTGGCCATGGACAAGGCGGTGGCCAAGCGGGTCATGACCGCCGAGGGCGTCCCCACGCCGAAGTGGGGCGTGCTGGAGTACGGCCCTGAGGACGCCTGCCGCCTGGCCCAGGAGCTGCCCATGCCCTGCGTGGTCAAGTGCACCACCGGGGGGTCCTCCCTGGGGGTCTTCCTGCCGGAGGACCGGGGCGAGCTCCGGGACGCGCTGACGCAGGTCCGCCAATACGGCGGGGAGGTCATCTGGGAGGAGCGGATCTACGGACGGGAGCTGACGGTGGCGGTCCTGGGGGACCGGGCCCTGCCCGCCGTGGAGACCACCCCCGCCGGGAAGGACTTCGACTACGCCGCCAAGTACCAGAAGGGCGGCGCCCGGGAGGTCTGTCCCGCCCCGCTGACGGAGGCGGAGGCCGCCGCCGCCGGAGAGCTGGCCCTCCGGGCCCACAAGGCCCTGGGCCTGTCCGTGTACTCCCGGACGGACATGATCCTGGACAGGGACGGGAAGCTCTGGTGCCTGGAGTCCAACTCCCTGCCGGGGATGACCCCCACCAGCTTCGTGCCCCAGGAGGCCGCCGCCGTAGGCATGAGCTACGGCGAGCTGTGCGAGGAGATTGTGCGATTGTCCCTAGACATCAAGCGCCGCTGATACATAAATCATAAAGAGAAAGCGCGCCCCTCGGGGCGCGGGGAGGACGATGGAATGGAGCCCATGACTGCTGGCCAGATCGCCGCCGCCGTGGACGGCGTGTGGCTGAACCCCGGAGAGAACGACCCCGCCGTCACAGAGGTCTGCACCGACAGCCGCAAGCTGACGCCGGGCTGCCTCTTCCTGCCCTGGGTGGGAGAGCGGTTCGACGGGCATGACTTTATTGACGCCGCCCTGGACGCCGGCGCGGCGGGGTGCCTCTGCGCCCGGGCGCCGGAGACCCTCCGGGAGGACAAATTTTACATCCAGGTTCCAGACACCCGGCTGGCCCTCAAGGCCCTGGCCTCCGCCTACCGAGACCGCTTTTCCATTCCGGTGATTCAAATTACCGGCAGCGTGGGGAAGACCACCACCAAGGAGATGATCGCCGCCGTCCTGGGGGCGAAGCTCCAGGTCTGGAAGACCCCGGAGAACTACAACAACGACGTGGGGACCCCCCTGACCCTGCTGGGCCTGACCCAGCAACACGAGGCAGCGGTCATTGAGACGGGCATGAACCACTTCGGGGAGATCGAGTACCTGACGGAGATGGTGCGGCCCGATATCGCCGTCATCTCCAACATCGGGGACGCCCACATCGAGCACCTGGGGAGCCGGGAGGGCATCCTGAAAGCCAAGTGCGAAATCTTTTCCCACCTGAAAAAGGACGGCCTGGTCATCCTGAACGGGGACGACGCGCTGCTTGACACCGTGGCGGTTCCCTTCCGCACCGTCCGCTGCGGCAAGTCGGAGCACTGCCAGGCCCGCATCACGGAGATCGCCGACTACGGCGTGGAGGGCATCCGCTGCACGGTGGCCACGGAGAAGGGCCGGTACCCCCTGAGCATCCCCGCCCCGGGGGAGCATATGGCCTACGCCGCCGCCATCGCCGCGGCGGTGGGGGAGGCCCTGGGCCTCAGCCGGGAGGAGATCGCCAGGGGCGCGGCCTCCTACGTCCCCACGGGGAGCCGCATGCGGGTTCTCCGCCTGCCGGGGCGGCGGATGCTGCTGGACGACTGCTACAACGCCAACCCCCAGTCCGTGGCGGCGGCCCTGGAGATCCTGGCCCGGACGGCCTGCGACCGCCGGGTGGCCGTCCTGGGCGACATGGGGGAGCTGGGGGACATCCGGAGCCGGGCCCACTTCAACATGGGGGCCCTGGCCGCCATGCTGGGGGTGGACCTGGTGTTCGCCGTCGGCAGCGGGGAGCTGGCGGGGAAGATCGCCGACGGCGTGGCCCTGGGCGGCGGGTCCGTGCTGTACTTCCCCACGAAAGAGGAGGCCCTGCCGGAGCTCCGGCGGCAGCTGGGGCAGGAGGGGACCGTCATGCTGGTAAAGGCCTCCCACGCCATGAAATTCGGCTGGCTGGTGGAGCGGCTCCAAGAAACCTGAACGGAGAATGAACGACAGAATACTATGATTGAGATACAGATCAACTCCCTGGTCAAGTCCTTCGAGGTGGGGCACAACGTCCTGGACGGCCTGACCTTTCAGATTGACCAGGGGGAGCGGGTGGGCCTGCTGGGCCGGAATGGCGCGGGCAAAACCACCCTGTTTCGCATATTGACGGGAGAGCTGGACCACGACGAGGGGCAGGTTTCCATCGCCGACCGCCACCGGCTGGGCCTCATCTCCCAGATTCCCGTCTATCCCCCCGGCTACACCGTGGAGGACGTGCTCCGCTCCGCCTTTGCCCGGCTGGAGAGCCTGGCGCGGGAGATGGAGGCCCTGGAGGGCCGCATGGCGGCGGGGGAGTCGGACCCGGCGCTGCTGCGGCGCTACGGGTCCCTCCGGGAGCGGTTCGAGGTCTTCGGGGGCTATGACACCGACGTGGCGGTCAATAAAATCGCCAACGGCCTGTCCATCTCCCTGGAGCAGCGGGAGCAGCTTTTCGACAGCCTCTCCGGCGGGGAGAAGACCCGGGTGAACCTGGGCCGCCTCATCCTGGAGGACACGGACATCCTGCTGCTGGACGAGCCCACCAACCACCTGGACCTCCACGCCACGGAGTGGCTGGAGGAGTATATCCGGGGCTTCCGGGGCACCGTGCTGGCCATCTCCCATGACCGCTATTTCCTGGACCGGGTGGTGACCCGGGTCATTGAAATCGAGGACGGGAAGGCGGAGTTCTACAGCGGGAACTACAGCTTCTACGCCGTGGAGAAGGAGCGCCGCTATCAGGAGCGCTTAAAGCAGTACCAGAAGGAACAGGCGAAGATTGAGCAATTGGAAAAGGCGGCGGAGCAGCTGCGGGTCTGGGCCTTCATGGGCATGGATAAGACCTACCGCCGGGCCGTGAACATTGAGCGGCGGATCGAGCGCATGCGCACCACCGCCAAACCCACCAAGGCCCGGAAAATGGACGCCCGGTTCTCCACCGCCGAGTTCCACGGGGACGAGATGCTGGGTATCCGAAACGTGGCCAAGTCCTACGGGGACAAGCACCTGTTTGACAGCATTACCCTGAAGGTGGAAGGGGGCGAGCGCATTGCCCTCATCGGGGACAACGGGACGGGAAAATCTACCCTCATCAAGATGATCATGGGGGAGCTGTACCCCGACGACGGGCGCATCAAGCTGGGCCCCCAGGCCAAGCCCGCCTACCTGCCCCAGATCATCCACTTCGACCATCCGGACTGGAATCTGGTGGAAAATATGATGGCCTCCAAGCGGGGGCTCTCCGCCCAGAGTGCCCGGAACCGCCTGGCGGCCTACGACTTCCGGGGGGAGGACGTGTTCAAGCCCGTGTCCGTCCTCTCCGGCGGGGAGCAGAGCCGGCTGCGCCTGTGCATGCTGATGGACGGGGAGATCAACCTCCTCATCCTGGACGAGCCCACCAACCACCTGGACATCGCCTCCCGGGAGTGGATCGAGGAAGCGGTGGAATCTTACGACGGAACCCTGCTCTTTGTCAGCCATGACCGTTATTTCATCAACCGCTTCGCCACCCGCATCTGGGAGCTGGCGAACGAGACCATCACGGATTACCCCTGCGGCTTTACCCAGTACCGGCAGATGAAGGCCCAGGAGGAGGCGGCGAAAATCGAGCCGCCCAAGCCCGCCAAGGAGAAGGCCGAGCGCCCCGCCCGGGGAAACCGGGCCCAGCAGAACGCCCGGCGGCAGCTGACCATCTGCGAGCGGGACATCGCCAAGGCGGAGGAGCAAATCGCCGCCCTGGAGGCGGACATGGAGGCCGCCGCCTGCGACTACGAGAGGCTGACGGAGCTCACCGCCCAGCGGGAGGCCGCTCAGGCGGACCTGGACGCCCTCTATGAGAAGTGGGAACAGCTCAGCGAGGAGGCCGGGGAGGTATGAAAAAGCTCTGCCGGGCGGGACAATTGGCCCTGGCCCTGATGGGGCTGGCGCTGGTGCTCATTCCCAACGGGATGCGCTTCACCGGGTATCTTTTCCTGAGCATCCTTGTGGTTTGGGAGCTTGGCCTGTTCCTGCGCCGCCGGGCGGACCGGTCCCGGGCCTGGAAGGCCTGTGAGCGGGTTTTCCTCGCGGGGCTGG
>CAJUOD010000112.1 GCA_910587875.1 uncultured Oscillibacter sp. | reverse complement strand
GCCCTCCACCTGCTGGCAGCGGGCGTACCCGGCGGAGAGACGCCGGTCCGTCAAATCGTTCGGATCCTGCCGCTCCCCCACCCGCAGGGTAAGGGACAGCTCCTTCAGCAGCTCCGGCGGCAGGGTCCGGGCCATCAGGGCGTCGGCAGTAGCCACCACGGTCCCAGGGGTCCCCCGGGCCATGGCGTACAGCGCCGCCAGCCGGCCCCGCTCCCAGTCCCGGGAGGACACGGCCCCGGGGCGGAGCTGCCACTCCCGGGAGAACAGCGTCACCGGCGGCTGGCCCAAAAGGGCCTCCAGGTCCCCCGCCAGCTGGCGGGCCTCCCCCTCATCGCCGCAGACGAACACCGCCGGGCGGCCCGCCGCCCGGGCCACAGCGACCCCCAGACAGGCCCGGTGCACCGGCTGGAGCCCCGTCACCGCGGCGGGACAGCCGCCGTCCTCCACCCGGCGGAGCAGCTCCCCCGCCTCCGGAATGGTCATCAATGTTTCCAGCAGATGCTTCATGGCAGCTCCCTTTACGCTCAGTTGAAATCGTTCATCGCCCTCTGGCAGCCGTGCTCAATGACGCACGCCGCCGCCTCAATGGCCCGCTTGAAAGCCTCCAGCAGGACCTCCCGCTCCTTCTGCGAGGGAACGCCGATGACCCAGTCGATCATGCCGTCCTTCTCCTCCGGGGCCCCGGTGCCGATTTTGATGCGGGGGAAGTCCTGAGTCCCCAGGTGGGCGATGATGTTTTTGATGCCATTGTGCCCCCCGGCGGAGCCCGTGGGCCGGACCCGGAGCTTCCCCACGGGGAGGGACACGTCGTCATAGATCACCAGCACGCGGTCCGCCGGGATCTTGTAGAACTGCGCCGCCTCCCGGACGGCTTCGCCGGAGAGGTTCATATAGGTCTGGGGTTTCATCACCAGGCACCGGGCCCCGGCGAACTCCATCAGGTTGTAGGCGGACTTGAACTTCACCTTGTTCAGCTTCACGCCCTTTTGCTCCGCCAAAAGCTCCACCGTGCGGAAGCCCATGTTGTGCCGGGTGTTCTCATACTTGGAGCCGGGATTCCCCAGACCCGCGATCAGCCACTCCACGGAGGAGCCGCCCTTGTTTCCAAACAGCATATCGGTCTCGCCTTTCCAATCAAATGGTAAATTTCGACAAAGCAGGATAACCCACTTAGGCGGGGAAGTGTTACTTCCCCGCCTTGTATAGCCTTATTCAGGTATGGACGCCGCGCTTTAACGGAAGAGCTTGGAGATGGAGACCTCCTGATAGACACGCTCAATGGCCTCGCAGAACATGGGGGCCACGGAGAGGTACTTCACCTTGCTGCTCAGCTCCGGCTTGATGGCCGGGATGGTGTCCAGCAGGGCCAGCTCCTGGATGGGGCTGGCGTTGATCCGATCGATGGCCGGGCCGGAGAGCACACCGTGGGAGGCGCAGGCGTGGACGCTGTGGGCCCCGTTGTCCATCAGGGCCTGAGCGGCGTTGCAGAGGGACCCGCCGGTGTCCACCAGGTCGTCGAAGAGGATGCAGTCCCGGCCGGACACGTCTCCGATGACGTTCATGACCTCGCACTGGTTGGCCCGCTGGCGGCGCTTATCCACGATGGCCAGCTGCATGTGCAGCTTCTGGGCGAAGGCCCGGGCCCGGGAGACGGAGCCCACGTCCGGGGACACCACCACCATGTTCTCGCAGCTGCCGCCGAACTTCTTGGCGTAGTAGTCCACAAAGATGGGGTTGCCCGCCAGATTGTCCACCGGGATATCGAAAAAGCCCTGGATCTGGGCGGCGTGGAGGTCCATAGTCAGCACCCGGTCCGCCCCGGCGGCGGTGATCATGTTGGCCACCAGCTTGGCGGTAATGGGGTCCCGGGCCTTGGCCTTCCGGTCCTGCCGGGCGTAGCCGTAGTAGGGGATGACGGCGGTGATGCGGCCCGCCGAGGCCCGCTTCAGCGCGTCGATGATGATGAGCAGCTCCATCAGGTTGTTGTTGACCGGGCTGCAGGTGGGCTGGACCACGAAAACGTCGCTGCCCCGGACGGTCTCATACAGGGAGACATACACCTCGCCGTCGGAGAAGGCGCCGACCTCGGCCTCTCCCAGCTTCGTGCCCATCTGCGCGCAGATCTCCTTTGCCAGCTTCAGGTTCGCGTTGCCGGAGAACACCTTGATATCTTTCCCGTGTGAAATCATATCCTAAACGCTCTCTTTCCATGACCGGGCGGCCGGTCATTTTATTTTTTGTCCAATTGCACCATTGGACATATTCACTCAGTTCCTTTCTCTCGTCCGCAGCAGCGCTTCGATCTCGGCTACGGTCTGCGGCCCGTAGACCGGCAGCCAGCCGGGGACCAGCTCCGCGCCCTGGACGCTGTTGGTCATCTTCACCCGCCAGGTCTCCCGGAGCTCCCGGCCCGGGGCGGCGTAGGCGAAGCCCGGCCCGGCCTCCTCCATGGGGAAGGCGGCCCGGGGGAGCACCAGCACCGGCTCCTCCGTGTCCAGAAAGGCCTCCAGCTCCGTCCACTGCTCGGAAACCCGCGCCTCCGGCGGCAGAAGCCCGCGGACCTCCTCCGCGAACCGGGGGCCGCAGACAGCGAAAAGCCGCTGAACGCCTTCGGCCCGCAATCGGTCGCATACCCAGGACAGGATGGGACGGGACAGCACGGTTTCCAGCATCAGCGGCTTGGCGCCCGCCGGGACGGCGGCGTCTTCCTCAAAGACCAAAACGGCCTGCTTCAGGCGGCTCATGAACTCCCCCTCCTTTGCACATTTTTACTAAAGCTGCTTCCATTATATCAAACTTTCGGGGAAAATCCAGTGGTTCAAGAGAATTTGTCCCTAGAATTTTTTCCAAATCTTTTCCTGTTTCTTGTCCTTTTTTGTCAGAGCCTACGGAAAAAGGGGAAAAAGCCCCCGCTTCTCCCCGGATTTTTCGGCGTTTTGCAGAATTTGCTTTTTTCCACTGGTATGTTTTACTCAAAAATGCAATTTCAGGAAAGAATGTAGTTGAATTTGTTCAGGTAATGGATTACAATAATACCATTCCAGCGATTCTGTAGAGAAAGCGAGGCCGGAGGTCATGCTGCACGTCGTGCTGGTGGAACCGGAGATTCCCCAGAACTGCGGGAACATCGCCCGCACCTGCGCCGCCACCGGCTCCCGGCTCCACCTGGTCCGCCCCCTGGGCTTCGACATCTCCCAGGAGGCCGTCCGGCGGAATATGAAGCGCTGCGGCCTGGACTACTGGCCCCTGGTGAAGGTCTCGGATTATGAAAACCTGGAGGACCTGTTCCGCCGCCACCCCGAGGCCGCCCGGGACCTCTGGCTCACCACCACCAAGGCCCCCCGGCCCTATACCGAGGCGGCATTCACCCCGGACAGCTGGCTCTTCTTCGGCAAGGAGACCGCCGGGCTGCCCCTCCCCTTCCGGGAGCGCTTCCGGAACCGCTGTGTACGCCTGCCCATGGTGGATGAGGCTAGATCTCTGAACCTGAGCAACGCCGTGGCCGTCTGCGTCTACGAGGCCCTGCGGCAAAACGGCTTCCCCGGCCTGCTGGGAACGGGGGAAATGGCCCGCGAGGATGTTTAAACCGGCGTCCGCGCCGAGAAATAAGTTCTTTTTAGGAGGAGTCCTGAGATGAATTACAACAAGAAAACCGTCAAAGATGTGGAGGTATCCGGCAAAAAGGTGCTGCTGCGCTGCGACTTCAATGTCCCCCAGGACAAGGAGACCGGCGCCATCACCAGCGACAAGCGCATCGTGGCCGCCCTGCCCACGATCCAATATCTGCTGGAACACAACGCCGCCGTCATCGCCTGTTCCCACCTGGGAAAGCCGGAGGCCAGCTTTGAAAAGTGGGTCAAGAAGCAGACCGAAAAGGGCAAGGACCCCGCCTCCCTCACCGAGGAGAAGTGGAAGAAGTCCCTGGCGAAGCTGAGCCTGGCCCCCGTGGCCAAGCGCCTGGGCGAGCTGCTGGGCAAGGAAGTAATCATGGCCGCCGACGTGGTGGGCGAGGACGCCAAGGCCAAGGCCGCCGCCCTGAAGCCCGGCGAGATCCTGCTGCTGGAAAACACCCGCTTTGAGAAGGGCGAGACCAAAAACGACCCGGAGCTTGCCAAGGCCATGGCCTCCATGGCGGAGGTCTACGTGTCCGACGCCTTCGGCGCGGTGCACCGGGCCCACGCCTCCACTGCGGGCGTTGCCGACTACCTGCCCGCCGTCTCCGGCTTCCTGATTCAGAAGGAGCTGGACTTCCTGGGCGGCGCCATTGCCAATCCCAAGCGGCCCCTGGTCGCCATCCTGGGCGGAGCCAAGGTCTCCTCCAAGATCGGAGTTATCAACAACCTGCTGGAAATCGCGGACACCATCATCATCGGCGGAGGCATGTCCTACACCTTCTCCGCCGCCCAGGGCGGAAAAGTGGGCGACAGCCTGCTGGAGGCCGACTGGCTGGACTACTCCAAGGATATGATCGCCAAGGCCGAGGCCAAGGGCGTGAAGTTCCTCCTGCCCCTGGATACCGTCTGCGGCGACAAATTCGCCCCCGACGCGCAGACGAAGGTGGTCAAGGCCGGCGAGATCCCCGACGGCTGGCAGGGCCTGGACATCGGGCCCGAGACGGTCAAGCTCTACTGCGACGCCGTGGCCGGAGCGGGCACCGTCATCTGGAACGGTCCCATGGGCGTGTTTGAGTTCCCCGCCTTCGCCAAGGGCACCGAGGCCATGGCCGAGGCCCTGAGCAAAACCTCCGCCATCACCGTCATCGGCGGCGGAGACAGCGCGGCGGCGGTGGAACAGCTGGGCTACGCCGACAAGATGAGCCACATCTCCACCGGCGGCGGCGCCTCCCTGGAATTCCTGGAGGGCAAGGAGCTTCCCGGCGTGGCGTGCCTGTTGGATGCCTGAAGCTGTCTTTTCGGGGAAAAAGTTCAGGAAAAGTCCTCCGCGCCCTTGACATTTTCCCCTAATTCGGCTATATAATAGTTGATTGCTTTTCCGCGTTCCCGCGGGCTTTCCGCCCGCCATTGCGAAAACATAATGATAAAGGAGTTTTGAACATCATGAACCGCAGATATCGCAAAACTGTCATCGCCGGCAACTGGAAAATGAACATGACCGCCTCCGAGACCAAAAAATTCGCCGAGGAGATCCGCAAGATCATGCCCCGGGCCAAGTGGTGCGAGACGCTGATCTGCGTCCCCGCCTGCAACATCTCCACCGCCGCCAAGGCCTTCAAGGACCTGCGCATCTCCGTGGGCGCCGAGAACGTCTACTTTGAGGAGAAGGGCGCCTACACCGGAGAGGTGTCCGCCGAGATGCTGAAGGATCTGGCCGTCAAATATGTCATCATCGGCCACAGCGAGCGCCGCCAGTACTTCGGAGAGACCGACCAGACCGTGAACAAAAAGGTCCACGCTGTGCTGAACGCCGGAATGAATCCCATCATCTGCGTGGGCGAGAGCCTGGAGCAGCGGGAGACCGGCATCACCAACGAGTGGATTGCCCTCCAGGTGAAGAGCGCCCTCCACGATGTGCCCGCCGACAAGCTGCGCCGCTGCATCATCGCCTATGAGCCCATCTGGGCCATCGGCACCGGAAAGACCGCCACCGCCGAACAGGCCGGCGAGGTCTGCTCCAACATCCGCGCCACCATCCGCTCCCTGTACGGCGCCCGGGTGGCCCGGAGCGTCACCATCCAGTACGGCGGGTCCATGAACGAGAAAAACGCCGCCGAGCTGCTGTCCCAGCCCGACATCGACGGCGGACTCATCGGCGGCGCGGCCCTGAAGCCCGACAAATTTGTCGAGATCATCAACGCGGCCAATCAGGAATAATGGAATTTCGAGGGGGAGCAGGCTCCCCCTCGACCTCCCCCACCACCAGTGACATCAGTCACTGGTGTGTGCGCCCCAAGGTCGCACGGGTCTAGGTATTTTTGGCACGCGCATGTCGCGCCAAAAATGATTTCAATTCTCCCCCGAGGAGGAGCTTTTAATGAACAAAACACCGACTACTCTGATTATTATGGACGGCTTCGGGACTGGAGGCGGGGAGACGGGGAACGCCGTCAAGACCGCCAAGACGCCCCGGCTGGACGGCTTCTTCCAGGAGTTTGCCCACACCACCCTCTCCGCCTCCGGGCTGGATGTGGGCCTGCCCGACGGGCAGATGGGCAACAGCGAAGTGGGCCACACCAACATCGGCGGAGGCCGGGTGGTCTTCCAGGACCTGCCCCGCATCACCCGGGCCATTGAGGACGGCAGCTTCTTCCGGAATCCTGCCTATAACCACGCCATGGACGCCTGCTTGGAGAAGGGCTCCGCCCTGCACCTGTTCGGGCTTCTGTCCGACGGCGGCGTCCACTCCCACCTGACCCACCTCTTCGCCCTGCTGAAAATGGCCAAGGACAAGGGGCTCACCCGGGTCTATATCCACGCCTTCCTGGACGGGCGGGACGTGTCCCCCACCTCCGGCGCGGGCTTCGTGGCGGAGACCGCCGCCAAGTGCGAGGAGCTGGGCGTAGGCAAGATCGCCACGGTCATGGGCCGGTATTACGCCATGGACCGGGACAAGCGCTGGGACCGGGTGGAACAGGCCTACGACGCCATGGTCTACGGCGAGAGCCCCATCAACGACCCGGACCCTGTGGACGCGGTGAAAAAGTCCTATGAAAAAGGCGTCACCGACGAGTTTGTGGAGCCCGTGGTCTGCGACGCCGACGGATCCATCTCGGACAACGACAGCGTCATCTTCTTCAATTTCCGCCCCGACCGGGCCCGGGAGATCACCCGGACCCTGGTGGACCCGGAGTTCGACGGCTTCACCCGGCAGTTCTTCCCCCTGACCTACGTCTGCAACACGGAGTACGACGCCTCTATGCCCAACGTGGAGGTGGCCTTCCCCCGGGTGCTGGTGAACAACGGCCTGGGCGAGTACCTCAGCAAAATGGGCATGACCCAGCTCCGCATCGCCGAGACGGAGAAGTACGCCCATGTGACCTTCTTCTTCAACGGCGGCAGCGAGACCGTCTTCCCCGGCGAGGACCGGGTGCTGGTCCCCTCTCCCAAGGTGGCCACCTACGACCTCCAGCCGGAGATGAGCGCCCCCGAGGTCTGCGAGAAGTGTGTGGAGCGCATCGAGTCCGGGGCCTACGACGTGATCATCCTGAACTTCGCCAACTGCGACATGGTGGGCCACACGGGAGTCTTTGACGCCGCGGTCAAGGCCGTGGAAACCGTGGACACCTGCGTGGGCAAGGTGGTGGACGCCACCCTGAAAATGGGCGGAATCGCCATGATCACCGCCGACCACGGAAACGCGGAGCAAATGGTGGAGCCCGACGGCAGCCCCATGACCGCCCACACCACGAATCCCGTGCCCTTCATCCTCTGCGGCGCGGGCTCCGAGCTGCGGAGCGACGGCAGGCTTGCGGATATCGCGCCCACCATGCTGGACGTGATGGGCCTGGCGTGCCCGCCGGAGATGGATGGGAAAACGCTTATCGTCCAATAAGCGAATACGCGCATGCGAAGAGCCGCCCGAAAGGGCGGCTCTCTTTTTCTATTCCACAGCGGCGTTCAGGAGGCGGATGAGCTCCTCCTTCCCCGTCCCCTTCTCGGCGGAGAAGGGCAGGAGGACGTCCTCCTCCCCCAGCTCCAGGGTTTCCCGGATCAGGGCCAGGGCGGGGTCGATCTGGCTTTTTTTCAGCTTATCCAGCTTGTTGGCCACCACGATCTCCGGGCAGCCCGTCTCCCCGAACCAGCCGTGCATGGTCAGGTCGTTGGCGGTGGGCTTGTGCCGGGCGTCCACAATCAGGACTCCCGCCGTGATATGGGCCTCCTGAAAATAGCTTTCCATCAGGCGGCCCCAGCGCTCCTTTTCCGCTTTGGAGACTTTGGCGTAGCCGTAACCCGGCAGGTCCACCAGATAGGCTTTCCCGTCCACCAGGAAGTAGTTCACCTGGGTGGTCTTTCCTGGAGAGGACCCCACATAGGCCAGGTTCTTCCGGCCCAGGAGGCGGTTGATCACCGAGGACTTCCCCACGTTGGACCGGCCCGCAAAGGCAAACTGGGGCAGACCGTCCCAGAGGAACTGCTCCCTGGCCCCGGCGGAGCGGGTAAACTCCGCCTTTCCAAAGTTGATGGGCATGGTTTCCCCCTCCTTACTGCCGGAGAACGGCTTCCGCTTTTTCCCGTCCGATGGGCGTGAAGATGGGCTCCGCCGTCTCCTCCCGGGCCGCCTCCGGTATGGGGGTCAGCGCGGCGTCAAACACCTGGTCAACGGTCTCCACCGGGATGAACTTCAGCGCCGCCCGGACCGTCTGGTCAATCTCCTCCAGGTCCCGGACGTTGTCCTTGGGGATCAGCACCGTGCCGATACCGTTTCTCAGCGCGGCCATGGTCTTTTCCTTCAGCCCGCCGATGGCCAGCACCCGGCCCCGGAGAGTCACCTCCCCCGTCATGGCCAGGCCCGCTTTGACCTTACGGTCCGTCAGGGCGGAGAGCATGGCCGTGGTGACGGCGATGCCCGCCGAGGGGCCGTCCTTGGGCACCGCGCCCTCGGGGAAATGGACGTGGATGTCCTTGTTTTTATAGAACTCTGCCTCCACGCCCAGCACCGCCGCCCGGCTGCGGATGCAGCTCAGGGCCGCCTGGGCGGACTCCTTCATCACATCACCCAGGTTGCCGGTGAGCTCCAGCTTGCCGGCGCCCTCCATGACGTTGACTTCCACTTCCAAGATCTCGCCGCCGGACTCCGTCCAGGCCAGGCCGTTCACCACGCCGACCTCCTCCCGCTCCGTGTGGAGGGCCGGGGGATAGGGCTGGC
>CAJUOD010000111.1 GCA_910587875.1 uncultured Oscillibacter sp. | reverse complement strand
TACACTCTTTCCCTACACGACGCTCTTCCGATCTCCGTCATCCTGCATCCGCAGCGCCTGATCCAGCAAGCTCCCCAGTACAAAAAAGCTGAGTGGGTCGATTTCCCGGAGCGTGGAGGGGAGCAGCAGCGCCTCAGCGGTCAAGTCCTCCAAATCCGATTCCGGTACATCCAGCCGTTCTGCAAAGAGCGGATGTTCCTCATACAGCCGCTGGATTTCCCGGCGGTAGGCTGTGTAGTCCATCTCCGCTGCGGCAACCAGGTCCTCCGCGGGAGTGATCAAAGGAAGGTGCTTCTCTGGTCCATACGCTCCGGACATCACAACACAAAATTTTCCGTCAACCCCGGTCTCGATCCAGAGGCCGGGGGATTTTTTGTCTGCCATACCGCTCCCTCCCCAAAGTCACTTCATGATGTAAAGACGGCTGAAATTATTGTAGCATGACAGCGAGGAAAAAGAAAGTCCGGACGAACCTCGACAACTGAATACCCGCCACCAGAGAGGATATGTCTCCGGCCCAAGTATCGCCACAACTCCGCAGACACGGACGAGCGTACCAGGAGAGAACACTACGCGGCAGGAAAGGCCCTGGCGCAGGAACAGGTATGGTGTGTGGCCAAAACAAATAAACAGAGGAGGAGCAAATTTGAACAAGCTGAAACTGCTCACCATGAGCGACATTCCGGCGGAGGAGGTGCGGTGGCTCTGGTATCCGTATCTCCCCAGAGGCAAGATCACGATTATCCAGGGTGACCCCGGAGAGGGCAAGACCACCTTCGTGTTGGCGCTGGCGGCTCTGCTTACACGGGGACTGCCAATGCCTGGCTGTACGGAAAGTAGACCGCCCATGAACATCATCTATCAGACGGCGGAAGACGGCCTGGCGGATACGGTCAAACCCCGGCTCACAGCGCTGGGAGCGGATTGTTCCAAAGTGCTGGTCATTGACGAGAGTGAGCGGGAGCTGACGCTGAGTGACCGACGTCTTGCCCAGGCCATCCAAGAAACGGATGCGGGACTGTTCGTCCTCGACCCCATCCAGGCGTACCTGGGAGACGGCGTGGATATGCACCGGGCCAACGAGGTGCGCCCCATCTTCAAACGGCTGGGGCAGCTGGCGGAGCAGACCGGATGCGCCATCGTACTGGTGGGGCACATGAACAAAATGCAGGGTGTCAAGTCCGCATACCGTGGGCTGGGATCCATCGACTTCCGGGCGGCGGCGCGGAGCGTGTTGCTGGTAGGCCGCTCTAAGGATGATGAGCAAGTCCGGGTAGTGGTCCACGACAAAAGCAGCCTGGCCCCGGAGGGCAAATCCATTTTGTTCTCTCTGCATTCAGATACAGGTTTTTCCTGGAGCGGGTTCTGCGATACCACCGCCAACGAACTGCTCTCCGGCAGTGGTCCCAGCATTACTAAGACGGAACAGGCGGAGCGTCTGCTGTTGGAGCTGCTGAAGGATGGCGAGGTTGCCTCAGAGGAACTGGTCAGGCGGTCCACTGCTCTTGGTATTTCGGAACGGACGCTGAAGATCGCCAAGCAGAACCAGGGGGTAGTCTCTGTCCGTAGAGGCGAACGCTGGTACGCCAGACTATCGGATCCTGGTCAAGAGGGTAAGGGGGTAACGTGTTAAGGGCGCTGCCCGGTTGCCTTCTTGTGCGGCGAGATGGGAAAAGGAAAATTTTTCTCCTTTAGGAGAAAGCCAGCATCGCGTTTGTCTGGACGCCGGCTTTCGCCGTCGCCCTGCCAAACGCAGTTTCCGGACAGAAGCCCGGACCCACTTTTAGAACGGAGGAACGATGAACAAAGACACCACATTCAGTATCCGGATCGCGTCCAGCGATTTGGATACCATCAAGAACAAAGCAAGACAGGCCCGCTTATCTCAGAGCGACTACGTCACTCGCTGCTGTCTGGGGCGTCAGGTGGTAGTAATCGAGGACCTGAAAGAGGTCACCAAGCAGCTCCGGGCTATCGGCAATAACCTGAATCGGCTGACGGTTTTGGCCAACATGGGTCGAGTTGAGATTTCCAACATGGATGGATTGACGCAGGAGCTGGCAAATGTCAGCACCGCTCTGCGGGAGATTCAGGAGCGGGGGAGGTGGAGCAGATAGCCATCATCCACTTCACCAACTACCCCAAGGGCCAGAGCCGCGCCTGCATGGGAGCGGTGATGAAGTACACACAGCAGGAGAAGAAAACGCTGTGGGAAGGACGGCGGTTGGTCAGCGGTGTCAACTGCCAGGCAAAAAGTGTGTATGACGACTTCCTGCGCACCAAGCTGTTCTACCACAAGGAGGGCGGCACAATGTTCTACCACATGGTGCAGTCCTTCCCGGCGGACGAGGAGGTCGATCCTGTGACCGCTCACGCCGCCGCACTGAAGCTGGCAGAGTGGTTCCGGGGCCGTGAGGTGCTGGTCTGTACCCACGTTGACCGTGACCACATCCACTCCCACTTCCTCATCAACAGCGTCAGCTTCGAGGATGGGAAAAAGCTGCACATCAGCGAACCGGAACTGACTCAACTGCGCCAACGCAACGATCAAGTGTGCATGGAGTTCGGCCTGCCGGTATTCCAACCACGGAAGAAGCGGGTCAAGTCCATGTCCGGCGCGGAGTACCACGCCGCCGCCAGAGGAGAGAGCTGGAAGTTCCGTTTGATGAACACCATCGACGAGTGTATGCGGTACGCCCACAGCCGGGAGGAGTTCATTACGCTGATGCGCAGCGAGGGCTACGGCATCCGCTGGACGGACAGTCGAAAGAGCATCACCTACACCACTCCCGGCGGTATGAGATGCCGGGACGACCGGCTCCACGACGAAAAATATTTGAAGGAGAGGATGGAGCTTGAGTTCAGAATCCGACAGGCAGTTATCCATGGAGGAGCTGCGCCGGCGGAATATGCAGAAGCCGCCAGCAGAGACACTGCATCCCACAGCGGAGGAGTGGCAGAGCTTGACCGCTGCACTGACGGCAATGGGAGAACTCCTGGCGGAACAGATGCTTCTGCTGGAGAAGATAGCCGCAAGGCCCAAGCCCTGGGCGACACAGGAACAGATGGTGGAATTGATTCGAGAGGCAAGGGAGATACACCGCCTGTTGGAACAGGCTGGGAAGCGGAGAGAGCGGCGCTTTTCTCTGCCAACGATCCCACTGCCCCGCCCCTCACCGGAATGGCTGCTGATTCCGGCGTTGCTGTTGGGATTGCTGGCACTGTGGTACGGTTGGGCCACGCTCTGGAACGGTCTGACAACCCTGTTCCCGTAAGCGACGCCGCAACTGCACACAAGCACGCCGACAGCAAGACACTCCGCAGAGAGCGGGAAAAGAAAATCGCCCTCGGTCACAAAGAGGACGACCATGAAGAGGAGCAAACCTGGCAGCAGACCATGTAACGGTCTGCTATTTTGATACCCTGGCAGTACGGGGAGAAGGGAGGAGCCTATCGACAGCCGTATAAACCAGGTAAAATGCGGAAATCATTTCAGGGAGGGGAGGGACAGTTTTGTCTGAGCAAAAGTCCACTGAACAGCGCAGGAAGGAGACAGCGGCGAAGATCTGGCTGTCCTACTACAACCGGGTGCTGTATGAAAAGGGCATCATCACGGAGCGGGAGCGCAACAAGATGGCGCTGAAAATCGACGGCTGGAAAATGACCATGAGCTGACAAACAGGGGGACCGCAATTGTTGCGGCCCCCCTTGCTTTGCTTCGTATTCTGTGATATACTGCAAGATAAAAAATGATAAAACGAACTACAAAGGAGACGAGCCATGGATATACACAGCATTCGTCAGGCCTTGCGCACAAAATCCGTCTACGATATCCCTCTTCGGGTGACCTTCTATGCCCGGGTATCCTCCGAGAGCGATGAACAGCTCAACTCCCTGGGCAACCAGGTGAGCTACTACGAGGAGTTCATCCGCAAAAATTCCGCCTGGGAGTATGTGCCAGGCTATGTAGACGAGGGCCTGTCCGCCGCTACCACCAAGAAGCGGGAGGATTTCCACCGCATGGTGGAGGACGGTAAGGCGGGGCTGTTCGACCTCATCATCACCAAGGAGATCACCCGTTTCGCCCGAAACACCCTGGACTCCATCCTCTACACCCGGGAGCTGCTCAGTGCTGGGGTAGGGGTATTCTTCCAAAACGACAACATCAACACCTTCGACGAGGACAGCGAGCTGCGGCTGACCATCATGTCCGGAATCGCCCAGGATGAATTGCGCAAGCTGTCGGGCCGTGTGAAGTTCGGTCATGCCCAGGCGATCAAAAACGGTGTGGTGCTGGGAAACAGCCGCATCTTCGGCTATGTCAAGGACGGCGGGCGGCTTGTGATCGACGAGGACGAGGCCCCCATGGTCCGTGAGCTGTTCGAGCTGTACGCCACGGGGGACTACTCCATGAAGCAGATAGAAACCCTGTTCTGGGAAAAGGGCTACCACAACCACAACGGTAAAAAAATTGCCCATACCACCATGTCCGGCATGATCTCCAACCCCAAGTACAAGGGCTACTATGTGGGCAACAAGGTGAAGGTCATCGACCTGTTCACCAAGAAGCAGAAATTTCTCCCGCCGGAGGAATGGGTGATGTTTAAGGACGAGACCGGGGAGATCGTCCCGGCCATCGTCTCTGAGGAGCTGTGGGACAAGGCCAACGCCGTCCTGAAAAAGCGCAGCGAGGACGTGAAGGGCCGCCAGGGCATCTGCAACCACGCCAACCTCCTCACAGGCAAGCTCTACTGCATCCACTGCGGCGCGGCCTACTACCGCCGGGAGTCGGTGGACCGGCAGGGGAACAAAAACAGCAAGTGGGTGTGTTCTGGTAAGATCAAAAACGGGGCGGACAGCTGTCCCTCCTTTGCCGTCTATGAGGAGGAGCTGAAGCCCCTGCTCTTTGAGGTGTTCCGGGAGACCGAGGCAGACGCCCAGGCCCTGGTGGAGGAGTACATCGAGATGTACAAGGCCCTGGGGGACGGCGAGGACATGGCGAAGCAAATCGCCACCCTGCGGCAACAAATCGAGCTGGCCCAGAAGAAGAAGAGCAAGCTCTTGGGCTACAACGCGGTGGGCCAGCTTTCCGACCGGGATTTCCTCTCCATGAACAAGGACTGTGACCGGGAGATCAGCGAGGCGGAGCGGCAGATCTACGACCTGGAGCAGCAGCAAATGTCCCGAGAGGATTTCCGCAAGCAGATTGAGACCATCCGACGGGTACTCCGGGAGGCGGAGCGGGACGCGGCCCAGGGACTCATCAGCAAGGAGTTTGTGGACAGGTATATTGACAAGATCTTCGCCACCCCGGAGGAGGACGGTTCTCTGCGGCTGCAAATCAAGATATTTACCGGAGAGTCCACCGAAAAGTATCTGCAAAGCCTCCGGGCGGGCGCGGCGCGCAGCGCCCAGGGGATCCAGCGGCACGCTGGTCGTACGGGTCACACGTTCAAGAAGATGATCGAGTCCTACGAGAAGTCCCTGTAACTTCCCGCTGGAATCAGCAGGAGAGGCGGCAAAAGCCGCCTCTCCGTTTTATGTTCCCCCAGTTCCCCGGGGATATCCTCACCGCAGCAGAATCGGCTGGATCTGCTCCCCCCGCAGGGCGGCGTCCACCGTCTCCGGCAGCTTGGAAAAGTCCGCCACCAGGGAGCTGGGCTTCTGCTCGGCATTGTCCTGCCCGAAGGGCACAAAATAGAAATTCCGCCGGACCAGCAGCTCGCCGATGTTCTTGGCTCCCGCCGCGAGCCCATCGTTGCTGGACACCGCCAGCACCACCGGGCGTCCGTTTCTCAGATGGGACTTGGCCGCCATGGTCACGGAGGTATCCGCGATGCCCGCCGCCAGCTTGGCGATGGTGTTCCCCGTGGCCGGGGCAATCACCAGTACATCCAGCAGTCCCTTGGGCCCGATGGGCTCCACCGACGGGATATCCAGCAGCACGTCGTTCCCTGTCAGGTCCTCCAGCCGCTCCAGCAGGTCCTCGGACGTGCCGAAGCGGGTGTCCGTAAAGGCGGAGATCTCCGAGACGATGGGTATCACCGTCTCATAGATCCCCGTCAGCGCCTCCAGGGCCTTCAGCACCTTTTCATGGGTGCAGAAGGACCCGCAGACCGCGAAACCGACCCGTTCCTTGCGCATACAGGTCACCTCATTCTTCCAATAGGATGTAATACACCGCGTCCCGGATGGCCGCCGCCGCAGACCGTGGCGAAAGCCGCCCCGGCAGGGAGCGGGCCCAGAGGACTTCCGGGCCGCTCTCCGCCGCCTGGATGCCCCGGACGGAGGCCAGGTCCATCAGCAGGCAGTCCCGCGGCAGCTGGGCCAGAAGCGGCCCGTCCAGGACGGGAGAGGGGACCGTGTTGAACACCGCGCCGAAATCGCTCAAATGGCCGTCCAGCTTCCCGGTCTCCAGGGCCCGGTAGCCATAGGCCCGAATCCAGGCCAGGTCCTCCGGCCGTCTAGCCGTAGCCGTGACCCTGGCCCCCAGGCCGTGAAGGCGGCAGCTCAGGAGCTTCCCGATGCGACCGAAGCCGATCACCAGGCAGTCCAGCCCTAAAAGCGTCCGGTCCAGGCGCTCCATGGCGGTCTGAACGGCGCCCTCCGCCGTGATGGCGGCGTTGGCCACCGCCAGCTCCTCCCGGAGGAAGTAGTCCTCCACCGTCAGGCCCAGGGCCTCGGCCTCCCGGCGCTGCTGGGGGCGCACCTGGCCCGCCAGAATCCGCTGTCCGGGCCGGAGGCGGCGGAACAGGTCCGCCGTGGGCACGGCCCCCTCCTCGCAGTTTAAAACGCCGTCGCCCTTGCACAGCGGCAGCGGCAGAATCACCACGTCGGAAGCGGCGGCCCGGTCCAGCGTGTCCGCCCCCACGGGCTTCCAGCGGTCCAGGCCGTAAGTACGGACGGCATGGCCGTCCCCGGCCAGCAATTGCGCCAGCTCCGCCTGGCGGCGGTCCCCGCCGATGACGCCAAAGGTCTTCTTCATCTCAACACTCCCCCTCGCTCCATGGTATGGCCGAGAGGCAGAATGGGTGATTGTCTTTTCCCGGCGGGCGTGGTACAATGGTAGCCGTGAAACCTGCCGAAAGGACGACCATGATGAAATACGAGTATCTGCTCTTCGACGCCGACGACACCCTCTTCGACTTCCCCAAGGCCTCTTCCCGGGCCTTTGAGAACATGTGCCGGGCCCATGGTATCCCCTACACGCCTGAGGCCTACCGGCTCTACCACGAGATCAACCTGGAGCTCTGGGCCGCCTTCGACCGGGGCGAGGTGACCAAGGAGTTCGTCACTCTGGAGCGCTACGTCCGCTTCCTGAAAGCTTTGAACCTGGACCGGGACCCGGCGGCCTGCAACCGAGACTACCTGGCCGCCCTGGGAGAGGGGGTCTATCCCCTGCCCCACGCGGAGGCAGTCTGCCGGGAGCTGAAGCAGCGGGGGCACCGGATGTACATCGTCACCAACGCCGTAGCCTCCGTCCAGCGGAGCCGCCTCCGGGGCAGCGTCTTCGCGGAGCTCTTCGAGGGGGCCTTCATCTCCGAGGAGGCCGGGGCCGCCAAGCCCAGCCGGGCCTACTTCGACTACGTGCGGCGGCAGCTGCCGGGGATGACCGACGAAAACGCCCTGGTCGTCGGGGACTCCCTGTCCACGGACATCCAGGGGGCCAACAACGCCGGGCTCCCCTGCTGCTGGTTCAACCCGTCGGACAAGCCCCGCCGGGAGGGGCTGCGGATCGATTATGAAATCGCCGATTTGCGGGAGCTGCTGGACATCGTATAAGGAAACAGGAAAAGGGGCCGCTTACGCGGCCCCTTACAAGTCGGTGCTTTGGCAGGCGTACCTGGCTCCTGCATCTCTCGGGTTTCCCCTGTCCATACCATCGGCGTGTGGTCGGTACGAAATCTACCACCTCAAAGCACTGACATATCCTATGTTTATTATAGCCCATTTATCCACGTTTGTAAAGCACCGTTTTATTCCGAACCAATCGCTTCCACTCTTTTTCGCGAATCTTCAAAAACGTAATCACAGAATTCTTATAGGCTGGATTATCCGTCGGCGTCACCAGTCGGAGCGCCAGCCTGAAATATTCGCCCTCTTCTTTTATCCGCTTCAATACTATAGCCGTATCTGGCCGGGTATCTTCAAGAATAAAGTCCGGCCTTAGAAGCGCCTCAGGAATATATGCAAAAAAGCGTTCGTAATCTCCGGGATGGTGCCGCACAATATGCTCAATGCGCTCCTCCGTAATGATCACCTCTCCGGTCCGAATGTCCGGGGAGACGCACCGGTACAGCTCCATATCCAAATCACATATCTTCCGCACAGCGCCGCCCCCTATTCTTCCCATCCGCCGTTCAGGTATTTTGAAGATACCCCAGCAGCGCCCCCCGCTCATTGGGCAGCTCTCCGTCCAGCACCTGCTCCAGAAGCGCCTCCAGCGCCGCCCCCACCGCCGGGCCGGAGAGGCCCAGGGCCAGCAGATCCCGCCCGTTGACCGCCAGCTGCTTCAGGGAGAAGCAGGCGTCCTCCGCCAGGAGCTTGTCCAGAATCGCCTCCGCCTTGTCCAGCTCCTTTTGGCGGTCCCAGTACTCAGGGGCCTGTCCCAGGTTGTCCGCCCGCTTCACCAGAATCAGGCGGCGCAAATCCTCCTCCCCCAGAAGCCGCAGAGCCCGGCGGATGGACTTGTCCGTCCGTGGGATGTCCTTGTCGTGCCACTCCACCAGCCGGACCACGGTCTCCCGGAAGTCCGCGGCGCATTTCAGCCGCCGGAGCATCCGATCCGCCAGATCGCGACTGACGGCGGGATGGCCGCAGAAGTGGCCCTCGCCCGCCTCGTCCAGGGTGAAGCTGTCC
>CAJUOD010000110.1 GCA_910587875.1 uncultured Oscillibacter sp. | reverse complement strand
GGTCCGCCTGCTCCGTGATGATTTCCTCCAGCAGGGCGGGGATGTCCCGGAAGTGGTAGTAAAAGGTGTTCCGGTTGACCCCGCAGTTCTGGACGACGTCCTTGACGGTGATCTCCCGGAGGGGGCGCTCCTCCAGCAGGCGGAGGAAGGCGGCCTTGATGGCCTCTCTGGCGTGGGACGCGGTCATGAGGGCCTCCTTTCCTCAAACAGCCCGGCGGCGGCGCTGTCCGCCAGGCGCTGGGCGGCGTCCAGCAGCTCCGCTTTAGGCAGGGCCATGTCCTTCTCGAACCACTCCGCCAAAAGGCCGATGAAGCCCCAGGCCAGGAAGTTTAAAAGGTAGTCCGTCAGCCCGGGGTCCGCCGGGCGGAACCAGGTCCGGACCAGGGGGGCGCCGTTCTCGTGGACCAGGTGCTGGATGGATTGGAAGAAGCCGCTGGCCTCGCTGCTGGCGAAGAGGACGGCGCAGGTCTCCCTGTGCTCCACGGCGAAGTCCAGCACCGGCTCGAACACCGGGGCCACGCTGCCCTCGGCGAAGGTCTCCTGCATATGGGCGTC
This sequence comes from uncultured Oscillibacter sp., assembly GCA_910587875.1. GTDB lineage: Bacteria > Bacillota > Clostridia > Oscillospirales > Oscillospiraceae > Oscillibacter. Next base: position 8,452 of record CAJUOD010000110.1, on the reverse strand, counting down.
CACCAGGGCCTGGAGCTCCGCCAGAAGGTCCTCCTCCACGCTTTGCAGCAGCTCGGCGGTGCCGGAGTAGTGGAGATAGAAGGTGGCCCGGTTCATGTCCGCCTCGTCGGTGACGTCCCGGACGGAGATGTCGGAGAAGGTCTTCCGCTTCATCAGCTCCAGAAGGCTCTCCTTTAATAATTTGCGGGACCGCCGGGCCCGGCGGTCTTCTGGGTTTTTCGGCATCATGGCCCTCCTTTGGACAAGTTAGGCACTTGCCCGCTTTTGTCTATTGACTGGATTTCCTATCTTTACTATAATCGACTCAAGTCAATAAGTCAACATAAATCTTTTAATTTGCGAGAGTTGATTAACTGGAGGAATCATTATGACCTGGCAGAGTATGAGGAAACGGGTTTCCGCCCTGGTTCTGGCGGCAGTGCTGACCGTGACGCTGACGGTGCCCGCCGCGGCGGCGGAGGCCATCGGCGACGGCGTGGCTCCCACCTATGACGAGGCCTACTACGCCACGCTGGATTACTATGGAAACCTGCTGGAGGGCAGCGTGGTAAAGAGCTGCTCCATGAACGGGAAAACCGTCCTGACGGACTACGGCGTCTACGACGAGGTGGTGAACCTCACCGACGGGACCGCCCCGGTGAGCGGGGAGGGGGGAAGCACCTCCTTCCGCTTCCCGGACGGCGCGCCGGACCATTTCTACTTCGAGGGCAAGACCAAGAAGCCCTTCGAGGACCTGCCCTGGACCATTACCCTGCGCTATACCCTCAACGGCGTCCCCGCCAAGGCGGAGGACCTGGCGGGGAAGCAGGGCGTGGTGGAGATCCTCCTGGACGTCGTGCCCAATGAGAACGCCAGCGACTACGCCCGGTACAACTACACCCTGGCGGCCACGGCCCTGTTCAACCAGGACGACATCCTCTCCCTGGAGGCCCAGGGGGCCCAGGTCCAGCTGGTGGGCAACCTGCGGACCGTGCTCTTCCTGTGCCTCCCCGGGGAGGAGCAGCACTTCACCATCCGGGTGGGCAGCAACGACTTCTCCTTCGGCGGCCTCACCGTGCTGATGATGCCCGCCACCCTGGCCCAGCTGGAGGAGATCGCCAAGCTCAGCGAGCGGAAGGACGATCTGGAGGAGGACTACCGGGCCCTCTCCGGCAGCCTGGACGACCTTCTGGACGCCCTGGCGGACATCCAGAACGGGCTCTATGCCTCCGCCAAGGGCCTGGACCAGCTGGACGCGGCCCGGGGCACCTTCTCCAGCGGCAAGGGCGTGCTCTACGAGGGTACGGACCGCCTCCGGGGGGACCTGAGCAACCTGGCGGACCTCCTGGCCCCGGTGGAGCAGCGGGTCCAGCTCCTGAGCCAGACGGTGACGGACTCCAAGGCCGTCCTCAATGAAATGACCGATACCACGGTGACCCTCCAGGGCCAGCTGACGGAGATGGAGGCCGCCCTCTACGGCCTGGAGCAGGGGACCTATGACCTGCGGCGTGTTATTGACCTGGCGGCGGACATGGAAGGAAGCCTCCTCCGCCTGGAGAGCGCCCTGGGCGGCGTTCACGTGGGCGGCGGCAGCGTGGCCACCAACAGCCGGGGACTGGTGGAGAAGGTGAAGAGCGTCCGGGGCGCCTATGACGCGGCGGATACGGAGACCTTCCTCCAGAAGATGCTGGAGGCCCAGGGCACCGGCAGCGCGGAGGCCAAGGCCAAGGCGGCGGGCATGGCGAAGCTGCTGGCGGCGTCCCAGACCCCCGGCTTTACGCCCGACGTGCTGCCCGCGGACCAGCAGAAGGCCCTGGCGGCGGCAAAGCAACTGGAAGGCCTCCGTCAGGCCAAGGACCAGACGGGCATGGGCTTCCGGGACTTCTGCGGCCAGGTGACCCAGAACCCGGATACCGCCAAGCAGATGAACGATCTGTGGCTGATCTACAACGCCGGAGGCACAGTCTCCGGAAAGGCGGCCCTGCGGAACCGCTCCGCCTCCGAGCTCCAGGTGACCGTTCCCACGGTCCCGGAACTGCCCCAGACTCCGGCGCAGCCTCAAACCCCGGCGCAGCCCCAGGTTCCGGAACAGCCTCAGGCCCCGGAAGAGACCCCGGAGCCGTCCCAGACCCCGGAGGAGCCTCAGGCTCCGGAACAGACCCAGACCCCGGAGGAGACGAGTCCCGAAACGCCGGACGAGACCCCGGAAGAGTCTACTGTAGAGACACCGGATCCGGCGGACAACGCGGCCCCGGAGGACACGGAGGAGCCCGAGTCCCCGGCGGCGGAGATTCCGGAGGCCCCGGAGGAGCAGAAGACCGATGGGGAAGAGACCCCGGCGGTGCTGCGAAAGGGCCAGATGGCGGCCCGGCTGGTGGTCTATGAAAGCCTCGACGAGGAGGACTCTGACGAAGAGAGCTCCGAAGAAGAGGGTTCTGATGAGGAGAGCTCCGGCGGGGACAGCGACAGTTCCAGTGGTTCGGATGAGACTTCCACCCCGGAGCCCAGCGAGCCCTCTGAGCCGGACGCCACCCCGGAACCCAGCGAGCCCTCCGATCCGGATACTACCCCGGAACCCAGCGAGACCCCGGACACAACGCCCCAGCCCGGCGAGACCCCGGATACAACGCCCCAGCCCGGCGTTCCTGCGGATCCCGCCCCCGGCGAAACTCCCGGCGGCGCGCCCTCCAACCCCGGCAAGCCCTCTGAGGGCGGCACCGTAGGCGGCGCGGTGGTGGATCTCATCACCAGCGGCCTGGACAGCGCCACCGCCCGGATCGACGCGATCCAAAGCCAGCTGAACGCCTCGCTGAATCAGGTCAAGCACCCCACCGCCGCCGTGGCGGGCGATCTGGCGAACCTCTGCGGGGAGCTGGACGTCCTGCTGCGGGACCTGGACGACGCGGAGGACCTGATGTCCGCCCTGAGCCGGTCCTCCGGGACCCTGCGGGACATCCTGGAGGACGTGGACGCCCTGCGGAACGTGCTGAACGGCTACGAGCCCACCCTCCAGGAGGCCCTGGCCAACGCCGGGACCCTCAGCGCCTCCGCCGTCACCACCATCCGGGACACGGAGGCCGTGCTCGCCGACGCGGAGAACCTGGCCCGGTCCACGGGGACGAACCTGGACGCGGGGACGAAGCAGTCCCTCCGGGGCCTCTCCGCCGCCCTGCGGCAGACCGCCAAGGCCCTGGCCACCACGAAGCAGGTAAAGGAAGCCAAAAACACCGTCACTCAAATCATTGAGGACACCTGGAACGAGTACACCGGAGACGTAAACAACATCCTGCTGATGGACGCCACGGCGGAGCCGGTCTCCCTGACGGATGAGCGGAATCCCGCCCCCACCAGCGTACAGGTCCTCATCCGCACCCAGGAGATCAAGACGGAGGACGCAGAGGAGGACGCGGCGTCCGCCGCCGAAAAGGAGCAGACCACCTTCTGGGGCAGGGTGACCCAGATGCTCCGGGACTTCTGGAACGCCGTCACCGGCGTCTTCCGCTGACGGGAGGGGAACCCCATGATTGAGAAAATCGCCCATAAGCTGACCCGAAAGCCAAAGCTGGTGGCGTCCATCGCCCTGCTGATGCTGATTCCCTCCATCATCGGCTACGCCGCCACCCGGATCAACTACGACATCCTGTCCTATCTGCCCCAGGACCTGCCCTCCTCCCAGGGGGAGCAGCTGCTGGAGGACCCGTTCAAAATGGCGGCCACCAGCATGCTCATCGTGGAGGGCATGCCCGCGGGCTACACGAACCGGCTGATCCAGGACATCCGGGACGTGCCCGGCGTGTCCAGTGCCGTGTGGCTTTCCAACCTGGTGGGCATCCAGGTCCCTGTGGAGATGATTCCGGCGGACCTCCGGGAGATGTTCTTCTCGGGCCAGGCTACTATGATGCTCATTCAGTACGACCACCCCGGGGCCTCCGACGAGACCATGGAGGCCATCCAGCAGGTGCGGAACGTCTGCAACGAGCGCTGCTTCCTGGCGGGCTTCTCCGTGGTTATCAAGGACACCCGGGACGTGATGGACGGGGAGCTGCCCATCTTCGTGGGCCTGGCGGTGCTGCTGGCGCTTGTTGCCATGAGCGTCACCCTGGAGTCCACCGTCCTGCCCTTCGTGTACCTGGCCAGCATCGGCATGGCCGTGGTCTACAACTTCGGAAGCAACATTTTCCTAGGCCAAATCTCCTACATCACCAAGGCCATCGCCGCCGTGCTCCAGCTTGGCGTGACCATGGACTACTCCATCTTCCTCTACCACCGCTACGAGGAGGAACGGGAGCTCTACGAGGATAAGCGGGACGCCATGACCCAGGCCATCATCGCCGCCTTCCGGTCCCTCTCCGGCAGCAGTATGACCACCATCGCGGGCTTCCTGGCCCTGTGCTTCATGCGGCTGACCCTGGGCCGGGACATCGGCATCGTCATGGCCAAGGGTGTGGTCCTGGGGGTGGCGACGGTTATCCTGGTGCTGCCCTCCCTGGTGCTGATCTTCGACAAGCAGATTGGGAAGCACAAGCACCGGACGCTGATCCCCTCCTTCGACAGGGTGAACGGCTTCATCCTCCGGTACAGGGTGCCCCTGGTGGTGCTGACGGTGCTGCTGTTCTTCCCGGCGGTCTACGCCCAGCGCCACGCGGACATCTACTACAAACTGGATGAGTCCCTGCCCCGGGACCTGCCGTCCATTGTCAGCAACGAGAAGCTGAAGGACGACTTCGACATGGCGACTTCCCATTTCGTGGTCCTCCGGGACGACCTCTCCGCCGCCGACATGGGGGAGATCGAGCGCCGGATGGAGGAGGTCCCCGGCATCACCTCCGTGGTCTCCTTCCACAAGCTGCTGGGCACCGGCGTCCCGGACTTCTTCATTCCGGAGGACGTGCGGAACATGCTCCGGCAGGGGGGCTGGCAGCTGATGATGATCAACTCCAGCTGCGCCCCGGCGACCGATGAGGTCTCGGTCCAGCTGGACGCCATGAACGAGATCCGCCACACCTACGACCCCTCGGCCATGATCACCGGGGAAGGGGCCATGTACCGGGACCTGATCGATACCTCGGCGGTGGACTTCCAGGTGACCAACTACATCTCCATTGCCGCCATCTTCCTCATCATCGCCTTTGTGTTCAAGTCCATTTCCATCCCCCTGGTGCTGGTGGCTACCATTGAGCTGGCTATCTTCATCAACCAGGGCTGCTGTTACTTCCTGGGCACGGAGATTCCCTTCATTGCCCCTACCATCATCAGCTGCGTCCAGCTGGGGGCCACGGTGGACTACGCCATTTTGATGACCTCCCGCTTCCAGGAGGAGCTGAAGAAGGGCCTGGACCGGAAGGAGGCCATCCGCATCGCCGCCGCCTCCTCCGACGCGTCCATCGTCACCAGCGCCCTGGTGCTGTTCTGCGCCACCCTGGGCGTGTCCTTCGTGTCCTCCATCGACTTGATTGGAGCCATCTGCGTCATGCTGGCCCGGGGCGCGCTGATCTCGGCGCTGGTGAGCATCTTCCTGATGCCCGCCATCCTCCTGGTCTGCGAGCCGGTGTTCAACAAGACCAGCTGGCATTGGAAAACCCCGGACCCCGCTCCGGCGGAAACGCTTCCCGCCTCGGAGGCGGAGACCCTGCCCGCCCCAGAGGAGGAGCCCCTTCCGGCGGCCTCTGCGGAGGAGAGCCCGATAGAGGTGGTTTCCATTGAGGTGGAGCCGGTGACAGTAAACGCGGAGTGAGAGAAAAGCCCCCGGAGGAGCATCCTCCGGGGGCTTGCCATTCGTCAGTCCTCGTCTTTGGCCCAGGCCATGGCGCAGCGCACGGCCCGCCTCCAGCCCTTCAGCAGCTCCTCCCGCCGCTCCGGGGAGATGGAGGGCGTGAAGGTCCGCTCACAGGCCCAGTTGCCCTGGATTTCCTCCCGGCTTGTCCAGAAGCCGGAGGCCAGCCCCGCCAGGTAGGCCGCCCCCAGGGCGGTGGTCTCGATACACCGGGGCCGCTGGATTTGGGTGTCCGACAGGTCCGCCTGGAACTGCATGAGGAAGCTGTTGGCACTGGCCCCGCCGTCCACCTTGAGGGAGCCCAGGGCCAGGCCGGACTCCTCCTTCATGGCGGCCAGCAGGTCGTTGGTCTGATAGGCCAGGGACTCCGTCACCGCCCGGATGAAGTGCTCCCGGGTGACGCCCCGGGTGAGGCCCACTACGGTGCCCCGGGCGTAGGGCTCCCAGTAGGGGGCTCCCAGGCCCACGAAGGCCGGAACCACGCAGACGCCCCCCGCGTCCTCCAGCCGGGAGCAGATTTCCTCCGTCCGGGCGGCGCTGTCCAACAGGCGCATCTCGTCCCGGAGCCATTGGATGGCGGCCCCGGCGATGAAGACGCTGCCCTCCAGGGCGTAGGTGACCTGTTCGCCGGCGCCGGCGGCGATGGTGGTCAGCAGGCCCCGCCGGGAGGCGACCGCCTCCGCCCCGGTGTTCATCAGCAGGAAGCCTCCGGTGCCGTAGGTGCACTTCACGTCCCCCGGCTCAAAGCCGCACTGGCCGAAGAGGGCGGCCTGCTGGTCTCCCGCCGCCGCCGCGATGGGAATGGACCCGCCGAGCTTGTCTGTCCCGCCGAAGAGATGGCTGCTGGGCAGGGCCTGGGGCAGCAGGGAGGGGGGAATGCGGAAGTAGTCCAGCAGCTCCCGGTCCCACTGGAGCCTGTGGATGTCGAAGAGCATGGTCCGGGAGGCGTTGGTGTAGTCCGTGGCGTGGACCCGGCCCCCGGTGAGGTTCCAGATGAGCCAGCTGTCCACGGTGCCGAAGCGCAGCTCGCCCCGCTCCGCCCGCTCCCGGGCCCCGGGGACGTTGTCCAGAATCCACTCCAGCTTGGTGGCGGAGAAGTAGGCGTCGGGGATCAGCCCGGTCTTCTGCCGGACCATCTCCTCCAGCCCGTCCCGCCGGAGGCGCTCAATGCGCTCCGCCGTCCGGCGGCACTGCCAGACGATGGCGTTGTAGACGGGCTTCCCCGTGGCGGCGTCCCAGACCAGAGTGGTCTCCCGCTGGTTGGTGATGCCGATGGCGGCAATTTCCTCCGCCCGGGCGTCGGCCTTCTGCATGGCCTCCATGGTGACGCCCATCTGGGTGGACCAGATGTCCGTGGGATCGTGCTCCACCCAGCCGGGCTGGGGGTAGATCTGGGGGAATTCCTTCTGGACCACGGCCCGGACCTCGCCCCGGCGGTCGAAGAGGATGCACCGGGAGCTGGTGGTGCCCTGGTCCATGGCGATCACATAGTTCTTCTCGTTCACGTCCGCTCCTCCCGACTGGATCACAGGGTCCCCTTGAAGAAGTCGATGATGCCCTGTTCCACCTGGTCCTTGAGATCATTGTAGTTGTGGATCTCGTGGCGGTAGCCGTCGTAAATTTTCGTAGCCACCTTGTGGCCGGATTCCTCCAGCCAGGCGGAGACCTGTTTCACGCCCTCGCCGTACTGGCCCACGGGGTCCTCGCCTCCGGCGATGTTGTAGACGGGCAGATCTTTGGGCACCTTCGCCGCCCAGCCGGGGCCGGTGATGAAGTCGATCATCTGGCAGAAATAGAGGAAGGCGCGGTTGCTGGTGGGCCGGGAGAAGGCGTCCAGGGGGTCCATGGCGTGGTCCGCCTGGACGTAGGGGTCGGAGCAGATCCACTCGTTGCCGAAGCGGATTTCCTCCGTGCAGCGCTCGCACATCCAGCCAAGCAGCGCCCCGGCGGCGTTGGGGTCGGAGCCCTCTCCCTGTCCGGCGTCCACGGCGGCCTGGAGCATGGCCTTGCCCTGGTCCAGGCCCGGGAAGACGCCGCTGGTGCCGCAGAGGGTGACGGCGGTGAGCTCGGAGCCGTAGGCCGTGATATAGTCCCGGGCGATGAAGGAGCCCATGCTGTGTCCGAAGAGGAAGCAGGGGAGGCCGGGGTATTTCTCCTTGACCAGGGTGGTCAGGGTGTGCTCGTCCTCCATCATGGTGTGGGGGCCCTTGTCCCCCCAGTCGCCCCAGGAGTCGTTGACTACGGCGGTCCTGCCGTGGCCCACGTGGTCGTCCGCCGCCACGATGAATCCGGCGTCCAGGAACTTGGAGATCATATGGAGATACCGCCGGGAGTGCTCCCCGAAGCCGTGGACCAGCTGGATGATGCCCACGGGCTTGGCGGCGGGGACGTAGATCCACCCCTGGACCTGGTCCCGCTGGTTGAAGGACTGGAAGCTGATCTCGTGTAACATGGCTGCTCCTCCTGTTCCGGGCGCCTGGGCGCCCTGTGTGTGATTTCGACGGAAAAATAAGGAATTAAACTTAAGTATACCGTGCCCCGCCGCCCCTGTCAACCAAAAGCGGCGGGGGGAGCAGGACGGCAAGCCCGGGGCTGCGGAATTTTTTCCCGGAAAGGGCTTGCCATTTGGAGGGAAATCCGCTATGCTATACATATCATAAAGTCTTTATAAAATGAACGAGGAATGAGGAGCCATGACCA
>CAJUOD010000109.1 GCA_910587875.1 uncultured Oscillibacter sp. | reverse complement strand
CGACCACCGAGATCTACACTCTTTCCCTACACGACGCTCTTCCGATCTCCTGCACCTCGGAGATGTTGGCCATGTAGGCGGTGTCGTAGCAGACCTCGGCGGCGTTGGGAGCGGTCATCACCCGGGCCAGGGGGACAAGCTCGTCCATCTTGATAAACCGCTCGTGGTTCACATAGACCGCCATCCGGTCCGCCCCGCCGGTACCCGCGCCCTTGCACCACCGGGTGGCCCCGATGTACAGGGAGCCGCCGTTTTTGGCCGCCACGTTGTTTTTCAGGATGTAGTCCAGAATGGTCTCCGTGGCAAGCTCCGTTACCGGGGTGTTGAGGATATGGGCGTACTGCTCGTGTGGCAGAAGGATGTGATTGGGCAGAGCGCCGAGGTCGTACTCCTCCGCCTCCCATACGCTCAAAATGCCCCCGTTGACGTCGTCCAGCATCTGCCGGGGCGTTTTGTCCTTCCACTTGGTGGAGGGAGCAGCCGCGCCGTTGTCCTTCACCGTGGTCTCCGCAGCTTCCGGGTGATTGAGCAGGCCCGTCGTGCCATACTCGCTAAGGCCCACGTAGGCACTCTGGTCCATGTGCTTGTCATAGGCCATCCGCATGCCCTCCTGGAGCATCTGATCCAGGGGTCGGCCGATAAAGCCCGCCTTCTGCATATCCACAAACATTACCCGCAGGGCGGCGGCGAAGATGTGCGCCTTAAAAAGGCCCTTGTCCATGCTGGCCTGAACAATGGGCAGTCCGTTGGCCCCTCCCGCGTGGACAGGGCCGCTTCCCGCGCCGCCGGTAATCCCATAGGCTACGTTCATGGCGGACACATAGTCCACCCATCCGCCGCCGGTCTGGACCACGATGTCCCGGGGGTAGGTGACGCTGGTCAGGGGCTTGCGGACCAGCGGGTCCCGCTTCTCCAGCTCGCTGACCAGAAACGCGCCGCCGGAGGCCACGCCCGCCTCGTCCATGGTGGGGACGGCGGGGAGCCCGCCGCCGGGCAGGGCCGCTCTGCCGCCGATAACCCCGGCGTTGTAGGTTCCTACATTTTGAAACATTGGTTTTCCTCCCTTACGCGTTCCGCATCGTCAGGATGCGAAGCTCCGCCACGCCGTTGGAATCGGCGGGACCCGCCCACTGGCAGTTTTCCAGCTTCACGCTGTCCGCCGCCGTAGAGGCTTCCACCGCCTCGAAACCGCCTGCCTGGGCCGTGGGGATGCTCTCGTCGGCACTCACGCGCACATAGACGGCGCCGCCCAGCCTGGGCGTTCCGTTTTGGCAGCGCACATTGATGCATCCCCGCTGGAATACGCTGACCGCCTCCCCGGGGGCGTATCCGCCCGTACTCTGGTCCAAGTAGTTCAGGGCGCTCTTGAGTTCCCGGGCGGCGATACCAGCGAAAACCGCCGCCGTATCGCCCGCGCCCATGGGGACTACCGCCCCCGTGGCGTCGTATTTCAGCGGAGCGCCGAAGATAATCTGCGTTTCGCCGCCCGCTTTGCGTGTGTTCACAATCATGTCCGGCTGGCGGGCGTAGCTTCCGGCAAAGCCGTGGGGCATCGTTCCGCCAATGGTCTGTGGCTTCATTCCCATGTCTTAGGCCTCCTTGTTCTTGTGGGGGTTGCGGGCGTAGTACTCCGCCTGCTGTGCCTCACAGATCGTTTGGTAATCCGGTTTGACGGCGGCGTCTGCCGCCTTCCGGGCGCTGGACGCCGCCGCCCGGTTGATCTGCTCCGTAATGCCGGGGCTTTTGAGGGAGTCCAGCACGGCGTCCACCACGCGGGCCCGCTCCGTCCGGTCGCGGATGCCCGCCACGGCGGGCCGGAGGCGCTTCAGCAGCTCCAGCGCCCCGTCCCCCGAAGCCGCCTCCGGAGCCTCGCCGCCGGGGACGGTGGCGGAGACCGCCGGTTCGCCGCCGGACAGCCGGGCAATCGCGCCGTCAATGGCGGTTTCGTCGCTTAGCGGGCGCTCCTCCCTGTTCGGCTGGAGGGAGTCCAGCCGTTCAATGACTTTGTCCAGCTTCTCCGCCAGGGCATCCACTGCGGGGACTTCCTTTTCAGGGGCTTCCTCTTCCGGCGCGGGTGCGGCCTCCGGCGCTTTTTCAGCGGGTGCGGCGTCCAGCGCGCTGGCGGCGGTAGCCACCATGGCGTCCAGCTCCTCCGGGCTGGCGTCCTTCGCCGCCATGCCGAAGGCGGTCAGGACCGATTTCCAAAAATCAGACATTGTATGCCTGCCTTTCTCCGCCGTTCCGGCGGCGTCTTTTATCGCGACCTCGCGGCCCGCGCGGCCCCTGGGGACCACGGCCACGTGATTGCCTCGGATATGGGTCTGCCGGTATCCGGCCCCGTCGGGGGTATAGGTGCACAGGTAGCCGCAGGAGACCTCCCGCTTGACCCGGTTTCGGACCTCCGACGCCAGAACCGGGTCGTTGATGTAGAGGTCCGCCAGGATGAACCCCTCCCCCCGGCGCACGTTCTGCACGTGCCCCCGGGCATAGGCGGCGAAGTTCGCCGGGCCCACGTTCTCCGGCGGGTGGCCGTCGGTAACGGGCTTGCCCTCGAAGCTGGCCAGCGCCGCCGCCTCGAAAACGTCTTCTTCCCGCCGGTCCACATCAACAATCCGCTCCGGGTCCCCCTCCAGCTGAAGCTCCCGGGCCAGGTACTGCTGACGGCCCGTCCGGGCAATGGGCACATTCCGGCAGATCAGATAGCCCTCCGCCGTCTCCGTCTGGTTGGGGCTGATTTCATGCCCGTAATACGCAAGCAATCCGCATCACCTCACAAAATAAAGGAAGCCAGCTTTCGAGACTCCTCTCAACAGCTGACCTCCATTGGTCCTTCCCGGCGCTCCATTGCGCCGTGGGTATGGTATTAGGTTTTCAGTTCCTTCAGGGCAACGGTCTGCACTTTGACGGTGCCGTCTTTCAGCTGTTTCAGCTGTACCCGGTGCCCCTGGGCCAGGGCGGCCTCAATGGCGGATATCACTTGTTCAGTCATAGCCTTGCTCCTTTAGTTTCTTCAAAGACCTTTCTCCCCACGCTTCCCGCTCCTCACGGGTCAGCTTTCGGTCAATATCCGCATCCGTAAGATAAACGACTGCCCAATCCTTGGGGCTGTCTCCTACTGTTCCAGTGTAGAAACCAGGCCCATCCTTATCAACAATAGACGCAAACCGGCCATCTTTCAAGAGGACTGCGTCAAACTCTTCATACATGCTATTTCAGCTCCTCCATGTGGGCGGTAGTCATATGTGTAGCACCATCCAGGACGACCTTCCAGCCAATCAAAACATTGGCAGGCATATTTTTCATCCCTTGCAAAACTACTAGTTGCTCATATCGTTGACCATATTTATCGCTATCTTTCAGCACTGCGGGGTACTTTTGCGCTGCGTCAAGGATTTCAGCCCGCATCTTCTGCCAGTTATCTGCATTATAACCTAACCTGGAAGAAAATGCACGCCCTTTTGCAAGACCGTCTTTAAATTCTCCTCCGAAAAAATAATGGGTAAACTTCCTGTCCGCCGCAGTCGCTGTTGAAGCTCCCGGAAGGGCTTTCTCGGGATGCCGCAAAAGGTCGTTTTGCCTTCTATAGTCCAGCTTCCAGAGCTTATATAGTTCTCCGTCCGCCAGCTTATACTTTCGGAACGTCTCAAAGGTCTTGGGTCCAACCCCCGCCGCCCGGTACCGCTCCCACTGGCGGTAATCCTCCAGCCAGCGCCGCCGGGCGGCCTCCTTCTTCCGGTAGTCCGCAATCTGCCCCTCCGTGCGGGGGTCCCGGTCGAAGGGGTTCTTCGCCGGATTGGAAAAATCCTTGATGCTCCGTATCTCCTCCGCCGTCCGCCCCGCCGGGGTCCAGGGAATGAGGGCGTGGAGGCAGTTGGGGTGGATGTTCAGCCAGGTGTTGGCCAGGCTGTCCGGCCCATCCGGGTCCATCTTGCCAAACGCCGCCGCCAGGGGCGGGAAATCCGGGTTCGCCCCGCTTTTGGAATACACCCGCCCCTCATAAGGGGCGCACAGGGGGCAGGTGGTCCCGTGGGCGCTGATTTTGTACAGGTCCTGCTCCGGGTCCGCCGTCAGCACGGACAGCACCGCCGCCTGGCGGGAGGCAGTGCGGGAGGCCATGGCCCCGTATGTATGAAGGCTCCAGCGCCGCCCCGCCTTGTCCACAAAGGCTGTCACGCCCTCCCGGCGCAGGGCCTCCACGAAGCCGGGAAGGGCCTTATAGGGCCCTTGGCCCCTTGCCAGGCGCAGAGCCGTCTGCTCCAGGCCCACCCGGCGGAAGACGTCCGGCTCTGTGCGCCCGATCAGCGTACCCTGGAGCCCCGCCAGGGCCGTGGCGGAGGCCTCCATGATCTCACCCATCAAATTCTGCGTCAGCCGCTGGACGATGTCCGTCTGCTCCGCCGTCAGCGCCCGGGCGCTCTGATAGGCCCGCAAATGCTTGACCGGGGGCTCGCCGGGGCTTCTTGCCCGCTCCGGGTTTCGGACGTAAAACTGGGCCTCGATCATCCGGGGAACGTACTCCCAGCTGTCGGATTCCAGCTTGCGCAAAACGGCCTGGACCCGCTCCAGGGCCGCCACGGCGTGATAGTCCGTCAGCCCCTGGGAGCGGAGGCGGCTGATTTCATTGATGATGTCCGTCTCCGCTTTCAGGAAGAGGACGACGAGCTTTTGGAGCTCCCTTTCAGGCGGGCCCGGGGTCAGGGCGGGCATTTAGTCCTCCTCGCCGTCAGCCAAAAGCTCCTCTTGGGTGATTCCGTCCAAACCCGGTTTGATAAAGTTGAGAAAATCCCAAAATGGTGCCTCTGGGTGCGCAGTGCCATAGTCAATAATTTCCTGCTCAATATGATCGCCCCGCGCAGTTAGCACCAGTAAATCGACGGCTTCTTGCGTAACGGTGTCGTTTTTCTGTGTTCCCTGTCCAATATACTTTTCTAGGAAATTCCTCAGCTTCTTTTCCACCAGTTTACCCTCCGCTAAATTTTTTTAATTTTTAAAACACGCATTCCGCCATAGCCATCCGCTTCCACAGTATACACTTTCCGGCTGTCCATAATCTGCCGGATGGCCCCTTTGGGAAGGCCCGGATACTGTGTTCCAAGTGTTCCGCAAAGCCTCGAATAGGTCTTTGGCTTCAACTGTATCCCGGCAAAACTCCTCTGTGGCGACGGCGCGTACTTCGTCTTCCCTATTTTACCACTTCCCCCGCCGCTGGTAAAGCGTCCATTGCTGGGGTCGTGATAGGGATTATAGTCCAGCGCCAGTGCGTCCCCGGTATCCCGGCCAAAAGAACGGTCTTCCCCGTCCTCAAAGCCCAGCCCGATCATCGGGTCCCGGAGGGCCGTTAAGTCCTGATAGGTCTTTCCGGCGTTAGCGGCGATTTCCTCATCCGTAACGCAGCTGAACAGCCCCGTCTCATTGGACAGCTTTTTCAGCTCCCGCATAGCCGTATCCGCCCGGATGAGGCCCGCCTGGAAGGCGTCCCGGACGGTTTGGGCCTTCTTCTCCGCGATTTCCGCCAGCTCCCTCGCCGTAGGCGTCCACAGGGGCGGGAAGGTAAAGCACAGGTCCTCGGGCACCCCGCCCCAGGCTGACGCGCACAGCACCGGCAGCACCTGGTCCAGGATATCCCGCAGGCGGCTCTCCCGCAGGGTATCAATGTACTCGTAATAGGTTTTCAGGTCGCTCTCCCCGGTGGCGTTCAGCCCCGCCGGGGCCCGGCCAAACAGCCGGGTCATGGGGATGTGGGTTTTGGCGCTAAGATTCAGCTGGGCCCCCTCTATGACATGGTCAAAGCCGGTAAAGGCGTATTGCGTATTATAGACCTTGTCCCCCCGGTTCACCAGCTGCATGCCGAAGTTGGATCGCAGGACGCTCTGGGCCTGCATGGTGTTCCAGAACCGCCGCTGCGCGTCGCCGGAGGCCAGGGAAAACAGCTGGTCCAGGTTTTGAACCTCCATCGTATCCAGGTTGGCCCGGAAGGTCAGGTTTCCCATGTTGTGCATGATGCTGTCATAGAGAACGATATCGTCATAAATGGGTTCAATATCGCTCTCCCCCCAGTACAGCTCCGCCATACGCTCCACGTAGGGCAGCATCCCCCCGGTAAAGCGCACGATCCGGGAGTGATGGACCCGGGCCGCTATGCGGTTTTCCGCGTCGTTGATGTCGTAGTACTCCGGCACAAGCTGTCCCTGGGAGAAGATCATGCGGTCCTCCGGCGTGACGCCGCACCAGCGGTCGAAGATCTGAAGCCCCTCAAACGCGCCTGGCAGTACGGCCCCCAGGTCCAGAGGCGTGTCCAGAAGCCCCTCGTGGCCGCGAATCCGAATCAGCCCGGCGGCGCCGCCGTACAGGCTCCCCATCTGCAAGCCCTCGTCAATGCCTTTCCGAAGGCCGGTCCGGCGCTCTTCCCGTTCCAGCGCCGCTTTTTTCCCGGGGGACAGGGGCATTCCTAATTCATACCATTTCCGGGTCATGTCGTTGGGGATGATGCTGACCACGCTCCGGCAGATACCGCCGCTGCGGTACAGGGAGTTCAGCAAAGCGTAATTGTCCGTCAGGCGGGTCAGCGGGTACTCCGCCGCCTCCAGGGGGGCCTGGGAGCCATAGCCCAGGCGGAACAGCGGATTGGAGAACGCATCCATCGTCAGTACGGGCGTTCCCCGGGCTTCCGCCTTCTTTCTCCTCGACAAATCACTTCACCTCCCCATAGCGGTAAGACGGCACACAGGTATTCACATAGTAGCGCAGGGCGTCCGGCCCGTGGTCCAGCGTCTTGACAGGCTTTTCTACGCCAAGCTGTGCGGCTTTCTCATCCCACACGTAGCTTTGCAGCTCTTTAATCAGGCCCACGCACCGCTGATGGACCCGGATGCGCCGGGCCGCGAACATGGCCCCGGTCCGCCGGATGCCGTCAGGAACGTCGTTGTCCGCATCCAGGGTGTAGACGCCTCCGCGCTGGAGCGCCGCAATAAAACTGGCCGCCGAGGGGTCCACCACCGCGGGGCAGAAAAACTGCGGGTCCTCACCCATAAAGGCCAGGAAGTCGTCCACATACTCTGCGTCCGTCTTCTGCCGTCCTCCCGCCCGTTCACTCCGGCTGTCCCAGCGGTATTCGTTGTCCACCCAGACCGTTTCGCCGTCGTCATAGATGTCCAGCAGGACGAAGGGGTTTGTCGTGCCGTAATCGCAGGCGATGGTGCGGGAGGCGATATAGGGAAGCCCCTTGGGCCGGCCCGCGTCCTTGTAGATGTGAACGTCCGGGAGGAACATATCGTAAATCAGGCCCTCCGCCGTGACCCACAGGCCCCGGATGTAGCGGTCGTAGAAGACCCCGGCGTACATGGATTCATAGCGCCGCCGGATATTGGGGGAGAGGGCGGGATTGTCCGCCATGGTAAAATGCAGGTGAAGTGCGTTGTGGACCCTTGGCTGTTCCTCCTTAATCCACTCTGTATAGAACCAATGGACGGGGCTCTCCGGATTGCAGTTGAACCAGAACTTGCTGCCGTATACGGAGCAGCGGGCCAGGGCCTGCTCCACAAAGGACCGGGGCTGAAGCGCCACCTCGTCCAGCAGTACCCCCGCCAGGGTGATGCCCTGGATCAGCATATAGCTGCTCTCGTCCCGGCCACCGAACAGGAAGTAGGTGTTTTCCCGTCCGGTGCCGTCGGAGATGGTCAGCTTGTTCTCCGTCCGGTGCTCCACAATCTCCAGGTCCGGCGGAACCCAGTCCCGCAGGTTGAGAATGACGTTGCGCCGGAGGCTCTGAATGGTCTTGCCGCAGATGGCGAACTTCTGCCCGGTGAAGCAAGACATGCCCCAAAGGATGAAGCCCACAGCCATGCACAAGGTCTTTCCGGAGCGGATGGAGCCGTCGCAGATCAGAGCGTCCCGGTCCTTGAAACGGGGCTGCTGCCACCAGAGCATGGCGAGGAGCTGGCGCTTACTGAACTTCTGATAAATCATCGGTGTTGATTTCTCCTATGCTCTGGATGGCCTCCAGGAGATTGTTTTCGCCGGCAGGGGGCTGCTCCTTACCGCCCTCGCCCAGCAAGTCGACGATGACTTTGGCCGCCTTGGCGTCGCCTAGGATAGCCCGCTCCGTCAGGCCGATAATCATGGCCATCTGATTGTCGATATCCTCCGGGTCCACGCCGCTCTTCGAGATTTTGTTCCAGAGCCGCTTATCGGTGGGAGAAAGGGAGAGGTAGAGATCCGCCGCTTCCTTCAGGCTGCGCTTTCGACGGCGAGCCACGCCGGATGCCCGGCCACCGGAAGCGGCGATTTCTCTTCGTTCGCTCTCTGTTCGCTGGTCAAAAGGAATCAGATTTTTCTCATTCGGCATGTCACCACCTCTCACAAGATTCACGTTGGTACCGCCGGCCGGAGTCGAACCGGCATCACATAGCTCTTCCATTGAGCTGCAGCGGCATAGGAGCCCGATATTCAAGCCGCCTCGGAGCCGGGCGGAACGGAAAGAAACAGGGTGGAAAGCCGTCCCCTATTTACGATAACACAATTTTGGAGCCAAACGGCCACCGCTGGTTCCCACCCTAAAAATTTTTTCTTCCAAGTAGATAGTCCGTTGAAACGCCAAAGTAATCTGCAATTTGTGCCAGTGTCCGCAGGGAAGGGTCTTTTTCTCCCCGCTCATATTGGCCAACCATGCTTCTGCTCAATCCGCAGAGCTGGGCCAGCGTCCTCTGGCTCATACCCCGCTTCTCACGCAGGGTCTTCAGCCGCTTCGGAAAAAGGTTTTCGTTAGTCACGTTATCTCCCTCTGTTCTTCGCGGGGCCGTCCGGGCGGAAGACGGCCCCCGTGGACCGCCCAGCGGACGGCGTCCTTGCCTCTTTAGCCTCTTTCCAATAGCGGGAAGAACCCAACCCGCCATCACAAAGCCAAGCACATAGCCAATCCATAACCAGTCAGCTGTCATGTCATTCTCTCCTCCGGCCTGCGGCGGTAGATTTTTCCACCATCATTCAGCACGAATCCAAGCAAATCCGTATTCCCATTGTGGTATGTCAGATAGACAACATTACTCGCTTTCGACCATACCCGAACCAACGCCCACCCCGCTTGCGGGTGTCCTCCCCACTCAATCCACACCGGCTCCCCGCTCATTTCCCGGAGTTCATCCAGAGTCAGGGGCGGGTTGGATGGCAGAGGCATCTGCACCGCCTTATCATCCCAATACTCCGAAGCGCCAACCTTCCGGGGGCGGGTCTTGAATT
>CAJUOD010000108.1 GCA_910587875.1 uncultured Oscillibacter sp. | reverse complement strand
CGCTTCTCATAGCTGCATTTGTCCAGGTCGAAGATGCCGATGATCCGGCGCTGGGGGATGATCTCGTTTTGGCCCAGGTGCAGATACATGGCGTCCTCCCCTTATGGTAAAATTCTCCCCCGCTCCACATGGAACACCCTGCCTCCCAAGAGACTGGGCAGCCGGTCCTCCTCGCAGCAGGTAATAAAGACCTGCCCTCCCGCGATGCGGTTCAGGACAAACTCCTGGCGTTTCGGGTCCAGCTCGGAAAGCACGTCGTCCAGCAGCAGGACGGGGTACTCCCCCGCCGCGTTTTTATAGATCTCCCGCTCCGCCAGCTTCAGCGCCAGGGCGGCGGTCCGGGTCTGGCCCTGGGAGGCGTACTGCCTGGCCTCCCGCCCGTCGATGGTCACGAAAATATCGTCCTTGTGGGGCCCGGAGAGGCACAGGCGTGAGGCAAGCTCCGCTTCCCGGTGGGATTCCATATGCCGCCGCAGCTGCTCCGCCAGGGTCCCGGCGTCCGCGCCGGGGTCCTCGATGGAGGAAACCGTCTGATATTGAAGCTCCAGGCCTTCCTTTTCGCCGGAGCACTCCCGGTGGCAGGCGGCGGCGGTCTCCGCTAGGCGGAGGCAGAACTGATGGCGGTACTGAATCAGCGCGGCCCCCAGGCGGATCATCTGCTCGTTGAACTCCGGCAGGGCCTCCAGCAGGCCGGGCCGCTGGTCGTAATCCCGGAGGATCCGGGTTTTCTGCTCCCGGGCCCGCTCATAGCCCGCCAGGGCGGCGGCATACCGGGGCCGCAGCTGGCACAGGGCCGTGTCCAGAAAGCGCCGCCGGGCGGCAGCCCCTTCCCGGATCAAATACAAATCCTCCGGCTGGAACAAAACCGTATGGTACACGTCCCCCAGGGCGGCGTTGGTCTTGATGGGGACCTGGTTCACGGTGATCCGCCTCCGCCGCCCCCGGAACAGGTCCGCCTGAACCTGAAACTCCCGCTCCCGGGAAGCCACCCGAGCCGTCAGCCGGGCGGACTCCTCCTGAAAGCCGATCATCTCCCGGTCCGTCCGGGCCCGGGGGGACTTTCCCCGGGAGAGGTAGACGATGGCCTCCAGAAGATTCGTCTTCCCCTGGGCGTTTTCGCCGCAGATGACGTTGCACCGGGGGTCGAAGTCTGCGGCCTCCCGGCCGTAGTTTCGGAAGCCCTCCAGCTCCAGGCGGTCAATCCGCATACTTCACCGTCAGGGTCTCCCCGTTGAAGCGGACCTGGTCGCCGGGGCGGATTTTTTTCCCCCGCTGGAGGCAGGGCTCGCCGCCCACCAGGACCTCTCCGGCCTGGACGCGCTCCTTGGCCTCGCCGCCGGTCTCCACCAGCCCCGCGAATTTCAGCAGGTCCTGAAGCTTGATGAACTCGGTAGTAATGGTAATTTCCCTCATAGCGGCCCCGCCTCAATCGGAATTTTTCAGCCGGACGGGCAGGACCATGTAGAGGAAATTGTCCTTGCCGTCCGTGGGCACGAGGATGGCCGGGGACACGCCGGTGTTCAGCTCCACCCGCACCGTGTCCGCCGGGGCGTAGCGCAGGGCCTCCATCAGGTAGCGGTTGTTGAAGCCGATTTCCAGTCCCTCGCCGTCGCCCTCCAGGCGGCAGACGTCCTTCGCCTCGCCGTTGCCCGTCTTGGCGGACAGGAGGACCTTCCCCTCCTCGAACCGGCAGCGCACAGGGCTCTTCAGCTTGTCGGAGATTACCACCGATACCCGGTCGATGCTCTCCATCAGGGCCTTGGCCTCCACGGTGACGGCAATGGGGTTCTGCTTGGGGATGGCGTTCCGGTAGTCCAGGAATTCCCCCTCCAGCCGGCGGCAGATGAGTTCCACGCCGCCCACGGTGAAGAGGATGTGCCGCTTGCCCAGGGTGATCTCCGCTAGGTCCTCCACGTCGCCGCAGATGCCCTTGACCTCGTTCAGGGCCGAGCCCGGGGCCACGAAGGAGAACGCGCCGCCCTCCAGCTTTTCCAGGGGCTCCTTCCGCACCGCCAGGCGGAAGCCGTCCACGGCGGCCATGGTCAGGCCCCCCTCGCCGATCTCAAACAGAGCCCCAGTGTGGACCGGGCGGCTCTCGTTGGTGGAGACGGCGAAGGCCACCTCCTCAATCATGGCCCGGAGCACCTTCCGCTGAATGGAGACGGCGTACTCGTCCTCCACCTCGGGGAGATCCGGGTAGTCGGCGGCGGAGAGGCCGGGGATCTCGAAGTCCGCGTCCCCGCAGCGCAGCCGGACCTGGGATTTTTCATTGGCGGTAAAGGTGACAATATCGTCGGGCATCCGCCGGATGATGTCCCCGAAGAGACGGGCGTTCAGGACGATCTCCCCCTTCTCCTCCACGCCGGCGGAGACCTTGGCCCGGATGCCGGTCTGCATGTTGTAGCCGGAGACGGTCAGGCCCTCCTCCCCGGCGTGGAGCAGCAGGCCCTCCAGGGCGGGGATGGAGCTCTTCTGGGCCACGGCCCGGCTGGTGACGGAAATGGCGTTTTGCAGCAGAGCCTTTTCACAGCTGAATTTCATTTGATAACCTCCTTGCGCCCGGAAGCGCTCTCTTTTTCAGAAAGGAAAAAATATCTCTTTTAGGAGAAGTAGACGTAGAGGGGCGGATTTGTGGAAAAAGGGAAATTTTCCAGGAACGGCAAGGCTTTCCGCCTCCACAGCCCCTGTTGAAAAACGGGGCGCTTCTCCACGCTCTTTGTCGAAGGGAATGTTATCCACAGGAAGGTTTTCCTTTTCCACAGCGGATTGTGGAAACAGGGCCCGTCAATGCCGGGAGGTGATGTTGGTCTTCAGCTCCTTCACCCGCTCGGCGAAGGCCGGGTCTTTTTTCATCTTCTGCTCCACCTGGCGGATGGAGTGGATGACGGTGGAGTGGTCCCGGTTGTCGAAGAGCTGGCCGATGTTGTCCTGAGACAGGTTGGTCATGACCCGGATGAGGTACATGGCAATCTGCCGGGCCTCCACGGCGGCGCGGACCCGCTGCTGGCCCGTCACCACGGACTCCTCCAGCTGGTAGTAGCGGCTGACGTAGGCCAGGATGCCCTCCGGCGTGGGGATGTACTCGTTGCTCCCCTTTAAGATGTCCTGCATGGCCCGGTTGACAGTGGCCTCGTCGGTCTCCCGGTCCAAGAGCTCCTTATAGGCCAGGACCTTGTTCACGGTGCCCTCCAGCTGGCGGACGTTGGCGGTGACCTTTTGGGCGATCTGGACCGCGATATTGTCCGGCAGGTCCATGCCCAGCAGGGCCGCCTTGTTCTTCACAATGGCCAGCCGGGTCTCGAAGTCCGGCGGCGTCACGTCGGCAAGCAGCCCCCACTCGAAGCGGGTCCGGAGCCGGTCGTCCAGCAGGGTCATTTCAGACGGGGGACGGTCCGAGGTCAGCACAATCTGGCGGCCCGATTCGTAGAGGGTGTTGAAGGTGTGGAAAAACTCGTTCTGGACCTGCTCCTTGCCCGCCACGAACTGCACGTCGTCCACCAGCAGCAGGTCCGCCTCCCGGTACTTGGCCCGGAACTCGCTGCCCCGGTTGGCCCGGACCAGCTCCACAAACTCGTTGATGAACTCGTCGCCCTTGATGTAGACGATTTTCGCCGCCGGGTCGTTCTGCCGGATGACGTTGGCGATGGCGTAAAGCAGGTGGGTCTTGCCCAGGCCGGAATCCCCGTAGATCAGCAGGGGGTTGTAGTTCTTGGCCGGGTGCTCCGCCACCGCCATGGAGGCGGCGTGGGCCAGCTTGTTGGAGGGGCCCACCACGAAGTTCTGGAAGGTGAACTCCGCGTAGGTAAACCGGTCGGACTGGCGTTTCGGCGCCGCGCCCCCCTGGAACTCCGCCAGGCCCGGGTCGTCCAGGATCTTGACCTCGAAGTCCGTGGAGAAGATGTCGTGAAGGGCGGCCTTGATGTTGGTCAGAAACAGGGACTCCAGATAGCCCCTTTTAAAATCGCTGGCGCAGTGGAGATAGCAGGTATTCCCCCGGATGTCCACAATGCGCAGCTCGTCGAACCAGGTGGCCAGGGTGGTCTCGGAGAGCGTCCCCCGCAGCTGGCGCAGGACATTCTCCCAAATGTCGGTGACGGAGTTCAAACGGGAAGCACCTCTCTTTCAAAAACATTTATTTATTATAGCAGAAAAGGAAGCGAATGGCAATACTTATTCTAATAATAAGCGGCGGGTTTTAAACATGGGCGCGGAAAACCCCCGGGAGAACCGCTTCTTGACATCCCCGGGAGATTCTCTTATAATATTTTTGTGCGGCATGGATAATTTTGCCGGCTGCAAGGAATCAAACGTTGTCAGAATCCATCAAAAAGAGGCAGCGTTTATCAAAGGAGGAGCATCGCTATGGACTTCATGAAGGAATATGAGAAGTGGCTTGCCAGCCCCGCCCTGAGCGAGGCGGAGCGCGCCGAGCTGGAGGCCATCAAAAACGACCCTAAGGAAATTGAGTCCCGGTTCTACGGCCCCCTGGAATTCGGCACCGCCGGCCTCCGGGGCACCATGTACACAGGTCTCCACAACATGAACATCCATGTCATCCGCTGGGCCACCCAGGGCTTCGCCGACGTGATCTGTGCCGAGGGCGAGGAGGGCAAACAGCGGGGCGTGGCCATCTGCATGGACTGCCGGAACCACTCCATGGAATTCGCCCGGGCCGCCGCCGAGGTCTGCGCCGCCAACGGCATCCATGTGCGCATCTTCGAGTCCCTGCGCCCCACCCCGGAGCTGAGCTTCGCCGTCCGGGAGTACCACTGCCAGGCGGGTATTAATGTGACCGCCAGCCACAACCCCAAGGAGTACAACGGCTACAAGGTCTACTGGCAGGACGGCGCCCAGCTGCCCCCCCACCACGCCGACGCCATTGCGAAACGGCTGGGTGAAATCGACATCTTCACGGACATCAAGCGGATGGACTACGACGAGGCGGTGAAGGCCGGAATCATCGAGGTCCTGGGAGCCGAGACCGACGAGAAATTCCTCTCCAACGTCATGGCCCAGGTCAACGACGCCGAGACCGTGGCGAAGGTGGCGGACAGCTTCAAGATGGTCTACACCCCCTTCCACGGCACGGGCCACAAGCTGATCCCCGAGGCGTTGAAGCGCCTGGGCGTGAAGCACCTCCTGTGCGTCCCCGAGCAGATGGTCATCGACGGGGACTTCCCCACGGTGGTCTCCCCCAACCCGGAGAATCCGGAGGGCTTCTACCTGGCGGTGGACCTTGCCAAGAAGGAGGGCGCGGACTTTATCCTGGGCTCCGATCCCGACGCGGACCGGGTGGGCATCATGATCCGGGACCGGGACGGCAAGTTCAAGGTCATCACCGGCAACCAGACCGGCGTGCTGCTGCTGGACTACCTTATCGGCGCGAAGAAGCGGGCGGGCAACATGCCCGAAAAGCCCGTGGCCCAGAAGACCATCGTCACCACGGAGATGGCCCGGAAGGTGGCGGAGGTCAACGGTCTCCAGTGCTACGACACCTTCACCGGCTTCAAGTTCCTGGCGGAGAAGAAGGACAAGCTGGAATCCTCCGGCGAGGGCAAGGTCATCTTCTCCTATGAGGAGAGCTACGGCTATATGCTGGGGGACTACGTCCGGGACAAGGACGCCGTCACCGCCGCCCTGCTGCTGACGGAGATGGCCGCGTGGTACGCTGCCCAGGGCAAGACCCTGGCGGACGCCCTGGCGGAGCTCTATGAGAAGTACGGCTACTACGCCGAGCACACCTATAATCTGGTCATGCCTGGCCTGGACGGCCTGAAGGACATGGCGAACCTGATGAAGGGCCTCCGAGAGACCCCCCCGGCGGAGATCTCCGGCGTGAAGGTGGTCCAGTTCAAGGACTATTCCGACGGCTCCGTCACCGACTGCGCCACCGGGGCGAAGACGACGATGGAGCTCTCCGGGTCTAACGTCCTCCGGTTCGAGATGGCGGACGGCACCAGCGTCATCGTCCGGCCCTCCGGCACGGAGCCCAAGATCAAGGTCTACATCCTCACCCAGGGCAAGGACGCCGCGGACGCACAGGCCAACGTGGACAAGTACGGCGTGTGGGTAAAATCCCTGCAGAAGTAAAAAAACCGAGCAAAGGCCCGCCGTGGGAATACGGCGGGTCTTTTTTCAGTCTCCCGCCGGAAAATATGAACATTTTGTAAACTGCCGGGAAAGAATAAAACCTGGAGCCTTTTCCCAGGTACTTACTTTACAGAAAGGGCGGACTCCGCCCAAAAAGGAAGGAGCGTTTTCCATGAAACAAATTCTATCCCTCCTGCTGGCCCTGGCGCTGTGCGCGGGTCTCAGCGTCCCGGCCCTGGCGGCGGGGTTTACCGACGTGCCGCCGGGACACTACGCCGTCGGGGCCATTGACGGCTGCGTGGCCAAGGGGATTGTCTCCGGCTACGCCGATGGGAGCTTCAAGCCGGACAATCCGGTCACCAACGCTCAGTTCTGCGTGATGGCCGCCCGGGCCTTTTACCCGGAGCTCACGGCCCAAAACCAAGGGGAAGTCTCCAAGGGCTGGTATATGCCCTACGTCCGGGCCCTGTGGCTGACCAACGCCATCGAGGAGACGGCCTTTTCCAGCTACGCCGACTTTCCCTCCCGTGCAGACCGGTTCATCACCCGGTACGACATGGCGCAGATGGCGAAACAGATTCTTTACCGCCACAGGACCAAAGCCACAGACGAGCAGATGGCAGCCGCCCAGGCGAACATCGGAGACTGGGGCGCGATTCCCGAGAACTACCGAAAGGCCGTCTCCACCTGCTATGCTCTGGGCATTCTGGGCGGGCAGAAGGACGGGACCTTCGGCGGAGACAGGTACATGAACCGGGCCCAGGGCTGCGTGGTCATCGGCCGGCTGGATCAGCTTCTGGGGGGAGCGAAGCCCTTTATGAGCTCGGACCAGGCCGCGTCCGAAGCGGCGGTCCGGCCCGCCGCCCCTCCGATTCAACAGTCTTCCGCACCGCAGCCTTCCACATTCCAGACTCCCGTTCATCCCGCCGCGGACCCCGCCCAATTTCCGGAAATCCGCTGCCTCACCTGCGGTTACCTGATGCGGCAGGCCGGGAGCCCGGAGATGGACTATAACAACGGCGGAGCGAACGGCGCCATGTTCCACAGCTGTGAGCTCTGCAATGCGGCATATATCTGCAACCAGTGCTCAAAAAACATGGAGGACGCGGCGTTCAACATGCGCCGCCACGAGGCAGTCTGCGCCTCCGGCGGCGATATGATCCCGATTGCGGACTTCTGCTCCCCCTATTATAGAGACAGCGTCTATCACCAACGGCTGAAAAGCGTGACCCTCACCGGGGATTACCGGCGGGATATCCTGGCCGTGGCCGCCTCCCAGATCGGATACATGGAAGGCGACAACGAAACCCAGCTGGACGGCTCCTACGGCGGCCGGGGGGATCACTCGGAATACAGCTGGTTTTTGAGCGGGGACAGCAGCGGCGCGTGGTGCTCGGAGTTTGCCAGCTGGTGTGCCCGGCAGGCGGAAATTCCCTCCAGCATCCTCCATACCAGTTACGGCGCCTGCCCGGACACGTTTGGCGGAACGGCATACGCCTGGAGCGACACGGTCTTTGCCGGAGGCGGCTATATGCCCCAGCCCGGCGACCTGATGCTCGTCTGCCACTCCAACCGCGCCGTCTCCACTGCCGACGCCATGGACCATACTACCATCATGGAGAGCGTGTCCTGGAATGGAGATACGGTAACGGTGACGGTGATAGAGGGCAATGCCGACAGCACGGTCCGGCGGTATGACTATATCTATAACGCCTCGCGGGGCTTTTGCGGGTACTTCGTGGCCCCGGATTATCCCTGAACCGGGCAGGGGATCGGGAAAAGGCTTCATGGCGCGTTGGATTCCTTTTGTTTCCATATCGAAATTGACGAAAATTTCACCATCCATTTGACAGTCCGGTGAAATCGTTCTTTTGCCCAAAATTTCTGTTGTAATCCGCCGCCGGGTGTTGTATAATTCATATATTGGACGCTTGCGGCCCCGGCCGCATAGACAGCAAAAATAAGGAGTGGAACGAATCATGAGCTATTCTGTACAGAACATCCGCAACGTCTGTCTGCTGGGGCACAGCGGCAGCGGCAAGACCGCCCTGGCCGAGAGCCTGCTCTACATGACCGGCGTCATCGATAGAATGGGACGGGCCGCCGACGGGAACACCGTCTGCGACTACGACCCGGAGGAGACCAAGCGCCAGATTTCCCTGTCCCTGGCCATGGCGCCCCTGGACTACAAGGGAAGCCGCATCAACCTGATGGACACCCCCGGCGCCTTCGACTTCGCCGGAGAGGCCATGGCCGCTCTCCGGGCCGCCGACGCCGCCATCATCGTCTGCTCCGCCAAGGACGGCGTGTCCGTGGGCCTGGAGAAGGCTTGGAAATACTGCGAGGAGCGGAACATGCCCCGCTTCATCTACATCTCCAAGACCGACGAGGACAACTCCGACTACAACGCCACCTTCGAGGCCCTGCGGGAGCGCTTCGGCAAGAAGATCGCCCCGGTGGTGGTCCCCATCTGGGACGGCAATAAAAAGGTCACCGGCGTCATCGACGTGCTGAACAAGCGGGCCTATGAGATGCAGAAGCTCAAGAGAGTGGAAATCGAGCTGCCCGCCGACAAGGCCGACGTGGTGGCCGAGTTCAACGATGCCCTCAAAGAGTCCGTGGCCGAGACCAGCGAGGAGCTGATGGAGAAATTCTTCGGCGGCGAGGACTTCACCTACGCCGAGATGATCCAGGGCCTGCGTCAGGGCGTGCGGGAGCTGAGCCTGTTCCCCGTGCTGTGCGGCTCCGCCATCAACTGCCTGGGCTCCCTGATGCTGATGGACAACATCGTGGACCTGCTGCCCAACCCCGTGGAGGGCAACTACCACAAGGCCACCACGGCCGACGGCGAGGCCGAGGAGTTCGTGGTCTCCCCCGGCGGCGTGCCCACGGCCTTCGTCTTCAAGACCATTTCCGACCAGTACGGCAAGTACTCCTTCGTCAAGGTCCTCTCCGGCACCATCACGCCGGATATGCCCATGGTGAACGCCCGCACCGGCGAAAAGGTGAAGCTGGGCCGCCTGTACACCATCCGGGGCAAGAAAAACGCCGAGGTCAAGGAGCTGGTCTGCGGCGACATCGGGGCCATTGCCAAAATGGACATCAAGACCGGGGATACCCTCTGCGACGAGCGGAAGGTGGTCAGCCTGAAGAACATCCCCTTCGCCGAGCCCTGCTACTCCGTGGCCATCCAGCCCAAGACCCGGGGCCAGGAGGACAAGATCGCCCAGGGCCTCACCCGCCTGAACGAGGAAGACCCCACCTTCACCGTAGTGAACAACGCCGAGACCCACCAGATGGTGGTCTCCGGCGCGGGCGACATGCAGATGGACGTGCTGGTCAGCAAGCTCAAAGACCGCTTCAAGGTGGAGGCCGAGCTGAAACCCACCCGCGTGCCCTACCGTGAGAAGATCCGCAAGACCGTCCAGAAGCAGGGACGGCACAAGAAGCAGACCGGCGGC
>CAJUOD010000107.1 GCA_910587875.1 uncultured Oscillibacter sp. | reverse complement strand
AACCTTTAAATACTTGTCCAGGCGCATGGCGCGCCCTCCTCTCTTTGGAAAAAGTAAACAGCCGGCAGGCCTGCCGGCTGTTTCAATCGTTTCCCGGATCAGCCCACGGTGTCCTTCAGCACCTTGCCGGCCTTGAACACGGGCACCTTGGAGGCGGGGATCTCAATGGGCTCCTTGGTCTTGGGGTTCCGGCCCACGCGGGCGGCCCGGGCCTTCACTTCAAAGGAGCCAAAGCCCACCAGCTGGACCTTCTCGCCCTCTTTCAGAGCGTCGGTGATGGCGTCCAGCGTGGCGGTGATAACGGCCTCGGCGTCTTTTTTGGAGACCTCCGCGGCCTCGGAAACGACATTGATGAGTTCTGCTTTGTTCATGAATGGTATCCTCCTGCAATCATTTGTGTTCTGGGTTCCTAATATTCTTAACGCAATGGCGTGTTAAGACTCCTCTTTTTTGGCGGAATTCCAAAGCTCCACCAGTTCCGCCTCCGTGTACGCGCCCAGAGGCTTGTCCGCCATAGCCTCCACCCGGCGGAAGCGCCCGTCGAACTTGTCGCAGGCCCGGTGGAGGGCGTCCTCCGGGTCCACGCCGGACATCTGGGCCACCTTGGCGGTGATGAAGAGCAGGTCCCCCAACTCCTCCCGGACGCCGTGGGGCCTGTCTGCCGCGTCTCCGGCCTCCAGGGCCTCCCGCAGCTCCCGGACCTCCTCCTCCAGCTTCCCCAGGGCGCTGAGGGGGCCGGACCAGTCGAAGCCCGCCTTGGCGGTCTTGGAGCCGATCTTCT
Organism: uncultured Oscillibacter sp.; assembly: GCA_910587875.1. GTDB lineage: Bacteria > Bacillota > Clostridia > Oscillospirales > Oscillospiraceae > Oscillibacter. The sequence continues at coordinate 8,824 of CAJUOD010000107.1, read as the reverse complement.
CCGCCCGCCAAAGGGCGGGCAGGGTGTGGGGCACGGACTCGATGGCGTCGGCGGTGGTAGACTGGGATTTCTCCTTCCGCTTCAGCGCCTCCCAGTTGACCAAGACCTCCCGGCTGTCCGCCACCTCCACGGTGCCGAAGACATGGGGATGGCGGTAGACCAGCTTCTGGGCCACGCCGTCGATGACGTCGTCCATAGTGAACCGGCCCCGCTCCGTCTCAATCTGGGCATGGAAAGCCACCTGCATCAGCACGTCGCCCAGCTCCTCGCACATATCAACCGGGTCGTCCCGGTCAATGGCGTCCAGAGCCTCATAGGTCTCCTCCAGAAAATTCCGGCGGATGGACCCGTGGGTCTGCTCCGCGTCCCAGGGGCAGCCCCCCGGCGCCCGGAGCAGGCGCATGATTTCCAGGAAATCCTCCCAGCCGTAACGGCGCTTACATTGAAAATCTACCATAGATTGCCCGCCTTTGCAAGAAATTTCGAGAAAAAAGTTGAGATGAGTTCATATATTTTGCCAATTTTCCGTATCTTTTAGCGCAAATGCAACAATTTCGCCAGTTTTGCCCCATGGGGAACCGTTTTCAGGTCCTCCGCCCGCAGAATCCGCAGGGCCACCACCAAAATGGCGTAAACGATTACTCCCGCCAGGATGCCGGCGAGGGTGGCGACGGCGTTGGCCCCGTAGGCGGAGTGTCCCGACAGGGCCCGGCCCACAAAGCCGTGGACCGCCCAGGCTCCGCCGCCCATGAGGGCGGTCGCCACAGCGGGTTTGAAGAAGAGCTGGAAATACCTGGGTTTCGTGGGGGAGTATTTCCAGACAAAGAACAGGTTCAAAAAGGCGATGACAATGTAACAGCAAAGGGTTGAAATGGGCGCGCCGTGAATGTTGATCTCCGGGGTGCCCACCAGGATATAGTTCATCACGATTTTGACCACGCCTCCGGCCACGACAGTGTAAATGGGGATGCGCACCTTGCCGTAGGTCTGCAATATGGCGTTGGTCAGGTTCATGACGCAAATGAAGATACAGGCAAAGCCCAAAACCCGCAGATGAGGCCCCGCCGCCAGGGCGGCCTCCGGCTGGGCCGGGAGCACCAGGCGCATGATGGGGGTGGACAGCACACTGAGCCCTACGCCGCAGGGCAGAGCCAGAATGGCGATGAGCCGGAAGGCGGAGGAGATAATCCGGTCCGCCCCCCGGTGATCCTGCCGGGCCAGGGCCGCCGCCGCCACCGGGATCAGGCTCATGGTCACCGGAAAGACGAAGGAGGGCGGCAGGTTCACCATATCCATGGCGTAGCCGTAGGCCCCCTTCAGGGCGGAGGCGGCCTCCTCCGTCAGACCCAGGCCGTTTTGCAGCCGTCCCAGCACGATGGAGGTGTCCACCAGCGTGATGATGCTCATGGCCGAGTTGCTCAGGGTGATGGGCACCCCAATGGCCAGGATGTGCCTGGCCAGGGTCCCCCGGCTCTCCGGGACATCCAGGGTCTCCGCCCGGGAGCGGTGGGTCAGCAGGTAACCGATCAGGAAGATCATAGACAGCACGGTGCCGATGGTCACGCCCAGGATGGCCCCGGCCGCCACGAACTTCTGTCCCATGCCCGCCTGGAAAATATACCACGCCAGCGCCAGTCCGATGCCCAGCTTGCTCAGAGCTTCCAGCACTTGGGAGACGGCGGTGGGCGTCATGTTCCCCTGGCCCTGGGTATAGCCCCGCATACAGGCCAGGAGGCACACGCAGAACACTGCCGGAGACAGCGCCCGGATGGCCCAATAGGCGCTCTCGTTGTGGAGCCGGGCGGCCACCCAGCCGGTAGCAAAGAACATGATGGCAAAGCCCGCCAGCCCCAGGGCGAAGAAGATCCAAATGGCCGTACTGAAGAGCCGGCGCTTCTCATTCTCCCGGCCCCGGGCCTGGGCCTCGGACACCAGCTTGGAAAGAGCCAGAGGCAGGCCCGCCGTGGAAATGGAGAGCAGGACGTTGTAAATTTGATAGGCGGAGTCGAAGTAGGTCTTGCCCTCCTCGCCCAGGATGTTGTTCAGGGGGATCTTGTAAAAGAAGCCGATGCCTTTGACAACGGCCACCGCCGCCGCCAGGATGGCCGCGCCGCCCAGGAAGGATTGTTTTTTCTTCGTCGACATAAAAAGCATAACCTCGAATACTAAAAAAGATTCACGGACAGCCCGTGAGGGGCGGTCCCCATTGTCCACTTTATGGACCCGGGACCCGCCTTAGACCTGATTCCCTCCCGGCGGCACACCCCGCCTTTTCAAATCCTTACAGCCGCTCCAGGCAGCCCTTCACCAGGGCGGTGAACTTGGGGCCCGCGGCCTCGCCCGCCGCGATAACCTCGTCGCCGGAGAGGGGCTGCTCCAGGACCCCCGCCGCCATGTTGGTACACAGGGTGAAGCCCAGGACCTCCATGCCGCAGTGGGCGGCGGCGATGGCCTCCGGCACCGTGGACATGCCCACGGCGTCCGCGCCCAGCAGGCGGGCCACCCGGACCTCCGCCGGGGTCTCGTACTGGGGGCCGGGGAAGAACATGTAGACGCCCTCCTTCAGGTCCAGACCCTGGGCCTTGGCGGCCTCCCGGGCCTTCTCCTGGAGGGCGAGGGTGTAGACGTGGCTCATATCCGGGAAGCGGGGGCCCAGCTCGTCCATGTTGGGCCCGCAGAGGGGGCTGACGCCGAAGAGCTTGATGTGATCCGTGATGAGCATGATGTCCCCGGCGGTCCAGGCGGTATTCACCGCCCCGGCGGCATTGGTCACCACCAGGGCCTTCACGCCCAGGGCCCGGGCCACCCGGACGGGATAGGCCGCGTCGGCGAAGGACCAGCCCTCATAGGTGTGGAGGCGGCCCTGCATGACCGCCGCGTCCCGGCCCGCCAGCTTCCCGAAGAGGAACCGGCCCTTGTGGCCCGGAGCGGTGGAGTGCTTCATGTGGGGGACCTCCGCGTAGGGCACGGCGATGGGGCTCTCCACCTCGTCCGCCAGGGCCCCCAGGCCGGAGCCCAGGATCACCAGCACCTGGGGCTGGAAGCCGTTCAGCTTTTCCCGGAGGGCCCGGGCGCTCTCCTGTACCTGTTGATAGGTGTAAAATTCCATGTCTGTCCTCCCGTCTATTCAGTCCAGCTTCCCACCGCAGGAGCGGCAGAAGCGATCGCCTTCCTCCCCGGTCCTGCCGCAGCTGGGGCAGACAGGGCCCTCGGGCGTCCTGCCCAGGGTCTCGTTGAGCTCCGCCAGCTGGGCCTTCAGATCGTCGATCTCCCGGAGCTTTTCCACCAGCTCCTCGGATTCCGTGGGGCTGCCGGTGTGGGTGGCGTAGACCATCTCCCCGGCCTCCATCAGCTTCCCGTCCATCTCGCCCTCCACCCGGGCGGCCTCATAGCGAAGCTTCACGCCCTCCGCGATTTTCTCCGCCCCTTCGCAGGCCAGGCCCAGGGTCCCCAGGGCCAGGGTCGCCGCCGTCTCCACGCCGGCCCGGAGGGTGTCCAGCAGGTCATAGAACTTCTCCTGTTTGCTCATAGTGCCGCTCCTTTCGTCTTCTGTTCAATGGTTGTCATAGGGGCTCCCGCCGATGAACTCCCGGCACAGGGACTTGGCGGGGATATACTTCTCGTCCAGGGGCTCAATCTTGTCCAGACCCCGGAGGATGTCCTCCACCACCTGGTACTTCCCCCGGGGCGTCTCCTCCAGCAGGGGGACCACAAAGGGCTTCAAGACGCTGGCACTGAGGGCCAGGGAGGAGTCGAACATGATGTCCGCGCTCTCCTTGTAGGGGGAGATATACAGCCGCTCCCCCCGGCGGACGTTCTCCCACAGCTTCAGGGTGAAGGCCGCGTCGCTGCCCCGGAACTTAAAGTCCCGGACAATGCGGCGGCAGAGACGGATCCAGGACTTGTCGAAGACCATGGAGCCGTCCTCGTCCAGGATGTCGCTCCGGGCGGCAATATAGAGCTTAAAGGCCCGGGGGTTCTTTCCCACGATGATGTCGTTCAGGGCGTGGATGCCCTCGAAGATGACCATGTCGTCCTTCCCCAGCCGCATGGGCTGGGAAAAGGTGTCCGAGCGCATCTGCCGGGCAAACTCGTACTTGGGGATGTGGATCAGCTCCCCCCGGTCCAGCATGGCGAAGTGCTGGTTTAAAAGGCCGATGTCCAGAAAGAAGGGGGACTCGTAGTCAATGGCCCCCTCCCGATTCCGGGGAGCGGTGTCCGGGTCCAGGGTGTAGAAGTAGTTGTCCATGGAGACGGTGTGGGTCTCGATGCCCATCTCCCGCAGCTTCTCCTCAATTTTCAACGCGGTGGTGGTCTTCCCTGAGCCGGAGGGGCCGGAGAGGAGGATGATGTGGGACTCCGCCCGGTGGTTCGCGATCTTCCTGGCGGCGGCCTCCACCTTCTTCTCAAACAGCGCGTCGCACGCCTGGGCAAAGCCCGCGGGGTCCCCCCGGACGGCCTCGTTGATCTGCTTCAGAGAATACATGGGTCCGGCTCCTTTCCGTTTATCTCGAATAGAAGGCGGCGAAGTCCGCCTGATTGGCCCGCAGCTTCTCGGGGCGCTCCACGTACTCCTTGGGATACTTTGGGTTGAAGCGCCGCTGGATCAGCCGCCGGGCCGGGTCCACCATCTTCGTGGACCCCCCCGCGCCGAAGGAGAGAATGGAGCAGAGCTCCGACATGATATAGATGTTGTAGAGGCACGCCCCGCCGGGGCGGGTCCAGCCGATGTTCTCAAAGCTGCCGGACATGTATTTCTGCCGGTAGAGGTAATAGGGGGCGTACCCCGCGTTCCGCAAAAGGGGCTCCGCGTAGTCCAGCATCTCCCCCACCGCCTCGGGGCCGGGGATGGACAGGCCCTCCAGCAGGATGCGGCTCCCCTTTTTCAGCGCCAGGGTGTGGACGGTGACATTGTCCGTGCCGAACTCCAGGCAGCGGTCCAGGGAGCGGCGGAAGCCCTCCGCCGTGTCCTCCGGCAGACCCGCGATGAGGTCCATGTTCACATGAGGGAAGCCGCACTTTGCCGCAAGCTCCATGGCGGCCTCGATGTCCCCGGGGCTATGCCGCCGACCGATGGCCCGGAGGACTCGCTCCTCCATGGTCTGGGGGTTTACGGAGACGCGGTGGACGCCGTGGTCCTTTAAAACCGCCAGCTTTTCCGCCGTGATGGTGTCGGGCCGCCCGGCCTCCACGGTGATCTCGCCGCACCCGTCCAAAGCGGGGCCGAAGGCGGTCTCAAAGGCCGTCAGCACCCGGTCCAGCTGGGGAGCCGTCAGGGTCGTGGGCGTGCCGCCGCCCATATACATGGCGCGGACATGGAGACCCGTCTCTTGGGCCATGCGGCCCCCGGCCTCAATCTCCGCCGCCAGGGCGTCCACGTAGGGGTCCACCAGGGAAAAGCTCTTTTCTACCGACTGGCTGACAAAGGAGCAGTAAGCGCAGCGGGTGGGACAGAAGGGAATGCCGATATAGACGGCGATGTCCCGGGGCCCCAGGCCCTTGGCGGCCTCAAAGGCCGCCGTCCCCGTCTCCAGGGCCAGGGCGGCCCGGCGGGGAGTGACGAAATAGATCTTTTCCAGCAGCTCCCGGGCCGCCTCCAGGGTCTTCTCGGCCTGGAGGGCCTCGGTCACCAGCTTGTCGGGCCGGACGCCGGTGAGCATGCCCCAGGGGGGCGTGTTCCCGGTGAGCGCCTGATAGGCCAGGAAGAACGCGGCGCCGATGGCGTGCCGCCGCCGCCCTTCCTGCTCGTACTCCGTGCCGGTCAGAGGACAGCCGAAGCTGTAGGCGTCCGCCTTTCCCTGCCAGCCCAGTTCCACACAGGCGTGGCCCCGCTTCCCGCTCTTCTCCTCGCCCTCCCGCCAGGAGACGATAGCCCAGCTCTCATCCTCCTGGGGCCGGACCGGCTCGTAGACCGGCAGCTCGCCGGGGAACAGGTTCAAGAGGCTCTGCTCCACGGTGTAGCGCTCGTCGTGGCCGTGAAATTCCAGCTTCATGGGGTCTCCCGCAGGGCTTGGCGGAGGTAGGGGTTATACTTCCGCTCCGCCTCCAGGGTGGAGGGCTCCATGTGCCCGGGCAGGACCTGAAGGTCCCCCTCCAGCTCCCCCAGGCGGCGGAGGGAGGCCAAAATTTTCGGCACGCTGCCGCCCGGGAAATCCGTCCGGCCGCAGGACCCGGCAAAGAGGGTATCCCCGCAGAAGAGCAGGTCCCCGCAGCGCAGGGTGACGCTGCCCTCGGAGTGGCCGGGGGTGTGGAGGACCTGGATGTTCACAGTGTCCCCGCCGAAGGCGATCCCATCCCCCTCGCCGTAGAAGTTCACGCCGGAGACCTGGGTCCGCAGGGGGAACAGGGACGGGTCCACGTCCTCATAATCCGCCCGGTGGATATAGACCGCCGCCTGGGGGAACGCCTCCAGCAGCGCCGCCGCCGCGCCGGTGTGGTCATAGTGCCCGTGGGTCAGGAGGATATAGCGGAGCTCCGCCCCCTCCAGGGCCCGGATAATCTCCGGCGCGTCCCCGCCGGGGTCGATGACCGCCGCCTCGTGGGTTGTCTCCTCCTCTAAGATGTAGCAGTTGGTGCCGATGGGGCCCACCTGCAGCATTTTCACGTTCATTGGAGTCTCCTCCCCTCTTGGGTTCTTGTCTTCAGGAATCGCCGGGAAGCTGGTCGGACTGGTCCTCAAAGCCGGAGAAGTCCAGGGGCTTCCCCTGCCACGCGGCCCGGAACATGTCCACGGCCCGCCCGGCTCCGCCGCAGCGCTCGATGTAGTGCTTGCCCCTGTGGTCGTTCCAGCCCACGCCCACCACGTACTCGCCGGTGTGGGGGCCTGCCAGGGCCACGGCGCTCTGAATGAACCAGTAGTCCCTTCCCTTTCTCTGCTCCAGGATCACGAAGCTGTCGTCATGGGGTCCCAGGCCGTCCAGGGCCCGGGCGACGTCCTCCCAGCCGAAGCTGGACGTGGGCATTCCGTTCACCGACAGCCTCCATTTCCACCCGGCGTGGGGCTGGGCGCCCAGAAGGCGCTCCTTTGGAAAGAAGTTGGAAAACAGTCCCATGAAAGCACCCGTCCTTTCTTGATACCCGTTCCGCCCGTCAGGGCTTCTCCGTGTCAAACAGGATGGTCACCGGGCCGTGGTTCAGGGAGTCCACGTCCATTTTCGCGCCGAACTCCCCGTGCTCCACAGTGAAGCCCCGCTCCCGGCAGCGGGCCATAAATTTTTCGTACAGCGGGATCGCCAGATCCGGCTTGGCCGCGCCGGAGAAGCCCGGGCGGCGGGAGGAGGTGTCCGCGAAGAGGGTGAACTGGGAGATCACCAGCAGGCTCCCCCCCACCTGCTCCAGGTTCAGGTTCATTTTCTCGTTCTCGTCCTCGAAGATGCGGAGGTTGCAGATCTTATCCGCCAGCTTCACGGCGGTCTCCTCGGTATCTCCGGGAGCCACCCCCAGCAGGACCAGATAGCCCTCCCCGATTTGGCCGTGGACCGCTCCCTCAATGGTAACAGACGCGTGTTTCACGCGGGTGACAACCGCGCGCATAGGCAATTCCTCCTCTCCCTCCGGTCAGCCCGCCGGTCTTGTGACCTGCAGCACCCCGGAAATTTGGTTCAGCTTGTTCATGATGGCCTTCATCTGGGCCCCGTCCCGGACCCGGATCTCCAGGCGGATGACGGCGAAGCCGTCCTCCGTGCTCCGGGAGTTCAATCCGGAGACAAAGGTGCTGGTGCTGGACAGGGCCGTGGAGATATCCAGAATCAGGCCCATCCGGTCCTTGCTTACCACGTCGATGGTGGTGGGATAGCTCTCGTTGGTATCCGTGCCCCAGGTGACCTTGAGCCAGCGGCCCGGCTGCTCCGCCCGGCGCTCCGGCGCGGCGTTGGGGCAGTCCGCCCGGTGGACGGACACGCCGTAGCCCCGGGTGATGAAGCCCACGATCTCGTCCCCCGGAACGGGGGTGCAGCAGCGGGAGAACTTCACCAGGCAATTGTCCAGGCCCTCCACGATGATGCCCTGCTCGCTCTTGCTCAGGGGCTTGGGGGGCACGGGGATGGGAGCCTCCTCGGTCCCGACGGCCATCTGCTCCTCCGCCTGGTGCTGGCGGGAGATGCGCAGCAGCTCCCCCTTCATCCGGCTGACGGCCTTCTGGGCCGTGAAGCCGCCGTAGCCGATGGCGGCGTACATCTCCTCCAGGCTGCCGTAGGTCACCTTTTTCAGTAGCAGGGGCAGGTTCTCCGGGTCCGTCACGTCCTTCATGGAGAGGCCCGCGTGCTTCAGCTCCTGCTCGAAGGAGGAGCGGCCCCCGGCGATGTTCTCCTCTTTCTTCTCCTTCTTGAACCACTGGCGGATTTTGCTCCGGGCCTCGCTGGACTTGGCGATTTTCATCCAGTCCCGGCTGGGGCCCTTGGCGGACTTGGAGGTCATGATCTCCACAATGTCCCCGTTTTTCAGGATGTGATCGAAGGTCACAATCCGGTTGTTGACCTTGGCTCCCACCATGCTGTTTCCCACGGCGGAGTGGATGGCGTAGGCAAAGTCAATGGGCGTGGCCCCGGCGGGGAGGTTCTGCACATCCCCGTTGGGGGTGAAGACAAACACCTCGTCGGCGAACATATCCACCTTCAGGGAGTGGATATACTCCTCCGCGTCGGCCCCCTCCTGGTTTTCCAGCAGCCGGCGGACCCACTCGTATTTTCCCTCGGTCCCCGCCCCCTGGCCGTGCTGCTTGTACTTCCAGTGGGCGGCCACGCCGTACTCCGCCACCTCGTGCATCTTCCAGGTGCGGATCTGCACCTCGAAGGGCAGGCCGTCGGGGCCCATGACAGTGGTGTGG
>CAJUOD010000106.1 GCA_910587875.1 uncultured Oscillibacter sp. | reverse complement strand
AGTGGATGTGGGGATGGATATTGACCCGCCCCAGATAGGGGACGCTGGCCACATAACTGCTGGAGACGATCTCCCGCCGATTGTTCCTGCGCTCGTCCTTGCTCCACATCAGCATGTGCCGTCCTCCTCTCCGGCAGATGCATCCGTCGGAGCTTCCGCCACCAGCGCCTTCTGGATGCAGTCCCGGAAGAAGGCGTTCTGCTTGATTCCGTTCTTCTTGAGGTAGTCCTTGAACCGCTCGAACAGTTCCTCCGATACCTGGAACGCGACCGTTCTCTGATTTCCTTTCATAATGGGTTTCCCCTCCTCTTCGTAAAATTTCGTAATGAGCCAAGTCATGTACTGGCCCAGGGTCTGACCGGACGCCTCCTGGCGTTGACGGAGCTGCGTATGAAGCTCAGCCGGAATGGGAGCGCAAAGATTTTTAATGGCGTCCATGTTCCGCCTCCTCCCCAGCTGGCTGGAATTCCGGCGCACTTTTCAGGCAGTCCAAAATCAGTTTCAGCAAAAATCCCTGCAGAGTGCATCCACGCAGCGCACACAGCATACGAAGCCGCCTATAGTCGCCCGGCTCTATTCTAACCTGTAGATGTTTGGGCATTTTAGTGTCTCCTTTCCAACTTTGTAAAGTAAGCATATACCCAAAGCCATGTAAAGGCTATTCACGATACCCAACGATAAATCTATAGAAAACGAAGCGAAAGCAACAGGAGGGCCATCCGCTGCCGGGTGGCCCTCCTGTATGCGCTTTAACATCATTTCAAGACACTTCCAATGGCGCGCAGAAGACTGCTCTCCTTATCGGACGTGTCCTGCGTCAGCTCCCAGATCATCACGCCGCCCAAGGCTTCCCTGGCGTACCGCGTCTTCTTGACAATGGTGTCCGGCCCGTTGTAATAGACCTCCATGCCGTTATAGAGGACATGATCCCCGGCGGAAGCCTCCGGCACGGCGGCCAGGATCGCCCCATAGTCCGCCCAGCTGGGCCGGGCATAGAAGGGAAGCCCCAGCACCACCTTGTGAGCGGGCAGGCCGCGGGTTTCCTTCCAGTAGCGCCCGCAGTCCACGGCAAACTGATAGGAGGAGTGGCGCTCTCCGTCGCCGCCGTCATAGGCCATGACATTGATGAAGTCCAGGGCATTCAGCACGGCGTTGGAGTGGGCCGCCGCGTCATAGTAGACGTTTCCGTCCGCCGTGGCTCCGCTCAGTACCGCCGCCGTCAGCAGCCTGCCCTGGGCGTGGAGCCGCTCGGATAAGGCCAGCATCAGCGCTTCATATTGCCTGGCGCTGGTTCCGTCCACGCGGGGGTGCTCCCAGTCCATGTCCACGCCGTCGAAGCCGTATGCCTCGCACATGGTGAGGATGCTTTCTACAAACCGCTGGAGCCTGACATCGTCGGCGGTGGCCTCCATGAATACATTTTCCAGCGGGGTATCGTTGTAGCTCCAGCCGCCCACGGACAGCAGTACGTTCGCTCCGTTTTCATGGGCGGAACGGATCAGGGTTTTGGCGGTCTCCGGGTTTTCCAAATCCCGCAATCCGCCTTCTGCCGTAGGGATGGCGAAGGCGTAGCAGACGTGGGTCACCACGCCGAAGTCCACGGAGCTCAGCCTGTCCGGCTTCCAGCTGGGATAATAGCCTACCACTTTAAAGTCGGTCAGTTCCGTGCTGCGTGGCCCGGAGGCGTCAATGGGAACTCTGCTCACGCCCTCCGGCTGGACCGGTTCGCCGTCCAGGATTCCCAGGTCTTCCCACGCGCCGCTGCTGTCAGGCCGCTCACCCTGGGTCCACCACTTGGCCTGGTACCGCCGCCCCTGATGGCTGACGGTATCGCCTCCGGTGTAAACTGCGGCGCTGTCCCAGATATCCGTTGGAGGGTCCGGCGCGGCGGAGCCGTCCGGTTCTTCGCCTGTGGTTTCCAGCGGCGGGGCCGTCTGCTCCTCCGGCTCTGTGTCGGGAAAGACGGCTGCTGAGGCCCCAGGGCGAGAATCCTCCGGAGCCGCCGCTATGCCGGTATCCTGCCGGATGCCGACGCGCAGCCAAACCGCAGAGGTCAGCAGCACGCCGAGGACAAAGCCGCCCAGGGCGTAAGCCAGTTTTTGATTTCGTCCCATAGCGCCGCCTCCGCTCCAAGCCCGGCAAGATTCGCCTTCGTTTGCTCCTATTATAAAGGATGAACAGGCCGGGCGCAATCTCGTTTTCTTCTTGTGTCCTGGATATGGATTGGGTATAATGGGGGCGAACAGGAGGTGTCCCTATGGAACGAAAGCGTTGCCGCTGGGCCGATCCGGCCTCTGAACTCTATACGGCCTATCACGACCAGGAGTGGGGGAGGCCGGAGCATGACGACCGGAAGCTCTTCGAGATGCTGATCCTGGAGAGCTTTCAGGCGGGCCTGTCCTGGATTACAATCCTGAAAAAGCGGGAGGCGTTCCGGCGGGCCTTCGACGGTTTCGATCCCGCGGTTGTCGCGGAGTACGGCCCGGAGAAGCTGGAGGCGCTGATGGCGGACCCCGGCATTGTGCGGAACCGACGCAAGATTCAGGCGGCGGTCCAGAACGCGAGGGCTTTTCTGGACATCCAGAAGGAGTTTGGGTCCTTCGACCGCTACCTCTGGGGCTTTACGGACGGGCAGGTCATTCTGAACACAGACGACGAGGTCCGGGCCAGTACCGAGTTGTCCGACCGGGTTTCCAAGGACTTGAAACGCCGGGGGATGAACTTCGTGGGCTCCGTCATCATCTACTCGTTTTTGCAGGCGGTGGGCGTAGTTAACGACCACGAGACGGGATGCTGGTGTTATCCCCGGCAGAATTGGGAAGGGGAAACTCGCTGAAGCACGGAAGGACCATGGGATACATGCCCATCGCCATGGCGATTCCCCGCATGATGAACTCTACACACGGTATGGCCACGCTGTTTCCCAAAGCCCGGTACCTGGCGGAGTCCGAGGCCCCCGGTATGCCCGTCCAGCCGTCCGGGAAACCCTGGAGCCGCTCGCATTCTGTCGCCGTAAGCCTCCTTATGAGCTTCGGCAGCGCTGCGGCGCATGTTTGCGCGAACGCCTCCGAGGCGGCCCGCTTCGCCGCCTGATAAATGAGATCGGTGGCGTCCTTATCCTGCTGGGCGCTTTCGGTGGAGGCGATGTCGCCCTCCTGAAACCGATCTGACCTCTGCCGGGTAAAGACGGCGTGCCGGTGCTCGGAGGTCAGCGTAAACGACAGCTCTTTCTGAATGCCAAGGCCGTGACCGCCGTTCTCCGGGGCGCAGTCCACAGTGTTGCCCAGGATGCAAAGCGTCTCCGGCAATTCGGAGACCAAGGGGAGATTATTTCCGCCGGTGCCCGCACGGGCCGGAAGGGTAGGCGAGACCGGGTGCGGCCCGGTATAACGGGCGTCGATGCCGTGGTTTTCATAAATTCCGGCAGTCGTTTTCTTTTTCTGCGCTTTGATCACCAGCGGCTGGTGGCCGTGTTCCTGGGCCAGCAAGGTTCCCGCCACATCTTCAGAACATTCCATGACGCCGCCGCCCTGGTCGTTGAGGCAGAGAACAGAGGGCATCATGTTCCCGCTGGCGCTGCCTTTTAGGGTGGGGGCAATCTCCGCCTGGTAGCCAATGTTCCCAGCGGCTGAGCCTGCTCCGGCACAAAACCCGGCAGAAAAGAGGAGCCCCGCAGGATTCCGGCCTCCGCCCCCGTCCGCTCCGGCCAGCGTAGGGGATTTGCTCTCCGGCGTGAAGATTCTCGCCTGCTGGGTGTCCCAGGGAGTAAGGCAGCCTTCCTCAGAACGTTTCTGCCGGGCCCCGCCGCCGGCCGGAGGGCATACGGAGAATTCCTCCTGGGAGATCAAGCCCGCCTGGGCCTTCAGGGCCAATTCCAGCTGATACGGCAGGTCCTTCCTCCGCTCCCCTGCCCGGCGCAGGATACCCAGACATGCTTTCCTGGTCAAATAGTATTTGGATGGGACTTCCTCCTGCAAAATCGCAGACAAGGAAGATTCGGCGGCGTCTTTGGGGCACTCCGAGGTATTGAGCGTCCCACCGCACCCAAGCCACTGTGGATCGATCTCCCAATATGGCCCCAGCATATTTCCAGCGCCCGCGCGGAGGTCTAATAACATGAAGCTCTGGTTCCTCAATCTGGAGGAACGCCTCGAGGACCTGCCGGAAGTCCGAGCCCGGTGTTTTCCGCCCCGTTTTCGGGTCCCGCCCGCTGGAGAGGCTTCCCGGCACATTCTCCCACACGGCGAATCGGGGGCGAACATGGACACCTGTCCATCCATGACGTTTGTCTTCATCTCTCATCTCCTTGATGATTCGGATTTGCTCCATAAATAAGCCGGAGCGGGAGCCGGTCAAACCCGCCCTAGTCCCTGCGACACTGAGATCCTGGCACGGTGAGCCGCCGCAGACGACGTCTACAGGAGGAAGCTTGGCCCCGTCCAGCTTCGTGATATCCCCCACATGAATTATGTTGGGGAAGTGATATTTTGTCACCTCAATGGGAAAGGCTTCGATCTCGCTGGCCCAGAGGGGCTCGATCCCCGCCCTGACCGCCGCGAGGGGAAAGCCGCCGATCCCATCGAAGAGGCTTCCCATGGTCAGCATGGCTTCCCCTCCTGTTATGAGTTCGGAGCCACCGCGTGAGCGATGCTCCGTGTGGTATTGATTGCCGTTTGGGCGGTATAGACCGCGCTCATGATATTGGCGTGGGTGGTGGTGTCCAGGCCGAAGATCCCGGCGATGCGGGGCACCTCCCCGGCGGAGAGCATCAGCCCCAGGCCCAGCAGGGCGTGGTCCTTGAAGACCATGAGCCCCGCCACCAGAATGGTGGACTGCAAAAAGGCCGTCAGGCACAGGCCGACCACCTGCTTGATCCATTGGACGAATCCGTCGATGTAGCCCCTGGGGACGCTGAACATATAGAGGCTCCCCACGGCGATCTGGATAAGCAGGATGCCGCCCCGCTTCAGGTTGCTGAAAAACACCTTGATCACGGCATAGGCCATGAGGATGATGCAGAACAGCAGCATAAAGGGGCTGGTGAGGACGCTCAGGCCAAAGCCCAGGGACTGGCCGGCCATATCCGCCAGGCTGTCCACGCCCTGGAGGTCCGCAATGATGGCCTCTCCCACAGTACCGATGCTGTTTCCATACCCGGTGAGCCCTGTGGCGAAGGTCCCCTGCAAGGAGACCGACAGCGCGTAGAGCCGCACAGGTACGGTAGTAAAGAGCCCGGCGGCCATGAAACCCTTGAGGGCGTTGATGGCGGTCTGCTGGAGGTTTCCCCGGCCGGAGGAGTATTCGATGCCGAACTCGAAGGCCGAGACCACCAGGCTGACGGCGAACAGGGCCCAGGCCAGCTGGGAGAAAAACAGGATGATGGCCTGGACCCATTCCAGGTCAAAAAGCTCCACGCCCATATTCCCCATCTCCGCGAAGAAGTTGCCGAGGAAACCGACCACCTGGCTATAGAACCAGTCGATGAGGTTATCCATGACTGTGGACGCTACAAAATCCCAGATAAAAATGTGTTTCACCTCCCGGTTATTGAATTTTAGGCAAAAAGAAACAGGCGCCGCGGTGCCGCGATGCGCCTGCCCGTTTACAGTTGTTTGGTGTGGTTCCTACATACTTGCCGCCTGAGAACCGCCCGGCTCTCGAAAAAGCTCCAGGTATTCCAGTGCTTTTTCCGTCAGAGCGTTCATGTCCGGCATGGGGCGCTGGACGCGCAGGAACGCGTCATCTTCGTGACTGTGGGAACCGTTTTCCACAGTTTTCGGGAGTTCCCAAAAATGGATTGTCACGGAGTCGACAGGCCCGGAAGATCGGTTTATGACGGTCAGCCGCAGCCCGTCGGCATAGCCTCCGCTGTGCGTGAAGGCGGCCTTTGCCAGAAGTGCGCCGCCCAGGCGGAGGTAATATCCTCCGCCCAGGCATACGGCCTCCAGCGAATGACGGCGCAGAGCGCCCAGCAGGTCTTCCTTATAATTACCCATAGCTCTTGCTCATCCGAGTACCGGGCCGAAGGACTGCGGAGATTCTGACTGGTCGGCATCCTCATGCGCTTTGCAGTCGGAAACCGCCAGCATGATCCTGCGCTCCTGCAGCAGTTCCATCCGGCAGTCATCCAGGGTTTCCGCCGTGACCGGGTGATGGAAGACGGATTCCGCCGCCTCCCGGAACCGTTCCATGGTCATACAGAGTTTTTCGACGCTCAGCTGGAAATCCACAATCTCCTCCGGCGTTTTTGTCTCATACCACCGAAGCTCCTCCAGCCGCCGGGCTTCATCCCCGGTAAGCCGTTCCGTATGACGCTGATCCGCCTCGTAGAGAGCGTCAAAGGCGTCGATATCCTCTTGCTTTGAAACGGTGACAGGGACAGCGGACATCTCCCGCAGGGCGTTCGCCACCAGCCGGGTCATGACGTCCGGGTCCGCGCAAAGCCGCTGGAGCTCTTCTTCACGGATGGCATTGTCTCCCCGAACGCCGTCCTGTTCGACGCATATGGGCCGGAGGGTCACGGTATATTCCTTGACCTCCGGGGGCAAGGGCGTCTCCCCATAGGGATCGGGGTCCATACAGACGACAGTACCCACCTTTGTCAGCGGGAGCGTATTGACGCCGTAGCCCCAGGGACCGATTCCAACGTCGCACATCCCATAGGTACGCTGCCGGAGCTCCGCCGCCAGCTTGAGGATAGGATTTGATTTGGCCTGTTCTTCTGTTAATACCGGCATTTTGAGCTCCTCCTATGACATGATTTGCCCTGTCTGCTGGGAGGGGGCCTCCGGCCCGGCCTGCCGGAATTCCGCCTCCTCCTGATAGAAAAATTCCAGGCCGTCGTGACAGAGCCTGGCGCAGAGTTCCACTCCCTGTTCCGTAAAGATTTTCAGGAGTTCAACCTCCTCGCCAAAGACGCCGTTGTACTGTCTTTCCAGCGCTTCCTCAAACGAGGTTTGCTCTTCAGGCGTCAGGCTGGAGGAAAGCTCCAGTTCTACGGCGGCATACAGTCGGTCCTCACTGGTGCAGGTACTCAGGCGGGCGGTATGGACCTTGGCGCGGAGCGCCGCCTCCATTTCGGGTTCATCCGGCAGGGAGAGGCGCGGCATAAGATCGTCGTTCTGGAAATTTTGGAAAAGAAACTCCCGCAGGGCGCGGCGGATACAGGGCTCGTATTCTGCCGCGTATTCATAGAGGCATTCGGGGCCTCCCTCAATGCCATTCTCCCATATGGTTACCCAGAGCGGTGAGATGAATCGGTCTGTTTTGCTGTGTTCCACTTGAAGCCACCTCACATCCCGATAATGCCCCAAATATAAGAGGGGGCGGTGAGGCAGAAAATGAGGCAGACCAGAAGGATGACGGGCGGGGTCCACTCGAACTGGCCACGCTGGCGGTAATCGAAGTAGGCGCTGCCCACCTTGATAAAGAAGGCGATGGCGAGGATCATGTCCAGGGCCGGGAAGACCACGGTGTCCACCACGGTCTTGACCTGCCCGGAAGCGGCGGTCCAAGTCTGCTGGATGGCGCCGGAGACGTCGCCGCTGCCTCCGGCGGCGAGGGCGGTGGTGCAGCAGACGGCGCACACCATCGCGGCGGTCAGCAGAAGTCGGATCAGTTTCTTGGGTTTCATATTGAGGTTCCACCTTAAAAATCAAATAGCAAGAGAAGGGCCGTCCTGGATGGACGGCCCTTTCCGCGATTGCTCAGTATCCGGTGCGGGGCAGGGGCTTGGAGGGCTTCACGGGCTTGTATACCGTGGTGACCCAGCGGTCGGTGGCCATGATCCACTGTTCATTGTGAACGCCGCCCACATCCGCCTGGTTGACGAACTGAGCGCCGCCCTTGAGCCAGGAGACGACATTGCAGTGGAGCTGGGGAGACTCTACCTGCCGGAAGTTGGAGGGCACGACGCCAAAGGTGAACATGACCTCCGTCACATACTCGCCGGAGGCCAGGCCCAGGGCTGCGGGAGAAGCCGCCACGACGGAGTTCCTGGAGGTGCTCAGGTTGTCCGCGATGACCCGGTAAGTCTCCCCACTGAGATTCGTCTTGTAGACGATCTTGTAATTTCCCTGGACGTTGTAGGTGCCGGTGACGATCTTGTCCAGACGCAGGGCGGCGGGGAGGGTATCTCTCCAGTAGAAGGAGGAGAGAGCGGTGGTGGAGTTGTTGGCAATTCCGGAGAAGTCATAGCGGATGGCCTGGCCGGGCATGACCTGGGCGTAGCCCCGCTTGTTAATGGAGACGTTGGTGTACAGGGCCTTGTTGGTCATGGCGAGGCGCACGATCTGGCCGGAGAACTCAATCTCCGCCTCTATGGGCGTCTTGTCCAGGCCGTAGAACTCGGCGCTCTGGGATTCCACGACCTTATAGCGGCCCAGGGGCAGGGGGCGGGAGCTGGCGAGGCCGTTCTTGTCCGAGCGGATGGTGTCCACCAGGTTGTTGGCCTTGTCGTAGATCTCAAAGACGGTGCCGGGGATGGGCGTTCCGGCGGGCCAGCCGTTCATGGAGTTGTAGTCCTCGGAGGTCTTGGTGATCTGGATTTGTCCTGTGATGGCGGTGTTCTCCCACTCGACGAGGGTCACTTCGCCGGGCTTGACGTAGACGGTCTTCATTTGGGTGTCCACCAGATAGCCCTCATTGGCCAGTTCCTTCAGGTAGTAGCGGCCTGCCGTGGTAATGCCCTCGATGTACACATATCCCTGGTTGTCGGAGGTGTACTGGCCCACAGGGGTGTTGGTGCTGTCGTAGAGAAGGAAGGTGACCCCGTAAATTCCCTTCTTCGTGACACTGTCGATCTTGTGGATCTGGATGCCCGAGAGGGCCTTGTTGGTCACCGTCAAGGTGGTGCATTCGCTGTCCCGGACGGTGAAATACTGCGGGGTCTCGTCGATTTTGAAGCCCTTTCCGGCCTCAATCTCGACGGCATAATAATCCCCGGCGTCCACGTCAACATGGACCCGGCCCGTGGAATCGGTGGTGACGGTCTCCACCAGAGCGCCGTCCATCTTGCGAATTTCAAACTTCACATTGGGGATGCGTTTCGTGCGGTCGCTCTCGCTGACCTTGATGAGCTCCAAGCCGCCCACCCGCTTGTTGTAGAAGGTGAGCTGCTGGCCTTCGGTTCCCTCCTTGATGAGGATGCTCTGCGGGGTCCCATCCAGGACATGACTTCACGCTAAACACTGAAATCCGATGTGCGCTCTTACGACCTGGGCATGGTGGACGGCCTGCCCTGTTTGTTGGGAGCGTTTTCTATTTCTACGCCGGAGGGCGAACACAATTTTGAAAAGGAGTACACTTTTTATGAATATCAGGAACGAAATCAAAGCCTATATTGTCCGGGAGGGCTTCACCATGAGCGAGTTAGTGGAAAAGCTGGCCGAGCAGTACGGATGGAGTCCCAGCGTTCCGAACCTCTCCGACAAGCTGCGCCGTGAATCCCTGCGCTACAAGGAGGCCGTGGAACTGGCTGATGCTCTCGGCTATGACCTTGTATGGCAGAAGCGGCGATAAGGGGGACTATGGCGAAAGAAAAAACCAGTGGTATCTATTTCAAAGTTACAGACGAGGAAAGGAAATTGATTGAGCAGAGGAAGATCGGAAGAGCGTCGTGTAGGAAAGAGTGTAGATCTCG
>CAJUOD010000105.1 GCA_910587875.1 uncultured Oscillibacter sp. | reverse complement strand
CTTCCTACGGCATGACCGACACCATGGGCCGGATGCACTCCGACGCCCAGTTCGCGGGCAGCTCCTCCGTCCCCGCCCACGTGGAGATGATGGGCTTCCTCGGCATGGGCAACAACCCCATGGTGGGCGCTACCGTCGCCGTGGCCGTCGCCGTGGCGGAGAGCAAGAAGTAAGCGAAGTCTGCTATCCTACAGGAAAATCCCCGGAGTACACACTCCGGGGATTTTTTGCGGTTGGAAATACTAATGCATGTTGACCGCCTGGCTGCCACCAAGCGGTCAACGGGCTTAACCTGTTAACTGTGTAAAGGGCTGACCGCATGTAACGGTGCTCTTCCGTTATCATGATTATATCGCGAAGGCCCGGCGTTGTCAAGGGCACAAAAATCCCGGAGTATGATACTCCGGTGATTTTTTATTCAGGCTGTCGCTTTTTGTCAAAAGATGTGGTATAATCAAACCGCTGTCGGCCTTCCGCAGTGGAAGGAGGTGTACATCCATGGAGTTCATCTTTGCAATGCTAGCTTCCCTCGCAGCGAACGTGATTGGTTATCTCGTTCGCAAATGGCTGGAGGAGAAGAAATGACAGCGACAGCCTGAAATGGAGCGCCCGGAAGCTGCAGACTTCCGGGCGCTCCGTTTTGGTGTACATCGGAGTTTATCTTTGCACTAGCTATTGCTATTGTACCCCGTGAGGCGGGAAAAGTCAAGGGCCTTTTTGGGCCTCCAATTCAATCTTGCCGTGCTTGGCCTCGAAGGCCTCTACGGCATCACGAATCAACATTACAATCTGGTTGTTGGCAGAGCGGCCCTCATAGGCGGAAACAACATGGAGTTTGTGCAGCAGCTGTTCGTCAATGCGAATAGAGTAACTCTTTAAGCCTTTCTTAGCCATAACATAACCTCAAAATGATTTTTTAGCATATTTACTTTATAACCATTTTGTGTTAGTATGTTTAAAATGGATATAAAATATATCCATTAGATGCAAACTTTATTTGGGAGGCCACTACTATGCCTAACTATCAGAAAATGTATCTCATCGCGGCCGGCGCCATAGCGGACGCACTGGACGATCTGGACAAGCTGAATCTCGGCGCGGCGAAGGAGCGTCTCAGAGAGGCCCTGTACCATGCCGAGGAAGTCTATATCACCCAGGGCGAGGACGCTCCCGGCGCCTCCGCGCTCCCCGGGCCTTCCGCCGAATAAGGCCCTTGTTTTTTATTTGACGATTCCCAAAAACCGGAGTATAATAAAAGGGACCGGAAAGGAGGTCCCGCTATGAAAACCATCATCACCATTGGAAGGCAGTTCGGCAGCGGCGGCAAGGAAGTCGGCATCCGCGTGGCCAAGGAGCTGGGCATTCCCTTTTACGATAAGGAGATCCTCCGGGAGGCCGCCAAGAAGAGCGGCCTGTGCGAGAAAATCCTGGAGAACTTCGACGAGCGGCCCAAGAGCCTGCTCTACTCCATCGCCATGGACTCCTACATGTTTGCCCTCCCGGGCACCGGCGCGGGCGAGTCCCTGGAGCAGCAGGTCTATCTCGCCACCTTCAACACCATCCGCCACATCGCGGAGCAGGGCCCCTGCGTCATCATCGGCCGCTGCGCGGACTACGCCCTGGCGGAGAACCCCGACCACCTGAGCATCTTCATCCACGCCCCCCTGGAGGACCGGGTCCGCCGGGTGGCCCAGCGGCAGAACCTGACCCCCGAGAAGGCCAAGGCCCTCATCAGCAAGACCGACAAGCGCCGGGCCTCCTACTACGAGTACTACTCCTCCCAGCGCTGGGGGGCCGTGGATAGCTACGACTTCTGCATCAACAGCAGTTTTCTGGGCCTGAGCGGCACCGTGGAGCTCATCCGGGCCATGGTGGAGCACAAGGAGCACCCCGTCCCCAGCCCCACGGAGATCGACCCCACGCAGGGCTAAGAGCCGCCCGGCGGTCCCTCAACGCCGCCGGGCCTTTTTCCGTCCCGGGACGGGAAAATTTTTGACCTCTCCCCTGCTGGAAAAAATATTTTCCAATTTTCGCAAGTTAGCACTTCCTTCTTTCGGAAATGTCTGATATAATGGCGCTCTAGTAAGAATATTCGGCTGTCTTCCACCGCGGCGGGTCCCGTTCCGCGAGGCCGCAGATATGATGGGAGGTATCTGTTTTGGAAAAAATTCTGATAATTGACGACAGTCCCGTCCAGGCGAACTTCCTCAGCTCCATCCTGACCGACGATTACGAGGTCACCGTAGTCAACTCCGCCGAGGAGGGCCTGAAGCAGGCGAAGGCTGAGGAGTACTCCCTCATTCTCCTGGACGTCATCATGCCGGGCATGGACGGCTTCCAGCTGTTGAAGATGCTCCAGGAGGAGGTCATCCTCCGGCACACGCCGGTGATCCTCATCACCAGCCTCAACGACATCCAGCACGAGGAGCAGGGCCTGACCCTGGGAGCCGTGGACTACATCACCAAGCCCTTCCACCCGGCCATCGTCCGGGCCCGGGTAAATACCCATATTCACCTCTACCGCTACCGCACCCAGATCGAGCGGGAGGCCACCGTGGACCAGCTTACCGGCGTGCCCAACCGGCGGCGCTATGACGCCGTCAGCGGCAAGCGCTGGCAGGACGCCATCCGCCTGGGGGCCCCCATCTCCATCTGCATGTTCGACATCGACAAATTCAAGGTCTACAACGACAGCTTCGGCCATCCCGCCGGGGACAAGGTCATCAAGGCCGTGGCCGAGACGGCCGCCTCCATGCTCCGCCGGGGGACAGACTTCTTCGCCCGCTACGGCGGGGAGGAATTCGTGGCCCTGATCTTAGGCGGCGGGGCCGAAAACGACTTCGCCCATCTCCAGAAGGTCCGGCAGGCGGTGGAGAATCTGCACATTCCCCACAACCCGGAGGTTTCCCAGTGGGTGACCGTCAGCATCGGCGGCATCACCGTGCTGCCCAAGGTGGGATCGTCCTTTGACATGTACCTCAAGATGGCGGACGCCATGCTCTATGACGCGAAGCGGTTCGGGCGGAATCAGGTGGTCTGGACCAACGAGAAGATGGAGCAGCGGCGGGAAAAGTAAGGTAGGACCAGCGCCTGGAAGGTGGAGTTCCCGGCACTGTTTCTATAGGGGGACGGAGGACCGGCTTACGCCGGTCCTCCGCCATTTTGGGAAGATCCGTTTGTCAGGGTATTAAATCACTTGTAGAGCTCCGGCTTCTCCATGGTCTCCACCTTCAGGAACTGGGAGGTGCCGCGGGAGGCGTTCAGCGCGTCGCCCGCCACGCAGGCCACATAGCCGTCCCAGCTGGAGGGCCCGGTGAGCTTGCCGGCGTGGACGGACTCCACCCACTTGCAGAACTCGATGTCGTACGCCTCGATGAAGCGCTCCTTCCAGTCGGTCATGATGGGCATGGACTCGGCGGGGTTCAGGCTGTCCCAGCCGGCGGGGCGGGAGCGGCGGACCACGGCGTAGGGGTCGGGCAGCTTCACGGTGCCGTTTTCGCAGACCACCTCGCACTGGATGTCATAGCCGTAGCCGTCGGCCACCTGGACCTCCACGTCGATGAAGCAGCCCTTCTTGGTCCGCATCAGCATGACCTGGGGGTTGTCGTATCCCTTGTCGGAGTTGGCGGACTGGCGGACCTTGACGCACTGGACATCCTCATACTCGTCGTCCAGCAGCCAGCGGCAGATGTCCAGCTCGTGGATGGCCACGTTGGTCACGCCGTTCTCGGTCTTGAAGCCCGGGCCCTGGGCCACGTTCCGGTGGCAGGCCTTAATCACCAGGGGAGCGCCGATTTCGCCGGAGTCGATGATCCGCTTCATCTCCGCGTAGCCCCGGTCATAGTGGCGCATGAAGCCCACCTGGACCAGCCGCTTGCCGATCTCCAGCTCCCGGTTGATGATCTCCTCGCAGTCCTTGGCATTCTGGCTCAGGGGCTTCTCGCAGAAGCACCACTTTTCCTCGGCCAGGGTCTTCATGACGTAGTCATGATGGGTCGGGTCGATGGAGGTGATGACCACGGCCTCGACTTCCGGGTCCTTGATCATTCCGTCGCAGTCGTTTCCGAAGGAGCGGATTCCGTATTTCGCGGCGGTCTCATCGGCGGCGGCGGCCACGTAGTCCGAGACGGCTACCACGGTGGCGCCGGGGACGGTCTCGATGATGCGGCGGCAGTGGTCCTTGCCGATGGCTCCGCAGCCGATGATACCGATTTTCAGAACTTTGTCCATGATAATCAACCTTCCTTTATGTTAAAATTGGGGAGAAATCAATACTTACGGGCGGTCTTTTCGTGGGCCAGGTGGTCCTGGTAGGCGGCGACGTTCTCGGGCCGCTCGGAGACCTCGGTGTCGCCCACGCGCCACCAGGAGCCGTAGCCGTCGGTCATGGTCTTGGGCAGGACCTTGATGTCGAAGAGCACCGGGCGGTCCTTGATGGTCTTGGCGTCCTCAAAGGCGGCTTTCAGCTCCTCCATGGTCCGGACGGTGTAGCCCTTGCAGCCGTAGCCCTCCGCCACCTTGGCGTAGTCGATGTCCATGAAGTCTCCGAAGAGGCCGTCCTGGTTCCGGTACCGGAGCTCCGTGCAGAGGGTCTTGTTTCCGTGGCCCACCTGGAGGTTGTTGATGCACCCGAAGCTGGCGTTGTCAAAGAGGCAGATGTTGATTTTTTTGTGCTCCTGCATGGCCGTTACCAGCTCGCCGTGGAGCATGTGGAAGCTGCCGTCTCCGCAGAAGGCGTAGACCTCCCGGTCCTCGCCGATGGCCAGCTTGACGCCCAAGGCGCCCGCCACCTCGTAGCCCATGGTGGAATAGCCGTACTCCATGTTGTAGGTATCCTGGGCCCGGGGCCGCCACATGCGCTGCATGTCGCCGGGCAGGGAGCCCGCCGCGCCGATGGCCACGTCGGTGTCCGCCATCCAGGCGTTCAGGGCGCCCAGGACGGTGGTCTGGCACAGGCCCGCCTTCAGGTCCTTGGCGAAGCGTTTCGCGGAGTCCGCGTTGGCGTCGTTGATGATGGGGGCCCAGTCGGGGGCGTCGGAGAAGGCCATGTGGTCCAGGCGATCCAGCTCCGCCTTCCAGCGGGCCTGGGCGTCCTTGACCTCGTTTCCGTAGGGGGCCTTCCAGCCCGCCAGCAGCTTCTCCAGCCTCGGCAGGGCGTCCTTGGCGTCGGCCACCACGGGGATGGCCTCCATCTTCAGGCTCTGGAACTCGGAGACGTTGATATTGACAAATTTGCAGTCGTCCTTAAAGAGCCACTTGGAGGAGGTGGTGAAGTCGGTGTAGCGGGTTCCCACGCCGATGACCAGGTCCGCCTCCTTGGCGATCTCGTTGGCCGCGGAGCAGCCCGTCACGCCCACGCCGCCCAGGGCCAGGGGGTGGTCCCACTCGACGGTGCTCTTGCCCGCCTGGGTGTCGGCGAAGGGGATGCCGGTGGCCTCCACGAAGTGCCGCAGCTCGGCGTGGGCCTCGGAGTACCGGACGCCGCCGCCGCAGATGAGCATGGGTTTCTTGGCGGCCTTGATGGCCTCGGCGGCCTCCTGCAGGGCGGCCTCGGTGGCGGGGCGGCGCTCCAGCCGCCAGACGCGCTTGCGGAAGAAGCTGACGGGGTAGTCATAGGCCTCGCCCTCCACGTCCTGGGGCATAGCCAGGCAGACCGCGCCGGTGTTGGCGGGGTCCGTCAGGGTGCGGAAGGCGGAGATGGCGGCGCTCATCAGCTGCTCGGGCCGGACGATGCGGTCCCAATAGCGGCAGACGGCCTTAAAGGCGTCGTTGGTGGTGGTGGCCAGGCTGTTGATCTGCTCCACCTGCTGGAGGACGGGGTCCGGCTGGCGGCAGGCGTAGGTGTCGCCGGGCAGCACCAGCACGGGGATGTTGTTGGCCGTGGCCGTTCCGCAGGCGGTGACCATGTTGGCGGCCCCGGGGCCCACGGAGGAGGTGACGGCGAAGATCTGCTTGCGCTTCATCTGCTTGGCGAAGGCCACGGCGGCCTGGGCCATGCCCTGCTCGTTTTTGCCCTGGTAGATTTCCAGCTCATGGGCCTCCTGGGTCAGGGCCTGGCCGAGACCCACCACGTTGCCGTGGCCGGGGATGATGAACACGCCCCGGACGAAGCGGGAGACCTGTCCGTCCACGTCGATGTACTGGTTCTCCAGGAAGCGGACCAGGGCCTGGGCCATGGTTAAACGAATGGTGTCCATTGGAATCGTTCCTCCTTAACTCAACCTTGATAGATATGGTCGTTGGCGTCGGGCTTCCAGAGCCAGGCGTGCTCCTCGTCGTCGATGCGGGTCTTCAGCCAGGGATCGCCCTCCAGGTGCCGGATGCCCCAGGCGTAGCACATGGCGTAGCCCGGCGCGGCGGTCTGGGAGTGGAAGCCGCTGGTGATGACGGCCAGGCCGTTGTGCCCGGTCTGATAGATCTCCCCGTTGGCAAAGCCCGCGCCGAAGCCGTGGGGGTAGTCGAAGCGGTAGAAGTAAACCTCCGGCTGGGGATGGTGATGGGGGGGATAGGAGGACCACTTGCCGGGGTGGTTCAGCACCTCGCCCAGGACCATGTTGGAGAAAGGCGCGTTGTCGTGGTCGAAGAAGGTCTTGATCTCCCGCTCCATGCAGCCCAGGAGCTCGCCCTTGTTTCCGGCGTGCTGGGTCTGGACGGTGTCCGGGGTGTACAGGACCGCCTCGAAGGGCTTGTCGTTCAGGGTCTTCTGGATGTACAGCTCACTGTGGGCCTTGGCGGTGAGGACGATCTTCTCCCCCCGGCCCGCCAGGAGGCAGTAGGCCT
Organism: uncultured Oscillibacter sp.; assembly: GCA_910587875.1. GTDB lineage: Bacteria > Bacillota > Clostridia > Oscillospirales > Oscillospiraceae > Oscillibacter. The sequence continues at coordinate 2,957 of CAJUOD010000105.1, read as the reverse complement.
CATGGTGGAAGCAGTCGGGGCGGCTGGCCTCCACGGTCTTCCCGGCCCACTGGTAGGTCACCTCTCCGGCGAAGAGCAGGACGGCAATCTCCTTCTCGGCCTCCTCAAAAGTGAACGTGTCGCCGGGCTCCATGACCAGCAGGCCCACGTCCATCTGGGTGCCCATGTCGTCCGCCGCCGCGTCGATGTAGGCGTTGTAGCCCCGCTTCAGTTCGGCGTTTTTGTTGAAATAGGTCATTGGAATCATCTCCCAAATCAAATGTTTGAAATTAAAGACCCGTGTGTTCCTTAATATATTTCCGGCCCTTCATGGCGTACTCCAGGGGATTCGCCTTGGCGGGATCCTGCTCAGCCTCCACCAGGAGCCAGCCCTGGTATCCGGCGTCCGCCAGCACCTTGAACACGGGGTCGAAGTCCACGTCGCCGTCGCCGGGCACCGTGAACGCGCCGTTCCGGACGGACTGGAGGAAGCTCCAGTTGTTCTTCCGGGCCTCCTCAACGACGGGCAGCCGCATATCCTTCAGATGAACATGGCCCACACGGTCCACGTATTTCTTCAGCATGGCCAGGGGGTCCTCGCCGGCGAAGGTGAAGTGGCCGGTGTCATAGCACAGGAACACATAGCGGGGGTCGGTGTTGGCCATCATGCGGTCCGTCTCCTCGCTGGTCTGGACCACGGTGCCCATGTGGTGGTGGAAGCAGAGCTTGAAGCCCCGGTCCACGGCGATTTTGCCCAGCTTGTTGAGCCCGTCGCAGAAGCGGGCCCACTCTTCGTCGTTCATCACGTGCTTGTGGCCTCCCGTCAGGACGGGGGTGTCCATCTGGCCCTGGATGGAGTAGCTCTGCTCGCTGACGTTGATCCGGTTGGCGCCCACGGCGGCCAGGAAATCCAGGTTGGCCTTGAAGTCCTTCTCCTCCTCCTCGAAGGGGCGGGTCAGGATAAAGGAGGAATACCAGCGGCTGGCGATGCGCATGCCCCGCAGGTCCAGGGCCTTCTTCAGCTCGGCGGGGTCGGCGGGGTACTTGTTGCCGATCTCGCAGCCGGTGAAGCCCGCCAGGGCCATCTCGCTGACGATCTGCTGGAAGGTGTTCTCTCCGCCCAGCTCGGGCATGTCGTCGTTGCACCAGCCGATGGGCGCAATGCCTAAGTGTACGTTCTTGGAATCAAACATGGGAAACGACCTCCTTGAAAATTTGTCGTCCTGGGGCCACTGGGGGCCCTCTGAGGCAAAGTGGGAAACCGGCGGAAGCGGAACGCTGCCGCAATCGTTTTCGCTATAAAGAAATTAGCATTTTCCCGGTGAAAAATCAACGGTTTTTCTCCGCGTTTCAGAAATTTTTCCGATTTTGCCAAAGGTTCTCCGGCTTTTTTTACGCTTTGACGAAAGGGTTCCGGGAATTTACGCAAACGTTCACAATCTGCACGCGGGCCTCACCAGAGGTCCGTCCAGCCCACGGCGTCCCCCTGGGTCCCGAAGGGCTCCGGGAAGGCGTCGGACGCCAGCATCTCCTCCCGGATGGCGGCGGAGAGGTCCCGGACCGTCTCCGGGCCGTAGGCGGCGAAGGCGGCGCTGTCCATGAGGACGGCCCCGGCCCGCTCCATGTCCTCCAGGTTTACCCGCTGGATCTCCTCCGTCTGGGAGGAGCAGCAGTCCGTCAGCACCACGGCGTTGTACTCCAGGGCGATGGCGTCGTAGCAGGTGGTGCGGACGCAGTTGGGGGTGGTGGTGCCCGCCAGGATCACCGTCCGCACGTCCAGGCGGCGGAGAATCAGGTCCAGCTCCGTCTGGAAGAAGGCGCTCCACCGGGGCTTGATGATGGCATAGTCCCCCGGCTGGGGCCGGAGGGCCTCCGGGGCCTGGGCGCTGTTGGGCCCCGTGGAGGCGGGGCGGCAGGCGTGGCCCCCGGCCTTCCAGGCGGCGTAGCGGGTCAGCTCCACGTCGCTGCCGTCGGCGCGGTAGATGCGCTTGACGAAGAAGACGGGGATGCCCTTGCTCCTGGCCAGGTCTACGGCCCGGGCGCAGGCGGGAACGGTGGCCTGGGCCCCCTGGATGCAGTGGCCTCCCCGGTGGTCCACAAAGCCGTTCTCCATGTCGATGAGGATCAGTGCCGAGCGGGTGGGATTGGGTTTCATAGGATTACGCTCCTTTCACAGCTTTTCAAACACGTGGACCCGGAAGGAGGTCCGCAGGTCCAGCCGCTCCAGGGCCGCCAGGCGCTCCGCCCCGGCCCTGGGGGTCTTCCAGAAGTAAGGGGTCATGCGGAAGAGATTCTGGATATCCTCCCGGCTCTCGATGTGGATGGTCCCGTCCACGGGGACGATCTCCCGGTAGCGAAAGCCCTCGTAGGGGGTCTCCTTCTCCTCGTTGGGATAGGGCTTCTCATAGAGGATCTCCTTCATCTCCCAGAGGTGCTCCGCCCCGGGCACCACGTAGAGGAAGGCCCCGCCGGGCCGCAAAACCCGCCGGAACTCCTCCAGGGCCAGGGGGGAGAAGCAGTTCAGCAGCACGTCCGCGCTGCCGTCCGCCAGGGGCAGACGGTAGGAGGAGGCCACGGCGAACTCCACGCCCTTCTCCCGCTTTGCCGCCGTGCGGAGGGCAAATTTGGAGATGTCCGTCCCCGCCGCGCGGGGCCGCCTCCCGGCGGCCCGGAGAGCCTGGCAGACCCCGGCGGTGTACCAGCCCTCCCCGCAGCCCGCATCCAGCAGGGCGGGCGTTTCGCCGGAAAGGGACAAAATCCGACTACAGAGCGTATTTAGAAGCGGCTGGTAATACCCTTTGGACAGGAAGTCCCGCCGGGCCTGCACCATGTCCCGGTCGTCGCCGGGGAGGGCGGAGTGCTTCTGGTTGGGGGGCAGCAGGTGGACGTAGCCCTCCCGGGCCACGTCGAAGCTGTGACCCCCGGGGCAGCGGTAGGCCCCCGCCTCCCGCTCCAGGGGGGCGGCGCAGAGGGGGCAG
>CAJUOD010000104.1 GCA_910587875.1 uncultured Oscillibacter sp. | reverse complement strand
AGGAAGAGCCCGCCAACCCGGGCGTGGCCGTCCAGGTCCAGGAGATCGGGGCGGACACCATCTACACGGAGAACACCGTCTCCGGTCAGCTGGCGGCGGAGGACCAGTCCACCATCATGGTGGCCGTCAGCGCCAAATGCACCGCCGTCTACGCCGAGGCGGGCGACGAGGTCAAGGCGGGCGATATGCTGTGCACCCTGGACCTGGGGAGCACCCTGGCCTCCCACAACGCGGCCAGCATCGGCTACCGCTCCGCCGCCCAGAGCTACAGCGACCAGTCGGCGGTCTTTGAAAAGCAGATCGCCCTGCTGGAGAAAAGCGTCCGGGACCTGAAGGAGCTCTATGAAATCGGCGCGGCCTCCCAGATGGAGATCGATCAGGCGGAGCTCCAGCTCCAGACCGCCGTCGCCCAGCGGAACTCCACCCTCTCCCAGCTGGAGGCCTCTATGCAGAGCAGCCTGTCCAATGTGGAGCAGCTGGACACCGTGCTGGAAAACGTGGACGCCCGGGGCAACGTCATCGCCCCCAGCAGCGGCACCCTGGTGACCATGAACGCCACCGAGGGAGGCTTCACCTCCACCACGGCTCCCCTGGCCGTCATCGACGGGGCGGAGCAGATGAAGGCCGTGGTCCAGGTTTCCGAAGCCCTGGTGCCCAAGCTGGCGGCGGGGGACAAGGCGGACGTATCCGTCAGCGCGGCGAACCAGACCTTTGAGGCCACCATCCGCTCCGTGGAGCGGGCGGCGAATATGCAGACCCGGCTCTACACCGTCACCCTCTCCCTGCCCTCCGACACCGACGGGCTGCTGGCGGGCATGTTCGCCGACGTGACCTTCCACACCGACGTGTCCGAGAACACCATCGTGGTCCCCACCGAGGCGGTGCTGACCCGGGGCGAGACCCGGTACGTCTTCGTGGTGGAAAACGACACAGCCAAATACGTGGAGGTCTCCACGGGCCTCACCGGCAACGGCGTAACGGAGGTCCTCACCGGCCTTGCCGCCGGGCAGCGGCTGGTCACCGTGGGCCAGGCCTATCTGAACGACGGCGACCCGGTGCGCATCGTCTCCGGGGAGGCATGATATGAGTATCGCCAGAGCGAGCATCCAGCACAAGGTGGCGACCATCCTGGCCAGCATCCTCATCTGCGTCTTCGGCCTGATGTTCTCCACCCAGCTTCAAATGGCCCTGCTGCCGGACATGGAGATGCCCATGGCCGTGGTGGCCTGCTACTACAACGGGGCCAACCCCAGCGACATTGAGGAGCTGGTCACCCGTCCCCTGGAATCCGCCATTATGTCCGTCCCCGGCGTGGACGAGATCTCCTCCACCTCCTATGACGGCTCCTGCCAGATCCAGATCACCTACGTAGAGGGCACGGACCTGGACATCGCCGCCACCAAGCTCCGGGAGCAGTTTGACATGGTGAGCCTCCCGGAGGACGCCATGGACCCGGTCATCATCAACATGAACCTCAGCGCCCTGATGCCCACAGCCATGATCGCCCTGGTGGGCGAGGACCTGGCCCAGCTCCAGAGCCTGGCGGAGGACCTGGTGGTCCCCGCCCTGGAGCGCATCAACGGCGTGGCCCAGGTGACGGTGAACGGCGGCGTCAGCCAGCAGATCGCCGTGGAACTGGACCCCACCCGGGCGGCGGGCTACGGCCTCTCCGCCTCCTACGTGTCCCAGTTCCTGGCGGGGCAGAACCTGATCTACCCCGGCGGCAGCCTGGAAAACGGCTCCAAAAAGCTGACGGTCTCCACCGACGCCAAGTTCCAGACGGTGGAGGACGTGCGGAACATGATCCTCTCCCTGCCCACCGGCGGGGCCGTGCGCCTGGCCGAGGTAGCCAACGTACGCCTGGAGGACAAGGACATGGACGCCATGGCGAAGTCCGGCGAGTCCGCCTGTGTGGTGCTCCAGGTCTCCAAGCAGTCCGCCGCCAACGAGGTCTACGTCTCCGAGCAGGTGGTGAAGCGGCTGGAGAGCCTGAAGGCCGACAACCCCAGCCTCCGCTGGTCCGCCCCCTACCTCGCCAGCGACTACATCAATCAGACGGTGGACGCCGCCTACCAGAACATCCTCCAGGGCGTGCTGCTGGCGGCCATTGTGGTGCTGCTGTTCCTCCGCCGGGGCGGGGCGACATTGACCATCGCCGTGTCCATGCCCATCTGCATCCTGACGGTCTTCGTCCTCATGCGGGCCTTCAACCTGACGCTGAACATGATGTCTCTGGGAGGCATCGCCATGGGCGTGGGCATGATCGTGGACAACTCCATCGTGGTCCTGGAGAACATCTACCGCTTCTCCGCCGAGGGCCACGACCGGGAGAGCGCCTGCATCGAGGGCACCAAGGAGGTCACCTCCTCCGTTCTGGCCTCCACCCTGACCACCGAGGCGGTCTTCGTCCCCCTGGCCCTCACCGGGGGCATGGCGGGCATGATGTTCAGGGACTTCTGCCTCACCATCGCCTCGCTGATTTTCGCGTCTCTCGTCATCTCCCTGACCCTGGTGCCCCTGCTCTGCTACTTCACCCTGGACGAGGAGAAGGTCCGCCGCCGCCAGGAAAAGCTGGCGGGGAAGGAGCCCGGCCCCGTGAAAAAACTGGTGGGGAAAATCAGTGCCTTCTACCTGAAGACCCTGGACTACTTCGTCCACCACCTCTGGCTGGGAATGCTGGCCTCCCTGGCGCTGGTTGTCCTCTTCGGCGTCACTCTGGTAAACACCAAAATGGTGCTGATCCCCGACATGGACCAGGGCATGGTGAACCTGAGCATCAGCATGCCCATCGGCTCCCAGCTGAACGAGACCGCCGCCATCGCGGACCGGGTCTCCGCCATCACGGAGGAGACGGTCCCGGAAATCGAGGAGATGTTCTACATCGCCTCCAACGAGTCCGTCACCATGATGATGGACGTGGGCTCCAAATCCCAGCGGGACCGGAGCAGCAACGACATCACCAAGGCCCTCCGGGAGGCCCTGGTGGACGTGGCGGGCTGTGAGATCACCGTCTCCGCCTCGGACTCCGAGGCCCTGATGGGCGGCGGGGGAGACATCGCGGTCAACATCGAGGGAGACGACTACGACACCCTGGAATTCCTGGCAAACGACCTGATCGCGCAAATCGAGGCCCTGCCCGACGCGGTGAACGTGAAGAGCTCCCTCTCCGACGAGGTGCCCCAGGTGAAGGTCTCCGTGAACCGGGAGGCCGCCGCCCAGTACGGGCTCACCGCCGCGGCCATCGGCCAGGCGGTCCGGTCCGAGCTCACGGGCTCCACCGCCACCAAAGTGACCATCAACAGCCGGGAGCTGGACGTGGTGGTCCGGGGCAGCGGCGCGGCGTCCAAGAGCCTGGACGCGCTGAAATCCATGGGCGTGCCCTCCGCCATGGGCGGCACGGTGCCCCTGGGGTCCGTGGCGAACGTCTCCATTGAGCAGGCCCCCCAGACCATTGTCCGAGCCAACCAGACCCGGCAGGTCACCATCTCCGGCGAAACCGTCAGCGGGGACACCGCCGCCATGACCCAGGCTATCTGGGGGATCCTGGACGGCTACACCTTCCCCCAGGGCTACGCCGTGGAGACCGACGGCTCTTACGAGACCATGGTGGAGAGCTTCACGGACCTGCTCATCGCCCTGGCGGCGGCCCTGCTGCTGGTGTACTTCGTCCTGGCCGTCCAGTTCGAGAGCTTCCTCATGCCCGTCATGGTCATGCTGATCCTCCCCGTGGCCTTCACCGGATCCCTCTTCGGCCTCCCGGTATCGGGGCGGGACCTCTCCATGCTGTCCCTGGTCTCCATCATCATGCTGGCGGGCACGGTGGTCAACTCCTCCATCATCCTGGTGGAGTACATCAAGATCCGCCGGGCCCGGGGGGAGGACCGGGAGACCGCCATCCTCCACGCCTGCCCCCTGCGGGTGCGGCCCATTCTGATGACCACCCTGACCACGATTCTCGCCATGGTGCCCATGGCCATGGGAATCGGGGAGACCAACGAGATGATGTCGGATATGGGCATCACCATGATCGCGGGCATGGTGATCTCCACCGTGGTCACCCTGGTGTTCACCCCGGTGTACTACTCCGTCATCGATAACCTCAGCCACATCTTCCGCCGGAAGGACAAACCGAAAAAGCCCCGGAGGCCCTTCTTCGGGCGCAGAAACGGGGAGCTTCCCGAGGCCGCCCCCGAAGCCCCGGCCCCCGAGGCGGAGGCCGTCCCCGTGGAAACCACCTGAACATAAAGAAGCGGGCCGTCCATCTCGGACGGCCCGCTGTTCTTTTGCTTATCCGGCCTCCTCCAGGCCCAGCAGCGCTTTCCCGTGCTGGCCCAGGTGGGGCCGCAGCTGGTCATAGGTCAGTCGGAACACCTGAGGCCCGGCGGCGTAGCACGCCAGCTCGTAGGGGGAGAAGCCCACGGTCATGCCCTCCTCGTCAAAGCTGACGGCGTAGCTGGGCCAGTCCGCCAGGATGTCCTCGTAGTCCTCCCAGTAGAGGTCCTCCGGCTTCGCGCCCGGCTCCCCCTCCGGCTCCCGGACCTGACGGACCAAGGCCACGCGGACAAAGTCCCGCAGGTCCCCGCCCTCGTCCAGGATCTCGGGCTCGAAGAACTCTCCGGCCTCCAGGTCGAAGTTCCAGCTCATCAGAATGTGGTTAGGGTGGGCCCCGCCGGTGTAGGTGCTGTAGGTCCCGGAGACGCTGACCAGGGTCTCCGTCCGGTACACGGTACACCACAGGTCATCGGTATAGGCCACCGGCTCCAGGCCCGACTCATTCCGGAAGGCCCGGTCCTCCCTGGCGCTCTCCGCCAGGGTCTTGGGATTGGTCTTCCAGGGGGCGAAGCGGGCGTTGAAGGCCTCCGCCTTCGCCAGAGCCCGCTCCTGCGCCTCCGTGGAGGCGGTCTCCAGGACAGCCCCGTCCTCCGTCAGGGCCCGCATCACCGGCAGCTCATAGGCGCACTCCGCCAGCACCGCGCCGTCCTCATCCCGGACGGTCTCCTGATATTCCTCCATCTCCACGGAGAAGGCGACTGTCTCCGGGGGCGGATCCGGCAGGGCGTTTTTCACATTGGTCAGCGTCTCCCCGGTGCAGCCCACCAGGGCGCTGAACACCAGCAGCAGGGCGATCATGGCGCTCATCGGGATTCCTCCTTTGTTCAGCCCTCCCCCACGATGACCGGGCCCATCCGCCGCTCGTCCGGGACGGCGGCGGGATTGGGACAGGCCAGGGCGTACAGCCGGTTCGCCCGGGCCTCCAGCTCGAAGAGGCGCCGGGCCTCCTCCGAGAGGCGGCGGACGGCGGCGGGCTTGGTCAAGACCGGCAGGGCGGCGGTGTTCCGCATCCCGGCCAGCAGGGCCGTTCCCCGCCCGTTTGCCGCCAGGACCCGCAGATAGGCGGGCCGCTCCGGCGGCGCGGGGGGAAGACCCAGATAGGCCCGGAACACCGTCCGGCGCAGCCGGGCCAGGGGGTAGCGTTTCGTCTTCACGGCCTCCAGCAGCTCCTCCACCGAGGCGGCGGAGCCGGCGGAGCGGGCAAAGCGGCGGTACAGGCCCTCGTTCCCCGGGTCCAGGGCGGCCCAGTCCGCCTCCTCCAGGAAGCGCAGCCGGGCCAGGACGGCCCGCTCACAGTTCCAAATTCCGGCGGGGGCCCGTCCGGCCTCCCGTTCCATCCGGTAGGCGGAGGCCATGGCGGGGGCCATGAGGCGCAGAGCCTCCTCTTCCTCCCCCCGGCGGAGCAGGGCGCGGATGGCGGTGGCGGAGGCAAAGCCGTCCTTCACCGTTTCGCCGCCGTGTCCCGCCCCCCGGCGGGGGACGGCTACGGGCCGGATCCCGCTGCCCCGGAGGGCCTTGCAGTACTCCACGCCCAGGGTGTCGTTGGGCCGCCCAAGCGCCGCCGCGTCCTCCTCCGAAACCAGGCCCAGGAGGGCCCGCTGGCGGGCGGCGGGGAAGCTGTCCCCCTGTTTCAGCTCCTGCCGGAGGGCCTCCGGGAAGCCTCCGGAGCAAAGGGCCTCGGCGCAGCGGACCAGGGGCGCGGCGTCCCCGCCCTCGCTGCCGAAGACCAGGTGGTCAACGGCCCCCGTGGCCTTTAACATCTCCACGGCCCCGGCGGCGAAGCCCTCCGCCGAGGAGAGGGCCCAGGGAACGGGCAGCTCCAGCACCAGGTCCGCCCCGCTTTGGACGGCGGCAGCGGCCCGGGCGAGCTTGCCCGCAACGGCGAAGCCCCCCCGCTGGACATAGTTCCCGCTCATGACGCAGATAATCCCCGTCTCCGGCCCCAGGAGGCGGCGGGCCTCCGCCATCAGGTGGACGTGGCCCATGTGGAGGGGATTGTACTCTGTAATGATACCAGCGGCGGCCATAAAATTCCCCCTTGAAGTGGTGACAAAAAAGTGACAGTTTGGTAAAAAAGCGGTTGTAACTCCTGGAAAGTCTGGTATAATGGAGTTGGACAACAGGGAAAAGCGGGGGTTCCGCCCTTCCCTGCCGCTCTAATATTATATGAAATTCGGGGCCGGCGCAAGTCCCCGCCCCAAAAGAAGAGGAGACGGTCATCATGAACATTCTGGTCATCAACGCGGGCAGCTCTTCCCTGAAGTATCAGCTTCTGGACCCCGAAAGCGGCGTGCTGCTGGCCAAGGGCCTGTGCGAGCGCATCGGCATCGACGGCAAATTCACCTACAAGGCCGAGGGAAAGAAAACCCTGGACGCCATCGACGTCCCCATGCCCACCCACTCCGAGGCCATCCAGGCCGTGCTGGACGCGGTGGCGGACAAGGAAAACGGCGTGATTTCCTCCATGAGCGAGATCGGAGCCGTGGGACACCGGGTGGTCCACGGCGGAGAGGCCTTCAACAAGTCCGTGCTGATTGACGACGCGGTACTGAAGGCCATTGAGGACTGCATCCCCCTGGCCCCCCTGCACAACCCCGCCAACCTGACGGGCATTCGGGCCTGCCAGAAGGTCATGCCCGGCGTGCCCATGGTGGCCGTGTTCGACACCGCCTTCCACCAGACCATGCCCGCCAGGGCCTATATGTACGCCCTGCCCTACGCCTGGTACGAGGAGGACAAGGTCCGGCGCTACGGCTTCCACGGCACCAGCCACAAGTACGTGGCGGGCCGGGCCGCCGCCATGCTTGGCAAAAAGCCCGAGGAGGTCAAGCTGATCTCCTGCCACCTGGGCAACGGCTCCTCCATCACCGCCGTGGACGGCGGCAAGAGCGTGGACACCTCCATGGGCTTCACCCCTCTGGCGGGCGTGCCCATGGGCACCCGGTCCGGCGACCTGGACGCGGGCATCCTCCAGTATGAGATGAATAAGCGGGGAATGGGCATCGACGAGATGCTGAACGCCCTGAACAAAAAGTCCGGCGTGGAGGGCTTAAGCTGCGTCTCCTCCGACTTCCGGGACCTGGAGTCCGCCGCCTCCAAGGGCGACGCCAAGGCCGCCCTGGCCCAGGAGAAGTTTGCCTATGAGGTGAAAAAGTACGTGGGTGCCTACGCCGCCGCCATGGGCGGAGTGGACGCAATCATCTTCACCGCCGGCGTGGGAGAGAACGACAAGGCCGTCCGAGCCATGGTCTGCCAGGGCCTGGAGTACATGGGCGTCAAGCTGGACCCCGCCGCCAACGACGTCCGGGGCAAGGAGACCGTCATCTCCGCCCCCGACTCCAAGGTCAAGGTCCTGCTGATCCCCACCAACGAGGAACTGATGATCGCCATGGACACGGCGGCGCTGGCGAAGAAGTAACAAAACCAATCCGGGCAAGGAGGTGACCCACCGTGAAGATCCGGGACGCCAAGCAGTCCTACGCCGCCCACCGGCACGAGATCTGGGAGAAGCGGGAGGCCCTGGAGAAGGTCCTGAAGGAGCAGGAACAGCATCCCCTGACGTCCGCCTTCGACCGGGTGGAGCTCTCCAGGGAGCTGTCCCTGCTGGACGCCCAGTATGACGCGGTGGACAAGGCCCTGATGGGCATCACCGCCACTGAAACCAAGATCTTTGGGGACGAGTGCAACCGGCGGCAGGCGGATACCATGGCCAAGATGGCGGAGGAGATGGGCAGGATCATGGAGGTCTACCGCCGCATCGCCTCCGGGGCCAAGGTCCCGGCCAAGGACGAGCAGAAGCTGATGGAATACGACTTCAAGCTCTACATGGCCGCCAAGCAGGCGGCGCAGATCGCCAAGCAGAACGAGGAAGAGTACGACTCCCTGTGGGAGGACGAGGAGGAACCCGGAGAGCAGAAGACCGCCGAGGAAGTGGCGGGAGACACGGACATCTCCGTGCCCCATCCCTCCACCGTCTCCGCCTCCGCAGAAGCGCCCGAACTCCCCGCCGAGGAAATCCTGTAAGACCGCGTCAGGCGGCTGTCCCCAACTGGGGACAGCCGCCTGATGTTCTACAGCACGTTCCGCAAGGAGAGCTCCTCCATCTCCGAAAGCAGCCGGAGCTGGTCCCGGAGGTCCGCCAGCTCCGCCCGGAGCTCGCTGTCCTCCTCCCGCTCGGCGAAGGCCAGGGCCCGGTGGTACATGGCCTCCGCGTCGTCCACGGCGTCGTGGCCCGTGACGCAGTGGAGGTAGGTCTGGCGCTCCGTCCAGTCGGCGTAGCCCGCCCGGATGACGGCGGCGGCCCCCTCCCAGTCCTCCAGCAGGACCCGGCGGTCTGCCTCCTCCAGCTGGGCCCGCCAGCGGGCCGTATGCGCCGCCATGGCCGCGCCGTTCCAGAGGCAGAAGGCCAGGATGGCCCCCAGCAGGGCGGCGGGGATCAGCAGTCCCTTCTTCATGCCCGGCCCTCCTTCCGCACGCAGGTCACCCGGCCCGTCTCGTCCACCGCCAGCAAAAACGCCTCCCGGTGGGAGCCCAGGCCCTCCCTCTGCAGGGTCTCCCGGAGCCAGACCTCGTCCAGTCCCCGGGCCTCCAGGTTCCGCCGGAGGAGCCGCCCGTCGTTCACCAGGACCACCGGCAGGGATCCGTCCTCCTCCGCCTCCAGCCCCAGCTGCTCCGCCGTGGGGGGCTGGTTCCTGGCCCAGGGGAGAACGGAGAGGTGCCCCGAGTTCTCCAACACGGCGTACTTGACCTCCTCCACCCCGGTAAAGCCCTGGCCCCGGAGCTCCTCCAGCAGCTCGTCCAGGGTGTAGCGGTTCTTCCGCATGGCCTCCTGCTGGAGGACCCCCTCCCGGATGAGCACGGAGGGCGTGCCGCAGGCCAGCGCCCGGAAGCGGAGGCTGGTGAGGGACAGCTGGCTTAACAGCATGGACAGGGCCAGCAGGGTCAGAATGGGGATGACTCCCGCAAGCAAAGGGATGCCGAAGTCCTGCATGGGCACGGTGGCCAGATCTGAAATCATCATGGTCAGCACCAGCTCGCCGGGCTCCAGCTCGCCAATCTGCCGCTTGCCCATGAGGCGGAGGCCGATCATGATGAGAAAATAGAGGATGACGGTGCGGGCAAAGGCGGTCATCATAGGCGCTTCCTCCTGGATGGTTTCTTTCCAGTATCCGCCGTTTGCGGACCGGATATTCCCCGGGGACCCCACAAAAAAATTTCAATCCCCTGAAACCTTTCCGGGGGCCAAAACGTTATATTATACAGAAGGACGAAAGGAGGCGGCGGACATGTTCCCCAGGGAAGACCGGGCGCGCTTCACCCGGCTGTACAATCAGACCCAGCGAAAGCTCCACCGGCTGGCCGCCCGCCTCCTGGGCCCCGGCCCCAGGGCCGAGGATGCAGTGCACGATACTTTTATAAAGTTC
>CAJUOD010000103.1 GCA_910587875.1 uncultured Oscillibacter sp. | reverse complement strand
GAATCTGGCAGCGCCCGTCATAGGTGATCTCCAGGGCGTTTTTGATGATCTCCATGGTCAGCCCGTCGTTTTTCAGGTCCATCTGGATGGCCGTGATGCCCTTTTTCGTACCCGCCACCTTGAAGTCCATTTCGCCGTGGAAGTCCTCCACGCCCTGGATGTCAATGAAGGTGGTGAACCCGCCGTCGTCGTCCTGGATGAGTCCGCAGGAGATGCCCGCCACGGGGGCGGAGATGGGCACGCCCGCGTCCATCAGCGCCAGGGTGGAGCCGCAGACGGAGCCCTGGGAGGTGGAGCCGTTGGAGCTCACCACCTCGGAAACCACGCGGATGGCGTAGGGGAACTTCTCCACGTCGGGAATGACGGGGAGCAGGGCCCGCTCGGCCAGAGCGCCGTGGCCGATCTCACGCCGCCCCGGAGAGCGGGCGGGCTTGGCCTCGCCGACGGAGTAACCGGGGAAGTTGTAGTGGTGCATATAGCGCTTCTCCGTCTCCTCCCAGATGGTGTCCAGCTTCTGGTTGGCGGAGAGAGTATCCAGGGTGACCACGGAGAGGACCTGGGTCTGTCCCCGGGTGAAGAGGCCGGAGCCGTGGGCCCGGGGCAGCACGCCCACCTCGGAGGCCAGGGGCCGGATCTCGTTCTTCTGCCGTCCGTCCACCCGGTGGCCCTCCAGCAGCCAGGCCTTGACGATCTTCTTCTGGAACTTGTAGGTGATCTCGTCCAGGTACTTGTCCATCTCGGGGTAGTCCTCCAGGAAGAGGTCATGCCACTTCTCGATGAGGGCGTTCCACCGGGTCTCCCGGACGTTTTTGTCGTCCGTGTCCATGGCCGCTTTCGCGTCCTCCATGGTGGCGGAGACGATTTTCTCGAAGAGCTCCTCGTCAAAGTCGGCGTGGGGATAGTCGAACTTCTCCTTGCCGATTTCGGAGACCATCTGGTTGATCAGGGCCACCTGCTTCTGGTTTTCCTCGTGGGCCATTTGAATCGCCCGGAACATGGTGTCGTTGTCCACCTCGTTGGCCCCGGCCTCAATCATGACCACCTTTTCCCCGGTGGAGACTACGGTGACATCCAGGTCGGAGACCTTCCGCTCCTCGCTGGTGGGGTTAAAGATGAGCTTTCCGTCCACCAGGCCCACCTTCACCGCGCCCACAGGGCCATGCCAGGGGATGTCGGAGATGGCCAGGGCGGCGGAGGCGCCGATAAGGCCGCAGATCTCGGGAGAGCAGTCGTGATCCACGCTCATGACCGTAGCCATGATGGAGACGTCGTTGCGGAAGTCGTGGGGGAACAGGGGGCGGATGGGCCGGTCGATGACCCGGCTGGTGAGGACGCCCTTCTCGCCGGGGCGGCCCTCCCGGCGGTTGAAGCTGCCGGGGATGCGGCCCACGGAGTAGAGCTTCTCCTCGAAGTCCACGCTCAGGGGGAAGAAATCAATGCCGTCCCGGGGCCGGGCGGAGGCCGTGGCGCAGACCAGGACGCGGGTGTCGCCGTAGCCCACCATGACGGCGGCGTTGGCCAGCTCGGCCAGCTTCCCGACCTCCAGGGTCAGGGGGCGGCCCGCCAGCTCCAGCTCGTACTTGCGGTAGTGGGGAAACTGCCTCTGGGTGATGATGGTAGACATAGATACGCTCCTTTTCTTTTGTTGTCCGGGAGCGGTCCTTTTCGTATTTGAACCTTCGTCCAGGGGGCCCTGGGCAAACGTTCAAACACAAAAAGCGGCTGCTCCCGGCAGGATGAATGGAATGCCTGCACGGAAAAAAGGGCGGCGTCCTGCGCCGCCCTTTTTCTCTTACTTACGGATGCCCAGCTTGGCGATGAGGGCGCGGTAACGCTCCACGTCCTTCTTCTGGAGATAGTCCAGGAGGCTGCGGCGCTTGCCGACCATCTTCAGGAGGCCCCGGTTGGAGTGCTTGTCCTGGGGGTTGGCCCGCATGTGCTCGGTGAGCACGTTGATGCGCTCGGTCAGGATGGCGATTTGGACCTCGGGAGAGCCGGTGTCGGTCTCGTGGGTCCGGTTGGCGTTGATGATCGCGGTCTTTTCTTCTTTGCGAAGCATAGCGTGGTTTCCACCTTTCAAACAGATTCCCCTCGGGGCTGTGCTCCGGGCCGGTGAAGCTCCTCGGGACAAAGCTCCGGGGCGTGTCCCGCCGTCTGACCGGCGGACTAAGTTACTATATCATAGGGTTTTCCCATTGTAAAGGGTCAATTCATGATTTTGCCGGGAAATCAAGAAATTTTTGCCTCACATGCCGGGGCTTCCCTCTCTCCGCCCGCCCTGCGGGGCGCTTTTGCGAGCATCATTTTCCTGGAAACCCGGGCATAGAGGACCCAGGCCAGGCCGATGGAGAGAACGTCCGCCGCCGGCTGCGCCCATACGAGGCCGGTGATGCCAATGGCCGCCTGTAAAATAAACAGGGCCGGAATGAAGATAATCCCCTGGCGGCTCAAGTTGATAATCAAGGCGGGGGCGGCGGCTCCCATGGCCTGCAGCGTGTTGATCAGCACGTAGAACACGCCGAACAGAGCGCTGGTGGTCAGCAGGATGCGGGAGAACTGCACGGCGTAGGAATAGGCGTCTGCGTCCGTCAGGAACGCTCCCACGATCTGACCCACAAACAGGTAGCAAACGACGGTCAGGGCCGCGCCCAGCGCCAGGGAGAAAACCAGAGAAAAGCGCAGCGCCTTTTTGAACCGCTCCCACAGCCTTGCCCCCACGCAGTAGCCCAGCAGCGGCTGAACGCCCTGCCCCAGCCCCATGCAGACCATGCCGGTGATCGTCACGACCTTCATGGCAACCCCCATTCCGGCCACCGCCATGTCGTCATACCGGGTCATTTGGCTGTTGATGATAATTTGGGAAACGCTCATCAGCAGAGAGCCCAGCGCCGCCGGAACACCGATAGCCAGGACGCCGCTGCACACTTGATCTTTCAGTGTAAAGTCCTTGATGCTGACACTCAGGGCGGATTTGCCCCCCACGAAATAGAGAATGTAGTAGAGAGCGCCAGCCACATTTCCGATTACCGTCGCAATCGCCGCGCCTGCGATATTCCAGCCGAAACCGAGTATCATGATCGGGTCAAGAACGACATTCAGCAAGTTGCCAATGATCTGCCCCATCATGGCTTCGCTTGACCGGCCCTCGGCACGCACCACATTGGAATAGCAGTTGGAAATCAGCACGAAGGGCCCGCCCAGGCTGACGATGGTCAGATAGGATTTTGCGTAGTCCCAGGTGTCGGGGCTCGCCCCTACCAGGGAGAGAATTTCGTCCATAAAAATGAGGAAAAGCGCCGACATGGCTGCGCCCACCGCGACGCATCCCCACATACAGAAGGAGCAGACCTTCTTGGCGTACTCCGTCCGGCCCTGCCCCAGCGCCCGGGAGATCACCGAAGTGCCGCCCATGCCGAACACCGTGCCGGCAGCCATGAATATCAGGAACACCGGCATCGCCAGGGACACCGCCGCCACCTGGAGCGCGTCATGGGTCCGGCCGATAAAGAACGTGTCCGCCAGGTTGTAAATCAGCACCATCAGCATTGCGGCCATGGCGGGCAGGGCGTTCTTCAATACGGCCTGAGACGCCGGGGCTTTCTCAAAGAGTTCCACCGCTTTTGAGTTGTTCATAAAAAAACCTCCTTAATCGTTCGTTTGCTGTTAATACCATGCTATTAATTTGTTTGAAATAAACGCCCGCTGCCGGGCGGACATTTATTTCAAATTGCCTGCCACCCGTTTCAGCAGAGAAAAAAACGTATCGCGTTCGGCCTCGGTCAAGCCGGCGAGCAAGGCTTCCTCGAACGCCGCCATGTGCCGGTCCGCAAGCCGGCAGCACGCCTCCCCGGCGGGGGTAATGCGGAGCATTTTGATCCTGCGGTCGCTTGCGTCGCCGAACCCCTCCACAAACCCCTTCTGCTCCAGCCGGGCCACAATCCCGGCGGCGGTGGACTGCGCCACATGGAGCCGCCGCTCCAGCTCCTTCAGCGCCATTTGCTTTTCCGGCGAAAAGCGCAATTCCATCAGCACCCCCACTTGGGACATGGTAAGGTCCTGGGCGCGCAGGGAGTTGTTGGCCTGCTTCTCCAGCCCGTCATGGATCTGCTTAATCAGCGTCACGTAGGCCGCTCGTTCTTCCATGAGCTTCACCTCCTTGGAGAATATAATAGCACGCTGTTGTTTCCTTGTCAATAGCATGCGTTTAATTTTTGGTGAAACCAGTCATACGGAAAATTCCCCCTTGACAAACGCCCCATACTGTGTTAATTTTCTTAATACAGTTAATACAGTTCACCAACACAGCAGCGGCGGAAGCCCCTTCCGCCGCGGAAGGGAAGGTACGCGGTGATCAGCCTCAACTATCGGGACTCCCGGCCTATCTACGAACAGATCAAGGACGGGCTCCGCAAGCTGATTGTCACCGGGGCCATCGGGACGGACGAGAAGCTCCCGTCGGTCCGGTCCCTGGCGACGCAGCTGTCCATCAACCCCAACACCATCCAGCGGGCCTACAACGAGCTGGAGGGCGAGGGGTACATCTATTCCGTCCCCGGCAAGGGCAGCTTTGCCACCGGGGACCCGGACGCCGACGCGTCCCGCCGGGAGGAGCTCCGGGAAAAACTCCGGGAGCTGGTGGCGGAGCTCAAGTATCTCGGCGTCAGCCAGGAGGAGCTGATGGCTCTTCTGGAGGAAGAGCCATCCGGCGGGGCCCCCGCCGGGGGCGGCAAGGAGGGAACGACATGATTCAAGTGACAAACACCGTCAAGCGCTTCGACGGCTTCGCCGCCCTGGACGGGGTGAGCCTGTCCGTTCCGGCGGGCAGCGTGTACGGCCTCGTCGGCCCCAACGGCGCGGGGAAGTCCACCCTCATCCGGTGCCTGACGGGCATCTACCGCCCCGACGAGGGGGAGCTGGCCTTCGACGGCCAGAGCGTCTGGGAGAACGAGGCCCTGAAGGCCCGGATCGCCGCCATCGCCGACGACTGGTATTACTTCCCCCAGGCCAGCATCCGGGACATGTGCCGGTTCTACCGGGGCTTCTACCCGAACTTCTCCATGGAGCGCTATGAGAAGCTGAAGGAGGTCTTCGAGATCGACGAGCGGCGGCCCCTGCGCCGCCTGAGCAAGGGCATGCAGAAGCAGGCCGCCTTCTGGCTGACCCTCAGCGCTATGCCGGATTACCTGGTTCTCGACGAGCCGGTGGACGGCCTGGACCCCGTCATGCGGCGTCAGGTCTGGTCGTTGGTGCTGGGGGACGTGGCCCAGCGGGGGACCACGGTCCTCGTCTCCTCCCACAACCTGCGGGAGCTGGAGGACGTGTGCGACCACGTGGGCATCCTGGACCACGGCAAGGTCCTGCTGGAGCGGTCCCTGGCCCAGCTCCAGGACAACATGGTCAAACTCCAGGTCGTGTTCAAGGATGGCGGCGACGTGCCCGGGGACCTGGAGGTCCTCCACGCCTCCAAGGTGGGGCGTATCCACACCCTCATCATGCGCATGAGCGCGGAGGAGGCCACCCACCGCCTGGCGGTTTACGAGCCCATGCTGGTGGACGCCGTGCCGCTGACCCTGGAGGAAATCTTCATCTATGAGTTAGGAGGCGCCGACTATGCGGTCAAAGACATCGTACTTTAACGGGACCCTGTTCAAGAAGAACCTGGCCCGCTTCTGGCCCCTGTGGGGCGGCGCGTCCGCCATCGGGGCCCTGTTCCCCCTGGCCTTCCTCGCCATTCTCATCCGGGAGGGCAGCTTCTTCGGGGAAACCATGAGCGACCCCCTGGATATCACCAGGTGCTACTACGAGGTGGTGGCTTGGATCATCCCCACCATCTCCCTGCTGTACGCGGCGCTGTGCGCCCTGGCGGCCTGGGGCTGGCTGTACAATCCCAAGAGCGTGGGGATGTACCACTCCCTGCCCGTCACCCGGAAGGGGCTTTTCGTCACCGACTTCCTCTCGGGGATGTCCATGATGCTGATTCCCTACGCCGTCACCGGGACCCTGTGCGTCGCCGTTTTCGCTGTGGTGGGAGGGCTGGACCCCGTGGGCCTGGGGGTGACCATCCTCAGCGTGCTGGGGCTGAGCTTTTTCTTCTTCGCCTCCGCCACGGCGGTAGCGTTCATCACCGGCAACCCCTTCGCCTTTGCCGGGTTCTATTTCATCTTCCACTTCATCGCCGCCGGGCTGGAGTGGCTGGTCACCCTGCTGACGACCATGTTCTACTTCGGCGTTGAGCGGTCCTATCAGGGCGCGATTGAGTTTCTGAGTCCCACCATGTACCTGACCCGCAAGCTGAACGTGGACACGGTGTATACGCAGATCCTCAACCCCGAGGGCTGGGAGCAAGCCGTCCTGGAGTCCGTCACGCTGGTCAACGGCTGGCTCATCGCCGTGTACACCCTGGTTGGCGTGGTCCTGCTGGCCTTCGCCTGGGGATTGTACCGCCGGAGGAGGAGCGAGAGCGCCGGGGACGTAGTGGCCGTTGGGTGGATGAAGCCCGTGTTCCGCTACGGCGTGGCCCTCTGCGCCGCCCTGGCCGGGGGCATGGCCCTCTACGGCCTGTTCTTCGAGGACTACCGCACCGCCGCCTCCGCCCTGCCCATGGCCGTGTGTATGGCCGTGGCCGGGCTCATCGGGTACTACATCGCCTCCATGCTCCTGGCCAAGTCCCTCCGGGTCTTCCGGGGGACCTGGAAGGGGGCCCTGGCTACATTGCTGGCGGCTGTGGCCCTGTGCTTCGCCGTGGCGGCGGATCCCCTCGGCATGGAGACCTGGATCCCCCGGGAGGAGCAGGTCCAGCAGGTCCGCTTCTGGATGCGCGGGTGGAATGGCCCCGGCGTGTCCGTCTTGCTGGATGACCCCGCCGCCATCCGGCAGGTCCTGGAGGTCCACCGGGCCATCGTGGCGGAACGGGAAACCCTGGACCGGGACCACTTCGAGGGCGAGACCCATTACGCCTATTTTGACCTGGATTACTATGAGGACCCGGAAGACTTCAGCGGGTGGGTCAACCGCAGCTATAACCTCCCCTGCAACGATATCCTGATGGACAAATCGGAGGCTCTGCAAAAGCTGGCGGCCCTGGCCTCCGACCCTCTCATCCAGGAGGCCAACATCTTCGACCAAATCTCCGGAGAGAACATCGAGGCCCGCCTCACCGGCGGCTATGCCGCCCGGCTCTACAACCCGGAGACGAAGGAGATGGAGCAGGTGGACCTGACCCTGGACCAGGCCAAGGCCCTGGAGGCCGCCGTCCGGCGGGACGTGGCGGCGGGAAACTTCGGGCGGACGCTGTTCATGCTGGACGGCCGCTATGAGAAGGCTGCCTACACCGCGGACCTGGACCTCTATTACTCCGTCACTTATCTGGGCCGTCCCCGGGCGGGCTCCCACTCCCAGCCCGTCTCCCTGACCCTCTCCGTCTACTGCACAGAGACGCTGAAGGCCCTGGAGGACCTGGGTGTGGTGAACGAGAGCCGAAGGCTGCTGACCTACGCGGAGCGCAGCGCCCTGGAGAACGAGGAGAAGGGGATTCCCTACACCTACGAGGACCCCTACAGCGGCTATTACGACGGGGGCTTCTACCCCGCCGACATGGTCTACCCCGAGGAAGCTTACGTCTACCCCGGGGAGGAGGTGGACGCCGCGCTGCTCCACTGACCGGGGAGGGGCCGAAAAAATTTTTAAAAAATTTCCCGGCGGAGTGAAACAAAACCGCCTCCTGGATCGTCTTATATAATAGACGACAAGTGCCAAGGAGAAAGGAGCCTCCCCCTATGGAGCAAACAACAACCGCCCAGAACCTGTGGCGCGTCTGGGTCGACACCCGCCGCCGCATCGTGTCCTTCCATGAGGAGGAGGACTGCAAGCTTCTGGAGTTCCGAAACCGGGACCTGTTTTTCAGCTGCATCGAGCAGTATACCGGGATGCAGTACCGGTATCAGTAAAACGCGAACGGGGAGGCCGTACGGCCTCCCCGTTTTGTGCTATACGATAAATCCCCCGTCGGCGGTCAGCACCTGCCCGGTGATGAACGCCGCCTTTTCCGAGGCCAAAAAGGCCACCGCCTCCGCGATCTCCTCCGGCCTCCCCAGGCGGCCCAGGGGGGTCTCCTCCGCCAGCATCTTTCGGGTCTCCTCTCCCAGGACCCGCACCATGTCCGTCTCCACGCACCCCGGGGCCACGCAGTTCACCCGGATGCCCGACGGGGCCAGCTCCAGGGCCAGGGACCGGGTCAGGCCGATGAGCCCCGCCTTGGCCGCGGCGTAGGCCGCCTCGCAGCTGGCCCCCCGGAGGCCCCACATGGAGGAGATGTTGACGACGCAGCCCCGCTTTACGTCCAGCATGTGGGGCAGGACGGCCCGGATCGCGTTCCGGGGCCCGGTGAGGTTCACCGCCAGCACCCGGTCCCACAGGGCGTCGTCCACATCCTGAAAGAGGCCGTATTGGGAGATCCCCGCGTTGTTTACCAGCAGCTCCACGGGGCCCAGCGCCTCCGACGCGGCCCGGACCATGGCCTCCACGGCCCCCCGGTCCGCCACATCCGCCTGGAAGGCCATGGCGGCATGGCCCTGGGCGCGGAGCTCCCGGACCAGCGCCTCGGCGGCGTCCCGGCGCTCCAGGAAGTTTACGCAGACGGGCCAGCCCTCCCGGGCCAGGGCGGCGGCAACGGCCCTCCCGATGCCCCGGGAGGCCCCGGTGACCAGGGCGGATGCTCTCATGGGATCAGCTCCTTTTTCTTTGATGGGGGCAGTATAGCAGAAAAAAAAGAAAAGCGCAAGAAAGGGCTTGACAAACGGGGTCGGTTCGTGTATCTTATATGTGTTCGCTTCGGACGATTAGCTCAGCTGGCTAGAGCACCTGCTTGACGTGCAGGGGGTCACAGGTTCGAGTCCTGTATCGTCCACCAGAAAAGAAGGCACGCCTTTGGCGTGCCTCTTTCTTTTTGCCAGGCGTTTCTTCCTTGACAAGGTAATCGTTTACCGATATAATATGAGCGCGCGAAGCTCCGGGAGGCGGGTCCCTCCGGCCCGGCCCCGAAAAAATATGAAAAGGAAAGGATTGGACGACTATGATCTATTCCACCGAAGTGCAGAACATGTGCCCCGTCGCCAAGGGCGCGTACCACGGTCCCGCCCCCATCCCCGAGGAGGGCAAGTGGGTCCAGGCCAAGGAGATCAAGGACATCTCCGGCCTCACCCACGGCGTGGGCTGGTGCGCCCCCCAGCAGGGCGCGTGCAAGCTGACCCTCAACGTCAAGGACGGGATCATCGAGGAGGCCCTGGTGGAGACCCTGGGCTGCTCCGGCATGACCCACTCCGCCGCTATGGCCTCTGAGATCCTCATCGGCAAGACCCTGCTGGAGGCCCTGAACACCGACCTGGTGTGCGACGCCATCAACACCGCCATGCGGGAGCTGTTCCTCCAGATCGTCTACGGCCGGACCCAGACCGCGTTCTCCGAGGGCGGCCTGCCCGTGGGCGCCTCCCTGGAGGACCTGGGCAAGGGCCTGCGGAGCCAGGTGGGCACCATGTTCGGCACCAAGGCCAAGGGCCCCCGCTACCTGGAAATGGCCGAGGGCTACGTGACCCGTATCGCCCTGAACAAGGACGACGAAATCGTGGGCTACGAGTTCGTGAACCTGGGCAAAATGATGGACGCCATCAAAAAGGGAACGGGCGCCAACGAGGCCCTGGAAAAGGCCAAGGGCCACTACGGCCAGTTCGACGGGGCCGCCAAGTATATCGACCCCCGTCACGAGTAAGAAAAGGAGGAATTGAGAAATGGCTCTGTTTGAAAGCTACGAGAGAAGAATCGA
>CAJUOD010000102.1 GCA_910587875.1 uncultured Oscillibacter sp. | reverse complement strand
ACACCATGCTCAAGCTCTTAAAGCTCAAGGAGTTCCAGAATCCCCTGACGGGGCTGAATTTCCAGGGCACGGGCACCCTCTCCACGCCCCTGGGGGCCAAGCTGCTGAGAACCAGCGCCATGCCCGCGGGGACCATCATCGGCCTGGACAAGCACTACGCCCTGGAGCAGGTCGTCGGCGGCGAGGTCTGCGTGGAGTACGACAAGCTCATCGACCGGCAGCTGGAGCGGGCGGCCATCACCTCCATCTCCGGCTTCGCCAAGCTGTTCACCGACGCGTCCAAGGTGCTGAAGCTGGGCGCAGGCGGCAGCGGGTCCGGCGGGACCTCCGGCGAGGCCCAGGGCTGAGCGGCGGGGCCATGAGGGAGCGGATTTTGGAGCTGGCCCTGGCGGCCTCCGGGGAGGGGGCGGACCGGGCGCTGCTGGAGCCCCTGTGCCTGGCGGCGGAGGGGGCCTGGCTGACCCGCCTCCGGGAGGGCGTGGCTCCGGAGGACTGCGGCGAGGCCCTGCCCTGCGCCGCCGCCTTCACGGCGGCGGCGGACCTGGCGGCGGGCGGAGGGGGCGTGGCCTCCTTCTCCGCCGGGGACATCTCCGTGAACCTGGAAGGCGGCGGAGACCGGGCCCGGCGGGCGCAGGGCCTCCGGCTGGCGGCGGAGCGGCTGATGGAGCCCTACGTCCAGGCGGCGGGCCTCTGGGCCCGGGGGGTGGAAGGATGACCCGCTGGGTGGACGAAATTCTCCGCCGCTACGGGCAGGCGGTCACGGTGAAGCGCCGGGACGGAACGGCTGAGACCGTCCGGGCCTTCCTCCAGCCGGAAACGGAGCGGAGCGAGGACGGACCGGAGCCGTCGCCCATCGGGGGGCTGGACGGGCGGCTGTGGCTGTACCTGGGAAAGGCCCCCGTGAGAACCGGGGACCAGGTGGCCTGGAACGGGCGGCGCTTCCGGGCGCGGAGCGGGCGGCCCCACTACATCGGCGCAGAGCTCAGCCACTGGAGGGCCGTGCTGGAACGGGCGAGGGAGGCGGAATGAAGGAGTTACGGCAGATTCGGGACGCGGTGACTGCCGCCCTGCGGGCCGAGGGGCTGGCGGCGGAGGCCGCCTTCCCCGGCAAGTGGGCGGCGGAGCGGAAGACCGCCCTGGCCACCGTCTCCGTGGGGGCGGCTGAGGGCCGGGCCCTGGGCCTTGGCGGCTACCTGGGGGAGACCCGGGGAGACGACGGGCAGGTCCGGGAGGTCTACGGCAAGCATTTGGAGGGCGTGATCTCGGTGGACGTCCGGGCGGAACGGGCGGCGGTGTGTGAGGAGGCGGCGGAGACGGCGGCGGCGGCGCTGCTGGGGAAGCTGCCGGAGGGCATCCGGCCCGGGGAGCTGAGCTGGGAGGCTTTGGCCTGGGAGAAGCAGACGGGGCTCTTCCTCCGGCGGGGGAGCCTCAAGTGCGAGGCGCTGTTCCTGGCGGAGCGGGGGGACCAGGAGACGGAGTTCCTGGATTTTGTATTGAAAGGGGTTTTGCGAAGTGAGCAATCTGCATGAGCGGCCGGGGGTCTACTCGGTCTATGAGGCGTCCTCGGTGGTGTCCGGAGGGCGGGCGGCGCGCATCGTCGGCGTGGCGGCCAAGGCCGCCAAGGGGACCGTGGACAAGCCCGTCACCGTGACGGGCTGGGCCGCCGGGGTCTCCGTCTTCGGAGAGGACGAGACGCCGGGGATGAGCACGATTCTGCGGCTGCTGTTTGAAAACGGCGCCTCCGCCGCGACGGCGGTGCGGGTGGCGGATACGGGCGCGGCGGAGGACTACGCCCGGGCCTTCGCCGCCCTGGGGCAGGAGGACGCGCAGGTCCTGGTCTGCGACAGCGGCGAGGAGGACGTGCAGAAGGCCCTCCGCGCCGCCGTGGAGGAGGCCTCCGGCCTCCGGCACGAGCGCATCGCCGTGGCTGGCTGCGCCGGGGCGGAGGTCTCTGAGCTGGTGAGCCGGGCGGCGGAGCTGAACAGCGAGCGCATGGTGCTGGTGGGGCCCGACGCCCTGGACGGCGCGGGGAAGCCCCTGTCCGGCGTCTTCGCCGCGGCGGCGGCGGCGGCCCTGGCGGCCTCCGGCGGGGACCCGGCGACGCCCCTGAACGGGGCCAAGCTCAAGGGCCTGACGGGCCTGGCCCAGGACTACAGCGACAATGACATCGACCTGCTGGTCCGGGGCGGCGTGACGCCCCTGGAGTGCGTGGGCGGCGTGGTGTCCCCGGTGCGGGGCATCACCACCCGGACCAAAACCGGCGGGGCGGCGGACGCCACGTGGCGGGAGCTGACCACCATCATGATCGTGGACGACGTGATCCCGTCGGTGCGGTCCGCCCTGCGGAGCCGCTTCTCCCGGAGCAAGAACAACGCCCGGAACCGGGCGGCCATCCGCTCCCAGGTCATCGTGGAGCTGGAGAAGAAGCTGGCGGCGGAGATCATCGACGGCTATGACGAGGTATCCGTCACCGCCTCGGCGGAGGACCCCACGGTGTGCCTGGTGGAGTTCGGCTTCGCCGTGGCCCACGGGCTGAACCAGGTGCGGCTGACGGTTCACATTGAAATTTGAGAGGGGGAGAGAGCATGACGGGATTTCCCACCAGCGCCGACATCTATCTGGAGCTGGACGGCAGAAAGGTGGCGGTGGTGCAGAGCTACACCGCCAAGGCGGCCAAGAGCGCCCAGAGCGTGGAGGCCTTCGGCGAGAGCGAGCCGGTGGCCACCATCGAGGGCCAGAGGCGCTATACTCTGGAGCTGACGCGGCTCTACGCCACGGACAGCGCCGTGTCCGACGGCATCAACTTCTACGACCTGGCGGACTTTTCCCTGGTGATCTGCAAGCCGGACCGGCGGGTCATCTACAGCGGCTGTCAGTGGAGCGGCATCGAGGAGGACGGAAAGCTCAACGCCATGGTGGCGGAGAAGGTCACCGTGGTGGCGGCAAAGCGGATCGAAACCTCCGCATGAGGGAGATCGACGAGCTGCGGCCCCTGACGGCGGGGCGGCTGCTGGCGCTGTGGCGGCAGTGCCGGGAGGCGGAGGACCCCTTCGAGCGGGTGCTGACCTGCAACGGGCGGATTCTCGCCGAGTGCTGCTTCTTTCAGGGGGAACGGGTCTACGCAGGCGAGGCGGAGGCCCTGGCGGACCTGACGGGACGGCAGATGGAGCGGCTGCTCCGCCGCTTGGCGGACGGCGGCGCGGAACGTCCCCCGGCGGGCCGGGAGACGGTGAACCCCGCCTTTGACGCGGCGCGGTTTGAAGCGCTGCGGGGGGAGTGAGAAGATGGATTATTTAGGCTGGGAGCTGGAGCGCCAGCGGGCGGCCCTTTGGGCGCTGCTGGACGGCGGGAGGACGGAGGACGGGGAAGCGGAGGAACATACCGCCTGGGAGGGGGAGGCCCCTCCCGGCGGGACGCGGCGGAGTCCGGTGAATTCTGGGACGGCGCGGGAGGGCGCTGTTTCCCGGGACGCTGGGCGATACGCCGAGAGCGGGGGGGCTCAGCCCCGGAACTTTCTCCGGGACTTTCCGGGGGCCTGGGAGGCCGTCCGGGAGGCGGAGGGAGGCCGCCCGGGCGGGGAATCCGGCGCTTTGAGGGCAACGGTGAGCGCTTGGGAGGGGTTCCTCCTGGGCAGTGAGACGGAGGCCCCGGATCGGGGGGGCGGGGACGCGGAGACGGGCGTTCCCCGGGCCTCCCGCCGGGAGGCCCGGCAGGGGGCCCAGGGCCCGGCGCGGGAGGGGACAGGCCCGCGGGCAGCGCTCTGGGAGCCCTCCGGCGAAGGAAGCCCTGAATCATGGGAGACGGCGGCGGAGCGGATGGCGGAAGCGGCGGCGGGAACCGCCGGAGGGAGATCCGCCGGGCAGCGCTCTGCCGTGGAAGGGCCTTCCGGGAGTGCGGATCTGCCTCCTTTGAGAATATCCGGCGGCGGGGAGCCCTCCAGGGAGGCTTCCGCCGCCGCGCGCCGGGACGGGGCCGGGACGGTCTGGTTTGGCGGCGGCGGTTTTGGAGGGGCCTTGGGACAGGGGGGACAGTTGTCCCGCTCCCTCCCCTGGGGCGGGGGCTGGGAGAGTCCCGCCCTCCGGGCGGAGGACGGGGCCAAGGCCCTGTCCCGGGCGGTGCAGCGGGACGCCCGGCGGTATGACGGCGGGTTTGCGATTTATTGACGGAGAGGGGGATGCCATATGCGCTTGACGCCCATGCGGTTTAAGGAGTTCACGTGGCCCCACAACCCGGAGGTCTACACGGTGGAGCGGCGGCGGCGGATCGCCGTGCATCAGGTGCCCTTCGGGCCCTGCGTGATGCAGGAGCTGGGGGGCTCCTACCGGGTGCTGAAGGGAGAGGGCGTTTTTGTGGGAGAGGACGCCTATGAATGCTTCAAGGAGCTGGCCGGGGTCTTCCAGCAGGAGGGGCCGGGGCTGCTGGTCCACCCGGTCTGGCAGGCGGAAAAGGCCTATTTCGCGGCGCTGGAGGCCGTGGAGGAGCCCAGGCCGGACTTTGTGCGCTACCGCTTCGAGTTTTGGGAGGACGGGGGCGGCTATGACGGCGGGCTCAAGGCCGTGGAGCCGGTCGGGGGAAACCCGGGGAATTCCGCTCCAACGGCGGGGAACGCCGCCGAAACGGGGAAAGTCCACACCGTGCGGAAGGGGGACACCCTCTGGGCCGTGGCGAAGCAGTACGGCGTGGAACTGAAGGCCCTGATTTCCGCCAATCCCCAGATTAAGAACCCGAATCTCATTTACCCCGGAGAGGCGGTGAGGGTGCCGTGACGGGAACGCTCTACACGGCGGACCACCGGATGTTCCAGCTGCCGCCGCTTTTGAGCTGGCGGGTCACCCACACGGGGACGGTGCCCTGCGACAGCTTCTCCGTGACCTTCGTCTACCAAAAGGAGATGGCGGAGGCGCTGAAGCTTGCGGCGGGCTTCGCGGCGGCGGAGGACGGGGAGACTGTGCTCCGGGCCGTGGTGGACGAGTACACGGTGGACCTGGACGCAACCGGCCTGACGGCCACGGTCTCCGGCCGGGGCTACGCCGCAAGGCTGCTGGACAACGAGTCCCGGCCCGTCACCTACCAGCAGGCCACCCTGGCGGAGATTCTGCAAAACCACGCGGAGCCCTACGGCATCGCCTGCGGGGAGACCGCCGATCTCCGGGCGGCGTCGGCCTACACCGTGGCGGCGGGGACCAGCCAGTGGAAGGCGGTGGAAAGCTTCTGCCGGACTTACGGGGGCTTCGTCCCCCGGTTCAGCCGGGAGGGGCAGCTGCTGGCGGCCCCGGAACAGGAGGGCCGGACCCTCTCCATCGGGGAGGGGGACCCGGTGCTCTCCTGCACCCTGCGGGAGGACCACTACGGCGTGCTGACGGAGGCCCTGGTCATCGACAAAACCCAGAACAAGGAGTTCACGGTGAAAAACCAGGAGATGGTCGACAAGGGAGGCCAGTGCCGCCGGGTGCTCTACACGCCGGGGCAGAGCACCTGGGCCGCCATGCGGTACACGGGGGAGTACCAGATCCAGCGGTCCAAGGAGGACGCCTGGGCGGCGGAGGTGACGCTGCCGGGGAGCTTTCTGGCCTTCCCGGGGGACCGGGTATCCCTGTCCCTGGAGCGGATGGGCCTCGCCGGGACTTTCCGAGTAGCGGAGGCGGAGAGCCGCTTCGACGGCCGGAACGGGGCCACGGCTACGCTGACGCTGAAACCCCTGGAGACATGAGGAGGAAGTGCCATATGTGGATTTCAAGACAGATGAAGCCGGTGAGCGCCACGGCGGACGCGGACCTGGGCGTCACCACCATCAGCGGGCAGAAGGCGGGGGTGGTGACCCGGGGGGAGGTCCGGGACCTGCCGGTTTACGGGCCGGGGGGGTACCTCTGGACCCCGGCCAATGGCGCGGCGGCCCTGGTCATCAAGGGGGGCCCCGGCGGCGAGGAGCAGTGCGTGGCCGGGACCCGGCCCCTGGAGGACGTGAAGCAGATCGCGCCGGGGGAGGTCTACATCTACGGCCCCGGCGGGAATTCGATTTACTTAAAGCAGGACGGCGGCATGGAAATTCAGGCGGGACAGGTAAGCGTCACGGGGGAGGTCTCCGTGACCGGCGGGCTGGCTGTCAGCGGGCAGCTGACGGTCAACGGGCAGCCCTACCAGCCCTGTACCTGCTGAGGGAGGCGGAGAAATGGAGCTGGAGCTGAAAAACGGGGACTACATCGCCGACGGCGTGGGGGGCCTGCGCCGGGTGGGGGGCCGGGAGGCCCTCTTGCAGAGGGTGCTCTTCCGGCTGACGGCCCGGCGGGGGAGCTTCCCCTTCTGGGAGGACCTGGGGAGCCGCCTGTGGGCCCTGGGGCGGGTGCCGGGCCCGGAGCGCCGGAGCGCCGCCAGGCAGTACGTGACGGAGGCCCTGGAGGCGGAGCCGGTGACCGTGGAGGACGTGGCCCTGGACCAGGGCCGGGACGGCGCGGCGGCGGTGACCGCCTATCTGCGCTATGAGGGGGAGGCCCTGCCGGTGACGGTGGAGGTCCGCCCCTGAAAGGGAGGGGAAACGGATATGCGGAGCATTGAGACGATATACGAAACGCTGCTGGCGGACTTCGCGGAGCGGGCGGGCTTTACGCCGGAGGCGGGCTGCGACCTGGCGGTGCGGCTGTGGGCCGCGGCGGCGGAGATCCAGGCCCTGGAGATCCAGGCCGACTGGGTGCTGGACCAGAGCTTCCCCCAGACGGCCCAGGGGGTCTACCTGGACCGCCACGGGGCCATGCGGGGCCTGAAGCGCCTGGGGGCCACCCGGTCCGGGGGCTCCCTGCGCTTCTCCGTGGAGGCGGCCCCGGTCATGGACGTGGCCATCCCGGCGGGAACGGTGTGCATGACGGCGGAGGAGGTCCGGGTGCGGACCACGGAGGACGCAGTCCTCCCGGCGGGGGCGCTATACATAGACGTTCCCGCCGAGGCCGTGGAAGCCGGGACCGGGGGCAACGTGGTGCCCGGGGCCGTGCGCTTCCTGACGGCCTGCCCCACGGCGGTGACGGCGGTGACGAATCCCGGCGCCTTCACCGGCGGGGCCGACGAGGAGGACGACGAAACCTTCCGCGCCCGCATCCTGGAGAGCTACCGGCGGCTGCCCAACGGAGCCAACACCGCCTGGTACGAGACCACGGCCATGGGCTACCCCGGGGTCACGGCGGCCAAGGCCGTGGGCCGGGCGGAGGGCCCGGGGACGGTAAATGTCTACGTCACCGGGGAGAGCGGCCTCCCGGACGGGGACCTGCTGGCGGGGCTCCAGGCGGAGCTCCAGGAGAAGCGGGAGATCGCCGTGACGGTGAAGGCCCTGGCCCCCACCAGCAAGACGGTGAACGTGGCGGTGGCGGTGGCTCCCAAAGAGGGAGCGGACAAGGAGGCGGTGCTGGAGTCCGCCCGGCAGGCCATGGCCGACTTCTTCGGCGGGCGGCTGCTGGGCCGGGCCGTGCTCCTGGCGGAGCTGGGGAACCGGCTCTATGACCTGGAGGGCGTGGAAAACTACCGCTTCACCGCCCCGGCGGCGGACATCCCGGCGGACAGCACGGTCCTGCCGGTGCTTGGGACGCTGGAGGTGACGGAGCTGACGGAGGAGGCGTAGCATGTACGAGGACTATCTGCGGGCCCTGCTGGCCCCCCTGGGGGTCTACCGGCTGGACCGAAACTCCCTCAGCGGGGCGGAGCTCTACGCCCTGGGCCGGGGGCTGGACGCCGTGTCCGCCCGCCTGGACCAGGTGGAGCGGGAGGGCCTCACCGCCACGGCGGAGGACGAGGGGCTCCGCCGCCGGGAGGCGCTCTTTCTCCGCCGCCCCGCCGCCGTCACGCCGGAGGAGCGCCGGGCGGCCATCGCGGCCCTGCTCCAGATCGACGGGGACAGCCTGACGCCGGAGGCCATCGACCGGACCATCCGGGGCTGCGGCATCCGGGCCAAGGCCATTGAGATGGGGACCAACCAGGTCCGGGTGGTCTTCCCCGAGACGGCGGGGGTCCCGGCGGAGTTTGAGCAGATTCGGAAGATTATCCTGGACATCCTGCCCTGCCACCTGGGGGTGGAGTTTTACTTCCGGTTTCTCACCTGGGAGGAGTGCCACAGGGAGGAATATACCTGGGCCCTCGTGGAGGAGCGGGAATATGACTGGGAGGGGTTTCAGCTGGCGATTCCTCCGGAGGGGGAGGATTAAGGCTCGCTCTTGCGGGCCATTTCCCTAAAGGCCGCCTTTCTGTCGATGGCGCAAATCAAAAGAGCGTCCGGCTAATTGGCCGGGCGCTCTCTCCTTGTATTACAGCTGTTTCAATTCCCGCTCAATCAACCTAACTGCGATTTCAAAGGCGCGGATACGGCGTTCCGCAAGGGTGATTTGGGACTTGTATCGCTCCGGGCCTTCCTTGGCCCGGAGGGTCTTGGCGGTTTCTTTGAGCTTGTGGAGGGTGGAATCGATCTGCCGTTTTGCTTCCAACAATTCCTCTTTTGAAAACTCCATAATCACACCTATATTCGGCGCCCGTTCTTATTCTTTGTCAATTTTTTCTCTTTACAAACCCGGGAAAATAGAGTATACTATAAGTAATCCAAGGTTACTTGGAGGTGGAGTGCTTGCACTCGGGGGCGGCTCGCAACGCGAGCCGCTTTTCTTTTTTCGTTACTGTCACTTTGGGAAAAAGACAGCTCCGTATCCATCAATGATTCCATTATGCCGCCGATATTTTTTCTTTACAAGAATTTCAACAACCGTCTGCTCAAATGAAGTGGGCTTTAGGTTGTGCGCCAAATGATTTTGAGACAAGATATATCGGCGCGCTGGATGAGAAATCAAATCGACAAATTGCAGTCCCGCTATATTTGCTTTCTTTTTTCGCAGCTTGATTTCTTTGGAAGAATAATATTGGGCGGCGTCATTGAGCCTGTTGTAACCTTTTCCGTCGTAAATGAGCTTATACGTGTCTTTCGTTATCCGATCTTCCTTGCCGCCCCTGGATTCAGCCACAATATCCCCCATGATTGCCCCATGCCGCTGACTGTAATCCTGCATCCAGTACTGATAACGCTGCATAAGGTATTCCAATGCCAGCGCATAGGGATCTTGTGCCTTTAACAAAGTATACTTATCAACAAGAGCCTTTTTGTCTATCACGATGGATATTACTCCATAGCGCATTTCAGAAATAATGCGGAGTATATCGGTATTGTACCTTGAACGAGTGCTGTCATCTTTTAGGGCCTCAAAGGGAGGCTTCGCTGAAATAATCTCCCGACGATGCAAGATAATATCCTTTGTCCCAAAATATTTCGTTTTCAAATGATCCAATTGCCGCGTAAGCAAATCATGAGATTCAATACGCATGACGACTCCCGTTAGACATAAATAACGATTGCTGTCTTTCGACAAATCTTCCCGTAAGTTGTAGTTTCCATTTTCATCTACATACATTCGCAAAGTGGGCTCGTTCATTGTCAGTCACCAACTCGTGTAAAATTATAAAAATAGTCTATCAAAAACGATGGCTTTCTGCAAGACAGCCATGTAAAATATAAAAGAAAAAAGGCCGACACATCGTGGAACCAGTCGTGCCGCCCAAAGAAAACCAATAATCCGAACCTATCCTCTCACAGGGAAGATTTGGTTCGGATTATTTGGGTTTGGTGCGCGAGGCGGGACTTGAACCCGCACGTCCGTAAAGGACACTAGAACCTGAATCTAGCGAGTCTGCCAATTCCACCACTCGCGCATGGTGTGGAGCCTCCTCTTGGGGGAAGCGTGGTGCGGCTGACGGGACTTGAACCCACACGTCGAATCGACACCAGCACCTCAAGCTGGCCTGTCTACCAGTTCCAGCACAGCCGCGTAAACTTGCGTCCCCCGGAAAAGACTGCTTGCTTATTATAGCCGGGACCGCCCCGGTTGTCAACACCCATTTTCCGTTTTTCCCGATTTTTTTCCGGGAAAAAGCGCCTCTGCCGGGCCGCGGGACAACGGGAGATAGGGAGGCCGTCAGCCTCCCCATCTCCCGGGTACTATGTAAAGGGAAAACGCGCTTAGTTAGTTAGCCGTTGCTGTAACGGTACAGGAACACGGCGAAGTAGTCGCGGGTGGCGGCGTCCTCGGGACGCAGCTTGGTGGCCGGAC
>CAJUOD010000101.1 GCA_910587875.1 uncultured Oscillibacter sp. | reverse complement strand
GCGACCACCGAGATCTACACTCTTTCCCTACACGACGCTCTTCCGATCTGGGGACTGGAGAGCGGATCCAACGACATTCTGCCCCTGATGCGCCAGGCGGTGGAGGACTGGACCGTGGCCGTGAATCCGGAGGAGATCGGCGAGGTGGTCTCCGTGGACGGCGAGATCGCCGTGGTCAAGGGCTTGGACCACGCCCAGTATGGGGAGATCCTGGTCTTCAACTCCGGCGTGAAGGGCATGGTGCAGGACCTGCGCTGGGACGGCGTGAGCTGCATCCTCTTCGGCAGCGGCGAGGAGGTCTCCGCCGGAAGCATGGTCCGCCGGACGCTGAAAACCGCCGGCATGCCGGTGGGCGAGGGCTTCCTGGGCCGGGTGGTGGATGCCCTGGGCGTCCCCGTGGACGGCAAGGGGAAAATCCGGGCGGAGGCCCACCGGCCCATCGAGGCCCCGGCGCCGGGCATCCTGGACCGCCAGCCGGTGAACACCCCCATGGAGACGGGGCTGCTTGCCATCGACTCCATGTTCCCCATCGGACGGGGCCAGCGGGAGCTCATCATCGGCGACCGGCAGACGGGCAAAACCGCCATCGCCCTGGACACCATCCTGAATCAGAAGGGGAAGGATGTGGTGTGCATCTATGTGGCCATCGGGCAGAAGGCCAGTAGCGTGGCCCAGATCGTGGAGAACCTGAGCCGCCGGGGGGCCATGGAGTACACCGCCGTGGTCAGCGCCCCGGCCAGCGCCTCCGCGGCGCTCCAGTATATCGCGCCCTACGCGGGCTGCGCCCTGGGAGAGCACTTCATGCGCCAGGGGCGGGACGTGCTCATCGTCTACGACGACCTCAGCAAGCACGCCATCGCCTACCGGACCCTCAGCCTTCTGCTGGAGCGGTCCCCGGGGCGGGAGGCCTACCCCGGCGACGTGTTCTATCTCCACTCCCGGCTTTTAGAGCGGGCGGCCCACCTCTCCGACGAGCTGGGGGGCGGCAGCATGACCGCCCTGCCCATTGTGGAGACCCAGGCGGGGGACGTGTCCGCTTATATTCCGACGAATATCATCTCCATCACCGACGGGCAGATCTTCCTGGAGAGCGATCTGTTCTTCGCGGGCCAGCGGCCCGCCGTCAACGTGGGCCTCTCCGTCTCCCGCGTGGGCGGCGACGCCCAGACCAAGGCCATGAAGAAGGCCGTGGGGACCCTCCGGCTGGATCTGGCCCAGTACCGGGAGATGGAGGTCTTTACCCAGTTCTCCAGCGACCTGGACGACGCCACCAAGCGCCAGCTGACCTACGGCCAGGGCCTGATGCGCCTGCTGCGCCAGCCCCGGTACGCCCCCCTGTCCCAGCACCAGCAGGTGATCGTCCTCTCGGCCGCCATGGCGCGCGTCTGCCTGGACGTGCCCCTGGAGGAGATGGACGCCTTCCGGGCCCATCTGCTCTCCGTGGTGGAGGCGGAGGCCCCGGACCTCTGCGGCCGCATCGACCGCACGGGCCAGCTGGACCCGGAGGACCGGGAGGAGATCGTCGCCCTGGCGAAGCGGGCCCGGGAGAGCTTTGCCGGAAAGCGGGGCGGCTGACATGGCGGGGACCAAGGAGATCAAGACCCACATTGAGAGCGTGGGGGAGACCCGGAAAATCACCAACGCCATGTATCTGATCGCCTCCACCAAGCTCCGCCGGGCCCGACAGGAGCTGGACCAGACCCGGCCCTACTTCGAGGCCCTCCGGGGGGAGATCCGGCGGATTTTCCGTACGGCCTACAACGTGGACAGCCGGTTTTTCTATCCCATCGGCAGCGACGAGCCCCTGAAGGGGACCTACGGCTGCCTGCTCATCACCGCCGACAAGGGCCTGGCGGGGGCCTATAACCAAAACGCCATCCGGATGGCCCAGCAGCTGCTGGAGCGGCACCCGGACACCAAGCTCTTCGTGGTGGGGGAGTACGGGCGGCGCTTTTTCGACCAGCGGAAAATCCCCATTGAGCACAGCTTCCTCTACACCGCCCAGAACCCCACCATGGCCCGGGCCCGGGAGATCAGCACCCTGCTGCTGGACGGCTTCGACCGGGGGGAGCTGAAGGAGATCTACGTCATCTACACGGACATGGAGAGCGCCATGAGCGCCCAGGCCCGCTCCACCCGCCTGCTGCCCTTCCAGCGGACCCACTTCGCCGGGGCCCCGGCGGGGGAGGGGGCCATGACGGAGCGCTTCGAGTTCTACCCCGACGTGGGGACCGTGCTGAACAGCGTCATGCGGAGCTACGTGACCGGCTTCATCTACAGCGCCCTGATTGACAGCTTCTGCTGTGAGCAGAACGCCCGGATGACCGCCATGGACAACGCGGACCGGAACGCGGGGAAGCTGTTGGGGGAGCTGTCCCTCCAGTACAACCGGGTCCGCCAGGCGGCCATCACCCAGGAGATTACGGAGATTTCCGCCGGGGCCAGGGCCCAGCGCCAGAAGAAGGGAAGGTAACCGATTTTGGAAAGAGGCATTATCGTACAGGTCTCCGGCCCCGTGGTGGACGTGGAGATCCAAAGCGGCGAGCTTCCCCGCCTGCGGGAGGAGCTGACCGTGGAGAAGGACGGCGGCCTCCGGGTAATGGAGGTGGCCCAGCACGTGGGGAAAAGCACGGTGCGCTGCATCATGCTCTCCCCCAGCGAGGGCCTGGCCCGGGGCCTGGCCGTGGACGTGCCGGACCGGACCATCGAGGTTCCCGTGGGCACGGCCACCCTGGGGCGCATGTTCAACGTCCTGGGCCAGCCCATCGACGGCGGCGGCCCCGTGCCCGAGGGCACGCCCCGGAAGAGCATTTACCGCAAGCCCCCGGCCTTTGACGAGCAGAGCCCGGCGGTGGAGATTCTGGAGACGGGCATCAAGGTCATCGACCTGCTGGAGCCCTATCCCCGGGGGGGCAAGATCGGCCTCTTCGGCGGCG
This sequence comes from uncultured Oscillibacter sp., assembly GCA_910587875.1. Taxonomy (GTDB): domain Bacteria; phylum Bacillota; class Clostridia; order Oscillospirales; family Oscillospiraceae; genus Oscillibacter. The sequence goes on along the minus strand of CAJUOD010000101.1, from coordinate 7,249 downwards.
CGGGCGTGGGCAAGACCGTCCTGATTCAGGAGCTGATCCACAACGTGGCCACCGAGCACGGCGGATACTCCATCTTCACCGGCGTGGGCGAGCGCTCCCGGGAGGGCAACGACCTCTGGCGGGAGATGCGGGAGAGCGGCGTCAGCGAGAAGACGGCCCTGGTTTTCGGCCAGATGAACGAGTCCCCCGGCGTCCGCATGCGGGTGGCCCTGGCGGGGCTGACCATGGCGGAGTACTTCCGGGACAAGGAGCACAAGGACGTGCTGCTGTTCATCGACAACATCTTCCGCTTCGTCCAGGCGGGCAGCGAGGTCTCTACCCTCTTAGGGCGGATGCCCTCCGCCGTGGGCTATCAGCCCACCCTGGCCAACGAAATGGGCGAGCTCCAGGAGCGCATCACCTCCACGAAGAACGGTTCCGTCACTTCCGTCCAGGCGGTCTACGTCCCGGCGGACGACCTGACGGACCCGGCCACGGCCACCACCTTCGCCCATCTGGACGCCACCACCGTCCTGAGCCGGAAGATCTCCGAGCAGGGCATTTACCCGGCGGTGGATCCCCTGGCCTCCTCCTCCCGGATTCTGGAGGCCGACGTGGTGGGAGAGCGGCACTACCGCGTCGCCCGGACCTGTCAGGAGATTTTGGAGAAGTACATGGAGCTCCAGGACATCATCGCGATACTCGGCATGGACGAGCTCAGCGAGGAGGACCAGAAGACCGTGGCCCGGGCCCGGCGGCTCCAGCGCTTCTTCGCCCAGCCCACTACGGTGGCGGAGAAGTTCACCGGCATCCCCGGGGTCTACGTGCCCCTGAAGGACACCCTGGAGAGCTTTGAAAAGCTGGTGAACGGCGAGCTGGACCAGTACCCGGAGGCGGCTTTCTACAACGTGGGCACCTGGCGGGACGTGGTGGAGAAGGCCAAAAAGATTGAGGCGGGTGAGGCGTGATGGAAGTCTTTCAGGCCCACATCCTGGCGGCGGACCGGAGCTTCTACGAGGGGCCCTGCGTCAGCCTGACCATTCCCACCAGCAACGGGGAGCAGGGCATCCTGGCCCACCACAGCGACATGATCGCCGCCGTGCTGCCGGGGACCTTGCGCTACCAGGTCCCGGACGGGCCCGTCCAATTGGCGGCGGTGTCCTCCGGCCTGGTGAAGATTGAGAAGAACGAGGTCCTGGTCCTGGTGGACTCCGTGGAGCGGCCCGAGGAGATCGACGCCGCCCGGGCCCGCCGGGAGGCGGACCAGGCCCGGGAGGCCATGCTCCAGAAGAAGAGCCGGCAGGAGTACCAGCTGGCCCAGGCCACCCTGGCCCGGGCCATGAACCGGCTGCGGGTCAAGGCCATGGAGATTCGATGAATAAAGCCGAGATGATCGTTTCCCTGCTGAACGGCGCGGCGGTGAGCGTTTTCGGCAGCATGCTGTCCGCCTCCTTCAGCGGCGCGCTGGCCGCCCGGAGCGGCCGCCGGGCCTTCTGGCTGGCCGCGGCGCTGATGCTGATTCCCCAGAGCGCGGCGTATCTCTTCTGGGGCACGGCACGCTGGGCTCAGTTCTATCCGCTCCTTGTGCACATCCCGCTGCTGTTTCTGCTCCGCGCTCTCACCGGAAAGTGGCTGTGGCCGGCGATCTCCATTTTGTCCGCCTATCTGTTCTGCCAGATGCGGCGCTGGCCGGCGCTACTGGTGGCGGCGCTGCTGCCCAGGGTGCCGGCGGCGCAGGAGCTGGCGGAGCTGGCGTTCACCGTGCCGTGGCTGGTGGTTTTGCTGCGCTTTGCCTCCCCCGCCGTCCGGCAGATGATGGAGCATCCGGCGAGGATGCAGTGCCAGTTCGGCCTGATCCCGGCCCTGTACTACGGCTTTGATTATCTCACGCGGATTTATACGGACCTGCTGTCCCGGGGTTCCCCGGTGGTAGTGGAGTTTATGCCCACAGTCTGCTGCGGGGCCTATATCATCTTTCTGCTGCATAACTCCGCCGAGGAGGGCAAGCGGACCCTGCTTCGGCAGACGCAGGAAAACCTGAAGCTGCAGGTGGCCCAGGCTACCCATGAGATCACCCAGCTGCGGGAGTCCCAGGCCGCGGCCGCCCGGTACCGCCACGACCTGCGCCATCATTTGCAATATCTGTTCTCCTGCATCGAAAACGGGCAGGCGGAGCGGGCGAAGGACTATATTTCCGGCATATGCGCGGAGCTTGAGGCCCAGCAGGTGCGGCGCTACTGCGAAAACGAGGCCGCCAACCTAATCCTCTCCGCCTTTGCCGACCGGGCGGAGAAGACCGGAATCGAAATGGACGTGCGGGGAGCGCTTCCCGCTGTGATCTCCGTTGTGGACAGCGACCTGTGCGTCATCCTCTCCAACGCTCTGGAAAACGCGTTCCACGCCTGCCTGCTCCTGGCTGAAGCGGGAACGGCCTGTACCATCGGCGTGAAATTCTCGTTTCAAAAGCAGAATGGAAGGCTCTTCCTTCAGGTTATCAATCCCTGCCGGGAAGTGGTCCGGTTTGAAAAGGGCCTGCCGGTGTCCGACCGCCCCGGCCATGGGATCGGGGTGCAAAGCATCCAGTCCCTCGTGAAGAAATATGGCGGCGGGTGCACCTTCCAGGCGGAAAACGGCCGGTTTACGCTGCGGCTGTTTTTGTAGTGGGATCACGATCGAGCGCCCCCTCCCATCGGGAGGGGGCGTTTTTTATGGAGACAGAGGGATGCACACCACCAGCTCGAACCGCCCGCCCCCGGACCGGGTCTCCAGCGAGCCGCCCAGGCGCTCCGCGATCTCACGCATCCCCGTGAGGCCGAAGCCGTGGGCGGCCTTGTCCGCCTTGGTGGTTGAGAGGTCCGCCGACAGCTCCCCGGCGTAGGCGTTCTCCACCCGGAGCATGAAGAGGCCCTTTTCCACCCGGCAGCGGAGGAGGACCGCCTTGTCCTCCGCCCGCTCCGCCGCCTCCATGGCGTTGTCCAGGGCGTTGCCCAGCAAGGCGCACAGGTCCGCGTCCCCCAGGGGAAGGTCCTTGGGCAGGGAGACGGTAAAGTCCGCCGTGAGGCCCGCCCGGCCCATGGCCTCCGCCTTGGCGGAGAGGACGGCGTTGGCCGCGTCGTTCTCGCACAGCCGCTTCCCGCCCCGGAGGGCCGGGGAGTCCGCTAATTGGTCGATGTATTGGAGGGCCTTGACCCCTTCCCCGGTCTCCACCAGGCCCCGGAGGGCCGTCAGGTGGTTGCGGAGGTCGTGGCGCAGGGTGCGGACCTGCCGCTCCTCCCGCCGGAGGCCCTGGTAGTAGCTCTCCCGGAGGGAGGCCAGCTTGTCCGCTTGTTCCAGCCGCTCGTGGTCCTCCAGCACCAGGATGGCGTACAGCAGGACCAGGGCCGTCAGAAACACGAAGGGCAGCACCACCACCCCCAGGTTCATGGTCAGGCTGTGGGCAGCGGAGTTTGTGCCGATGCCGCCCTCAAAGGTCAGCAGCACCACCGCCAGCAGAGCGCTGAAGGGCATGGCGGCCAGCAGAAGCGTCAGCCTCCAGAAGCGGGGAGACAGCCGGGGCGGCTGCTCCGGCAGGCGCTTCCGGGCCCCCAGGTATAGAAGGCCCCAGACGGCGAGACGGATGAACTTTTCAGAGTAGTAGTAGACGTCGTCCAGCCCGTAGTGGGCCATGATGGGGGCGCAGTAGGTGTCCAAGACGGCGCAGACGGGCATGATGAGGCAGAAGAAGATCACCGTCACCGCCAGCCGCCCCGCCCGGTCCCCCTTGGAGGCCAGCATCAGCGCGGGAACGAAGGCCAGCAGGGCGAACAGCAGGTTCGGGTCCCCCAGCCAGATAATCTGCCCGGAGATGACGCCTAGGAATACCGTCAGGCCAATCCGCCAGCCCCGCCGGGGCTTCACCGGCAGGAAGGCGGAGACAAGCCGAAAAAGAAAGAAGCCGCTGGCCAGAATCAGGAGGAACCAGGACCAGTGCCGGAGGTAGAGCAGTATATACTCCGCCATCCGGGAGAGGAAGAACAGCACGGTCTCCATGGTCTAGCCCTCCAGGGCCGACCGGGCCAGGGCGGCCAGGGCGGCGGACCGGCAGGCCCGACTGACAGGGATGGCGGCGTCCCCCACGAAGATCTGGTTTCCCTCCATCCGGTCTATGGCGGAGACCCGGACCAGGTAGCGCTGGTGGACCCGGACGAAGCCGTCCCCCACATCCCGTTCCACGTTGTCCAGCTTGCCGTAAAAGACGTAGGTCCGGGCGGTGGAGACGCAGGAGACCTGCCGCCGGTCGGAGGCGAAATAGAGGATGGTTTTCTTGGGGATGCGGTACAGGGTTTCCCCGCTGCGGCAGAGAAACGCCTTGTCCCCGTCCCGGAGGCGGGCCTCCGCGGCCCGGTCCAGTACACCGTCCAGCTGTTCCGGCTTTGGGGGCTTCATCAGGTAGCCCAGGGCCCCCACGGCGTAGCCGTCGAAGACGTAGTCCGTGTACCCGGTGACGAAGACCAGCTGGAGCCCCTCGTCGGCGGCCCGGAGGCGGCGGGCGGTCTCCATGCCGTCCAGCTCCCCCATTTCAATGTCCAAAAACACCAGGTCCAGCTCCCCGGCGTGCTTCTCCAGCCAACGGAGGAGCCCCTCCCCGGAGGAGAACTCGAAAAAGGACGCCTCCCCGCTCCGCCGCCGTTCCAGGGCCCGCTCCAGGGCGGCCCGGAGGGCGACGCGGGCTTCGGCGCTGTCGTCGCAGATGCCAATGCGAAGCATCGAATCAACTCCTTGCGGTTTGCTGTGACTATTATAACACATAGGCCGGGATTCGCCAAACCAAATATGACGGCGGAAGCGCCAAATATGACATCGGATCCGTTAGACCTGCCAAACTTTACATCAGACCCGCCGAAGAGAACGGCCCTGTTTGCGGGGGCCGTTTTTTTGCGGTACCCTGAACCCAGAGAAACGCAAGGAGGAATCGCCATGAACACTCAAACCCTTCCCGCCCGCATCCGGCACGCCCTGACCACCCCCACAGAGGTCCCCCGGCAGGGGCCCCGGCTGCAAACGAATCTGGACACGGACCTCTTGAAGCTGGTGGCCATCACCGCCATGCTCATCGACCACGTGGGCGGCGCCTTCTTCCCGGAGGTAGGCGTGTTTCGCTGGATCGGGCGGTTGGCCTTCCCCATCTTCTGCTACTGCCTGACCGTGGGCCTGCTGTATACCCACGACGTGAAGCGGTATCTGGGCCGCCTGGCTCTCTTTGCCGTCATCTCCCAGCCCTTCTACGTCCTGGCCTTCCATCCCCACGACTGGATGGTGGACCGGAACTGGATGAACTGGAACATCTTCTTCACGTTGTTCCTCTCCCTGCTGGCGATGGTGGGGTTCAAGGAGCGGAAGTGGTGGCTGTTCTTCGGGGCCCTCTTTGTGGTGAGCTGGTGGAACTTCGACTACTCCGGCATCGGGATTCAGCTGATGCTGATCTTCTTCCTCTGCCGGAACCACCCCAAAATCGGGGCGCTCCTCTATACGCTGAACTACCTCCCGGCCCTGTGGGGCGGTTACATGGAGGACCCGCTGGCCCTGAAGCTGGGCGGCTTCGCCGTGGACTGGACCGTTTTCGCCCTGCTGGCCGCGCCGCTGATTTTCCTCCCTACCCGCTCCGGGCTCAAGATCCCAAAGTGGTTCTTTTACATCTTCTATCCCGCCCATCTGGCGGTCATCGCCATCCTCCAATTCGTGCTGTAAGAAAGGAACGAGTATTATGCTGACTGTGGAAAACCTGCGCAAATCCTACCAAGTGGGAAAGACCTCCTACGAGGTCCTCAAGGGGGTCTCCCTCCACGTGGGCAAGGGCGAATTCGTCGCCGTCATGGGCCCCTCGGGCTCCGGCAAGACCACCCTCTTAAACTGCATCTCCTGCTACATCCCCACGGACTCCGGCAGCATCCGCCTGGGGAAGACCGAGCTGGCCCGCCTGGACGAGGACGCCCTGGCGGAGATCCGGAACAAGCAGCTGGGCTTTGTCTTCCAGGACTTCCTCCTGCTGGACGGCCTGACGGTCCGGCAGAACATCCTCCTGCCCGCCATCATCGGCGGTATCGTCTCCGACATGACGGAGGCCCGGGCCGATCAGCTCTGTGAGGTCTTCGGCATCGCGGGCATCCGGGACAAGTACCCGGCGGAGATCTCCGGCGGCGAGAAGCAGCGCACCGCCGTGGCCCGGGCCCTCATCAACCATCCGCTTTTGATCCTGGCCGACGAGCCCACGGGCAACCTGGACTCCAAGTCCACCCGGGCGGTGATCCGCTCCTTTGAGCAGGCGAAGAGCGCCCTGGAGGCTACCATCTTCATGGTGACCCACGACTCCTACGCCGCCTCCTTCTGCGACCGGGTGGTGATTCTCCGGGACGGCGTGGTCTGGAGAGAACTGGAGAAGGGGACCACGGACCGGGAGAAATTCCAGGACCTGCTTTTGGACGCGGTTCGCGAGATGGGGAGGGAATGACCATGCGCCATTTTTCCGAGGTCTACGCTCTCATGCGCCGGAGAAACAAAAAGCAATACGCGCTCCTGGCGGGGTGCTGCTTCTTCTCCGTGCTGCTCATCACGGCTTACGTCTGCATGATGCGGGCTCCTACCGTTTTAAACGTCCTCCCCGAGGGGGGCGACAGCCGCAAGCAGGTGATGATGATCTTCATCCTGGCGGTCATCGGCTGCGCCGTGTTCACCACCTACGCCTCCGGCCTCTTCTTCCGGCAGAAGTCCCGGGAGACCGGCGTGTTCCTGGCCCTGGGGGCCTCCCGGGCCCAGATCCGGGGGGAGCTGTACCGGGAGCTGGGGGTTATTTCCCTGGGCTCCTGCGCCGCCGGGGCGGTTTTTGGCGGTCCCCTGGCCTGGATTTTGTGGCAGTTCTTCCGGCTGGCCGTGGTGGACACGGAGGAAATGCGCCTGGTGTTCAACCCCTATGCGTACCTGTTTTCCCTGGCCTTTTCCGCCTTTGTCATCGTTATGATGTTCTTCCTGGGGAGCCGCTCCGTGAAGCGGACCAACATCATCGACATCGTCCAGGAGTCCCACAAGTCCGAGCCCATCCGGGACGTGCCCCGGTGGTACGGGCTCGTTGGAATCGGCCTGCTGGCCCTGGGGGCCTTCCTGGGCTATATGTCCTCCGCCTTCTTCGTTCAGGTTCTCCACTGGTATCCCCCCGAGGGGCTGACCGCCATTTTTTACCTCCCCGCTCTGATCGGCCTCTACATGATGCTGCTCCACACGGTGGTCAACGGCTGGA
>CAJUOD010000100.1 GCA_910587875.1 uncultured Oscillibacter sp. | reverse complement strand
GCCAATTTGGGTGGCACCGCAGAAGTTTCAAGGCTTTTGTCCCAAAGATACCTGTTGCAGGTCTTTTCTGGGATGGAGGTCTTTTTTTGACGCCCCTCCCCGGAGGCGGCCGGCGTTTTGAAAGGGGCGGGCGGCATGGTCTACAATCCGTAGGGGAAAATCCGCCGGTTTTTCCCTCCCGGCAATTGCACTTTCCATTCTTTCGTGGTAAACTGATAAAATTGAGCAGGCCCCGAGGCCCGGGGCCGGACAGCGAGGTATGTCATGGAAAACAAGAAAAAACGCATCTTCAGCGGCATTCAGCCCAGCGGCGATTTGACCCTGGGGTCCTACATGGGCGCCATCAAGAACTGGGTGGCCCTTCAGGACGAGTACGAGTGCGTCTACTGCATCGTGGACATGCACGCCATCACCGTGCGGCAGGTGCCCGCGGACCTGCGCCGCCGGGCGCTGGACCAGCTGGCCCAGTACGTCGCCTGCGGCCTGGACCCGGAGAAGAGCATCCTCTTCATCCAGAGCCACGTGCCCCAGCACGCGGAGCTCAGCTGGGTCTTAAGCTGCTACACCCAGTTCGGCGAGCTGAGCCGCATGACCCAGTTCAAGCAGAAGTCCCAGCAGCACGCCGACAACATCACCGCCGGCCTCTTCACCTACCCGGTGCTCATGGCGGCGGACATCCTGCTCTATCAGACGGACCTGGTCCCCGTGGGCGAGGACCAGCGCCAGCACGTGGAGCTGTGCCGGGACATCGCCCAGCGCTTCAACGGCGTCTACAGCGAGACCTTCACCCTGCCGGATCCCTTCATCCAGAAGGTGGAACAGGGCGCCCGGATCATGAGCCTGGGCAACCCCCTGAACAAGATGAGCAAGTCCGACCCGGACGGCTGCGTCAACCTCATGGACCCGCCGGAGGTCATCCAGCGGAAATTCAAGCGGGCCGTCACCGACAGCGAAACCGCCGTCCGCTATGACAAGGAATTGAAGCCCGGCGTCTCCAATCTGCTGACCATCTACTGCGCCTCCACCGGCAAGACCCTGGAGGAGGCGGAGGCCGAGTTCCAGGGCCAGGGCTACGGCGTCTTCAAGCCCGCCGTGGGCGAGGCGGTCATCGAGCTGCTGCGCCCCATCCGGGAGGAGGCCCAGCGCCTCATGGCCGACAAGGCCTATCTGGAGGGCATCTACCGCCAGGGCGCGGAGCGAGCCTCCCGCATTGCCGGGCGGACCCTTGCCAAGGTGTACAAAAAGGTTGGGTTTTTACCCAGATAAGGAGAGCGCAACATGCCCTTAGATAACCGGCTGATTGCCTACGTGGCCGTCGCCCTGCTGACGGCGCTGGTCGTCAGCTTCCTCATGACCCCCGTGGTGAAGACCTTCGCCTACAAGGTGGGGGCGGTGGACGTGCCCAAGGACGGCCGCCGGATGCACAAGGTGCCTATCCCCCGCCTGGGGGGCTTGGCCATCTTCATCGGCTTCATGGTCAGCGTCCTCATCCTGGGCAGCGTCCGGGGAAACGTCCAGATGCAGAGCATCCTGCTGGGCTCCGTCATCATCGTAGTCCTGGGGGTGGTGGACGATATCTGCCCCCTGCCCGCCCTGCTGAAATTCGTGGTCCAGATCGCCGCCGCCCTGATTCCTGCCCTGAACGGCGTGGTCATTCAGGCCTTTTCCAACCCCAACATCTTCTCTGAGAGCCTCTACTGGGTGCTGGGCCCCCTGTCCATCCCCTTCACGGTGCTGTGGATCGTGGCCATTACCAACGCGGTGAACCTCATCGACGGGCTGGACGGACTGGCCAACGGGGTCTCCGCCATCTCGGCCACCACCATGCTGGTCATCGCCCTCCTGGCCTCCGAGGCGGAGGTCGCCATTGTCATGGCGGCCCTGGTGGGGGCCTGCGTGGGCTTCATGCCCTACAACCTCAACCCCGCCAAGATGTTCATGGGGGACACCGGGGCCACCTTCCTGGGCTATATCCTGGCCACCATGTCCATCCAGGGCCTCTTCAAGTTCTACGCGGTGATCTCCTTCGCGGTGCCCTTCCTGATTCTGGGCCTGCCGATTTTTGACACCGCCTTTGCCTTCATCCGCCGCATTGCCCACGGCCAGAGTCCCATGCACGCCGACCGGGGGCACATCCACCACCGGCTCATCGACATGGGCCTGAACCAGAAGCAGGCGGTGGCGACCCTGTACGTTATCTCCGCCATTATGGGCCTCTCCGCCGTGGTGCTGACCACCGGGGGGGAGCAGAAGGCCATGCTGTTTTTCCTGACGCTGTGCATTGTGGGAGCGGTGGCCGCCCGGATGGTGTTCCCCAAGGAGATCCGGGAGGAGCTCCACGAGGAGCTTGAGGAGCTCAAGGAGCTGGGACACCACGGCGAACACGCCGAAAAAGAGGACGCCCCCGGTCATGGGGACAAGGAGCAGACATGAAGAACGTGCGTATCATGAGCGTCTTCGGCACCCGGCCGGAGGCCATCAAAATGTGCCCCCTGGTGAAGGAATTGGCCTCCCGCCCCGGGATTGAGAGCCTCTGCTGCGTCACCGCCCAGCACCGGCAGATGCTGGACAGCGTGCTGGAGGTCTTCGGCGTCACGCCGGACCGGGACCTGGACATCATGGCCCCCCGGCAGACCCTCTCCCACATCACCAGCAAGTGCCTCCTGGGCATGGACGAGGCCATCGACCAGCTGAAGCCCGACCTGATCCTGGTCCACGGGGACACCTCCACCACCTTCGCCGGGGCTCTCTCCGCCTACTACCACCAGGTGGCTGTGGGCCACGTGGAGGCGGGCCTCCGGACCTATGACAAATACGCCCCCTTCCCGGAGGAGATGAACCGGGTGCTGACCTCCTCCATCGCGGACCTGCACTTCTGCCCCACCGCCGGGAACCGGGAGAACCTCCTCCGGGAGGGCCGGGACCCCGCAGGCATCTTCGTCACGGGGAACACCGTCATCGACGCCCTGAAAACCACTGTGCGGAAGGACTACCGCTTCGCAACAGAGGAGCTGAACCGCCTGCCCTACGGGGAGAAGAAGGTCCTCCTGGTCACCTGCCACCGGCGGGAGAACTACGGCGAGCCCATGAAAAACATCATGCTGGCCCTCCGGCAGATCGCCGAGGAGAACCGGGACGTGGAGCTGGTCTACCCCGTCCATTTAAGTCCCGTGGTCCGGGAGGCCGTGGACACGTATCTCCGGGGCGCGCCCCGGATCCACCTGATCGACCCCCTCCCCGCCGACGAAATGCACAACCTCATGGACCGCTGCTATCTGGTGCTGACGGACTCCGGCGGCCTCCAGGAGGAGGCCCCGGCCCTGGGCAAGCCCGTGCTGGTCCTCCGCCGGGAGACGGAGCGGCCCGAGGCCGTGGCCGCCGGGACGGTGAAGCTGGCGGGCGTGGTCCAGGACGACATTGTCACCATGGCCTCCCGCCTGATTCAGGACAAGCGGGCCTACGACGCCATGGCCCACGCCGTGAACCCCTACGGGGACGGGAACGCCTGCCGACGCATCGCCGACGCCGTCGAGTGGCGCTTCGGCCTCCGGGAGGAGCGGCCCGCCGGCTACGAGGCGTAACCCATGGACAAGCGGAAGCTGAATTGGATCACCCTGGCCGTGCTGGCCGTGGCCGCCGTCCTGGTGGCCCTGATGCTGGGGGGCAGCCTGAACCGCACCGCCCACATCACCCTTCCCCCCTCCGACCCGCCCAGGGATCCCTCCGCCGGGGACGCCGGCCCCTCCTCCCATGTCACGGTGGTGGAGATCACGCCGGAGACGGTCCAGGCCGCCATCGCCAGCCTCTCCAGGCCGGAGAGCTACGGGCGGAGCATGACCGTGGAATACCTCTGGGAGGGCGGCGGCGGGGCCCACGAGCTCTACACCATCGTCCGGGGCCCCTGGACCCGGGTGGACCGGGGACTGCCGGACGGCAGCACCCGGATCAGCCTCACCAACGGGGAGGAGACCTATATCTGGTACGGCTACGATCAGGACGCGGAGGTCACCGTCCTCCCGGCGGGGGAGTTCTCCGCCGACGTGGAGCAGTCCATTCCCACCTATGAGGACATCCTGGACCTGCCCGTGGAGGACATTGTCCTGGCGGACTACCGGCCCCTGGACGCCCTGACCTGCATTTACGTGGAGACGGCGGCGGACGAGGCGGGCTACTCCACCCGGTACTGGGTCAGCGTGGAAAACGGCCTGCTGGTCCAGGCGGAGCGCCTGCTGGGGGAAAACGCCGTCTACCGGATGACCTCTCTCTATGTGGACCAGACGGAGTACGACGCCTCCCGGTTCACCCTGCCCGACGGCACGGTGCTGCTGGACGACGGCGGGGCGGAGCCCATGGAGCCCATGAATTGAAGCGAAGAAAAGGACGGGGAATCCCCGTCCTTTTTCCGTCTATAGAATCAGCAGCAGCCCCAGGGCCACCAGCAGCTCCTCGTCCGCGTTCTCCCGGAAGAGGAAGAACAGCAGCGCCAGCAGCAGCAGGTCCCCGGTGTCCACGTGGTCCAGGTGGAACTGGTCCAGCAGGTGCTGAAGGACGCCGGTGAGGCCGTCCGCGGGCCGTCCGCCATGAGTCTGGCCGTGGGGAGGCCGCCCGGGTCCCGGACCGTTTGGCGGCGGACCGCCGCGGGACGCTCCTCCGGAAGAAGCCCCTCCCGGCGGCGGGCTTCCAGGCGGCGGGCTTCCAGGGGACGGGCCCCCGGGGGGCGGACCCCCGGGAGGCGGCCCGCCGGAGGAAGTCCCTCCGGTCGGCGGCGAAGCCGGTCCCTCCTCCGGGATGCGGGTGTAGGAGCCGTTGTCGTTGCGGATGTAGCGGTTATACATGCCTCAGCCCTCCCATCCCGAGAGGAATTTCTTCCCCAGGTGGAACAGCCGCGCCAGCTGGAGGGCCCGCTCCACCTTCTCCTGGCGGTCGCTCCGCAGATAGGGCCGCAGGGCGTAGAGCAGATTCCGGGCGTTGGAGTCCCGCTGTCCCCCCAGCTCCTGAATCAGAGGCAGGAGGCGGGAGAGGAGCCCCGGGTCCAGACCCCCGCCCCCCATCAGGGAGGACAGCAGGTCTCCCCCGCCTCCGGCGGGCGGCGGGGCGTTTTGCTGCTGAGGCGGCGGAGGTCCCCAGGCTTGCCCCGGCTGCTGTCCCGGCTGGTCCTGGGGCGGCGGGGCGGAGGCGGACTGCTGAGTCCCTCCCCCGTTTCCCCCCAGGGACTGGGCCAGCTGCATAATCTGGCTCATGGCGTCCGGGTTGGACAGGATACTGTTCAGCTTCTCTTCAAATTCCGCCATCCGGCCCAGCCCCCTTTGCCGCTTACTTCTGAACGGCCTTGTTGATGCGCTCCACCAGCGCCGCCCCCTCGGGGCTCTGCATAATCTGGCTCACCATTTGGGTCATGGCCCCGGCGTCGCCCTTGGCGGCGGACTGGACCGCCTTCTTCAGGCCCGCGCCCCCGTCGTCCTGGGTCAGCATCCGCATCAGCGTCTGGCCGTCCCGGGACTGCATCAGGGATTTCAGCATAGCCGGATTCTTCCGGAGCTGCTCTGCCATCTGGGCCGATCTCTCATCCATATCGCTTCCTCCTTTGCGGTCTTCAAGGCCAGTATATGAGGCGGAGGGCAAAAAAGTGCCTGTGCAAACCGCACAGGCGCTTTCGTCTCTTATTTTGCGGCCTTCGCCGTGTCGCAGTCCTTCGCCAGGGGGCAGCCCTGGCACTTGGGGCTCCGGGCGGTGCAGGTATCCCGGCCGAAGAGGACCATCCGGTGGCAGAAGTTGTTGGACTCCTTGGGGGGCAGGGCCTCCCGGAGCTGCCTTTCCACCTGGACGGGGTCCTTGGATCCGTCGGTGATCCCCAGCCGTCCCGTGATGCGGATGCAGTGGGTGTCGCAGACGTAGGCGGGCTGTCCGTAGATATCCCCCAGGATCAAATTGGCCGTCTTCCGGCCCACGCCGGGGAGGCCGGTCAGCTCCTCCATGGTGCCCGGGACCTTCCCGCCGAAATCGCTGAGCAGCTTCTGGGCGCAGAGGACCATGTCCTTGGCCTTGCCGTTGTAGAAGCCGCAGGAGTGGATGTACTCCCCCACCTCCTTGGGGTCCGCCTCCGCGAAGCTCTCCAGGGTGGGAAAGCGGGCGTAGAGGGCGGGGGTCACCTGGTTCACCCGCGCGTCGGTACACTGGGCGGAAAGGCGCACGGCAAAGAGAAGCTCATAGTCCTTCTCGTACCGCAGGGAGCAGAGCCCGTCGGGATAGACGCCCTTCAGGGTCTCGATGATGCGCTTCACGGCGGCTTTGGATTTCATGGCAGTCCCTCCCGTATGTCTCATAAAGTCTTTTGTAATATCTCTTATATAGTCAATGCCGCCCGGTAGCTCTCCGCCGCGTCCAGCAGCTCCCCGGCACTCTTCAGCAGGGCCTCTGTCACCTGGGAGCCCCCGGTGATCCGGGCCAGTTCCGCCTTCCGGCGGTCCCGGTCCAGCAGGACCACGTGGGTGTAGGTCCGGCCCCCGGCCTCCCCCTTCTCCACGGAGAAATGGGTGTCCGCCATGGCGGCCAGCTGGGGCAGGTGGGTGACGCAGAGGACCTGCTTTCCCCGGCTGACCTGGGCCAGCTTCTCCGCCACCTTCTGGGCCGCCCGGCCCGAGACGCCGGTGTCCACCTCGTCGAAGACCAGGGTACCCACGGCCTCCTGCTCCGCCAGGACGTTTTTCAGGGCCAGCATGATGCGGGCCAGCTCGCCGCCGGAGGCGATTCTGGCGATGGGCTTCAGGTCCTCCCCGGCGTTGGCGGACATGAGGAAGCGCACCACGTCGCAGCCGTCGGGCCCGGGGTCCTTTTCGGCGAAGTCGATGGCAAACCGGACTCGGTTCATGTCCAGGTCCCGGAGCTCCTGCTGGATGCGGTCCTCCAGGGATGCCGCCGCCCGCTTCCGGGCCTCCGTCAGGGCTTTCCCCGCCGCCTGGACGGCGGCCTCGGCCTTGCCCCGTTTCTTCTCCAGGAGGATCAGCGTACCGTCCGCCGTCTCGATGGCGTCCAGCTCCGCCCGGCGCTGGTCCAGGTAGGCCAGCATGTCCTCCACGGTGGCCCCGTATTTCTTCTTCAGGCGGTAGAGCTGGTCCGCCCGGCTCTCCGCCGCGTCCAGCTCCTCCGGGGAGAAGTCGAAAGCCCCCCTCAGGTCCCGGATGGTCTCCGCCAGGTCATAGGCCTCGCTCCGCAACTCTCCCAGGCGCTTGTACGCCTCCCCCAGCTCCTCGCCCAGGTTCCGCACGCCGGACAGGGCCTCCTCCGCGTCCCGGAGCTGGCTCACCGCCCCGGCGCTCTCGTCGTCGCCGGAGAGGCAGTAGTCCGCGCCGGAGAGGGCGGAGAGGTATTTCTCGCCGTTGCGCAGCAGATTCCGGCGCGCCTCCAGCTCCTCCTCCTCGCCGGGGCGGAGCTCCGCCCGCTCCAGCTCGTCAATTTGAAAGCGGAGGCTGTCCACCCGCCGGGCCTTCTCCGCCTCGTCCATCTGGAGGGCCCTGATCTGCTCCCAGAGATCCGCAAGCACAGTGTAGGCCGATTGATAGGCCCCCAGGGGCTCCTCCGTCCTGCCGAAGCGGTCCAGATAGGCCCCGTGCTGCTCCTCGTCCAGGAGCTGGGCCCCGTCGTGCTGGCCGTGGATGTTCAAAAGCTCCCCGCCGATCTGCCGCAGCTGGGCCACGGTAATGGGCCGCCCGTTGGCCCGGCAAACGTTCTTGCCCTCGCCGGAGATCTCCCGCTGGAGCAGCAGATTTCCGTCCTCGTCCGGGGAGACGCCGTTTTCCCGGAGGCCCGGCAGGTCCGCCGGGACGGCGGAGAACTCCGCGCTGACGAAGGCCTTGGCGGCCCCGGTGCGGATCAGGTCCCGGGAGGTCCGGCCCCCCAGGACGGCCCCCATGGCGTCGATGACGATGGACTTGCCCGCCCCGGTCTCGCCCGTGAGGGCGTTGAATCCCGGGCGGAACTGGATGTCCGCCTCCTCGATGACCGCGATATTCTCGATGTGCAGAAGCTCCAGCATGGCGCGCTCCTTTACAGCATGTCTTTAATTTCCTGGCAGAGCAGCTCCGCCGCCTCGGTGTTCCGCATCACCAGGAGGGCGGTGTCGTCTCCCGCCAGGGAGCCCACGATGTCGCTCATGTCCATATTGTCCAGGGCGGAGCAGGCCCCGTTGGCCAGCCCCGGCATGGTTTTCACCACCACGATGTTTTGGGCGTAGTCGATGCTGACGATGCACTCCCGGAAGATGGTCCGCAGCTTCGCCGCCACGTTCAGCGTCGCCCGGTTGCCGGAGACGGCGTACTTATAGACCCCCTGGCCCACCGGCTCCTTGATAAGGTGGAGCTGCTTGATGTCCCGGGAGATGGTGGCCTGGGTGCACCGGAAGCCCCGGGCCTGGAGCCGGGTCAGCAGCTGCTCCTGGGTCTCGATGTTCTCCCGGCCGATGATTTCCAAAATCATGGCCTGCCGGTCGTTCTTCATGTGTCCATCCCTCCCGGAAGCATTTTCTGGGCGAAGATCTCGCAGAAGCTCCGCTCCGTCAGCCGCACCAGCCGGGTCACATACCGGGAGCGGCGGATCTGGACCTTGTCGTCGGCCCGCAGGGCGAAGGCCCGGCTCTCGTCCACGAAGAGATAGACCGGCTTCCGTCCGTTCCGCTCCAGCTCCACCGTCAGCGTGTGCTCGGGGCTCAGGACGTAGGAGGAGAAGCGCATATTGTGGATGCAGATGGGACAGACCACCATGGTCTGGGCCACCGGCTCCACCACCGGTCCCCCGGCGGACAGGGAGTAGGCCGTGGACCCCGTGGGCGTGGCCACGATGACCCCGTCCCCGGCAATGTCCGCCAGGTGCCGCCCGTCGGAGGAAATCTTTAAATGGATGACGTGGGAGATGGGCCCCTCCCGGATGACGGCCTCGTTGAGCCCCAGGTTCGTGTAGATCTGTCGCCCGTCCCGGAAGACGGAGACGTCCAGCATCATCCGCTGTTCCGTCTCAAACTGCCAGTCCTTCAGCCTCCGGAGCTGCTCCAGCTCGGAGGCCTCCAGCTCGGCGACGAAGCCAAGGCCCCCCATATTCACGCCCAGCACCGGCATCTTGTGGAGGGCCGCCAGCTTGGCAAGGTGCAATATGGTCCCGTCCCCGCCGAAGGTGATCAGCAGGTCCGCCCCCCGGAGCTCCTGGGGCAGGGGCAGCACGTCGTAGTCGGCGAAGGCCCCCTCCTTCCGATCCCGGAAGGGAGAGCACACCACCGTCTGGAAGCCCAGCTGGCGGAGAATGTCCTCCGCCGCCCGGGTGGTCTTCATGCCCTGGTCCCGATTGGGGTTGGGACACAGGATGATTTTCTTGGGGCTCATGGATGCTCCCCCTCTCCGTGTTCCTTCAAGACCCGGTGGGATTCCTCCACCAGGGCTTTCAGATCAAATTCCGCCGGGACGGCCCCGCCGCCCTTCCGCAGGAAGCCCAGATACTCGATGTTCCCCTCCGGGCCCCGGATGGGGGAATAGGTCAGGCCCATGGGCGTCAGGCCCGCCTCCCGGGCGTGGTCCAGCCAGCGCTCCAGGACCTCCAGGTGGACGGCGGGGTCCCGGACCACGCCCTTCTTTCCCACCTTCTCCCGGCCCGCCTCAAACTGGGGCTTCACCAGGGAGACCGCCTGTCCCCCCTCCGCCAGCAGGGCCGCCAGGGGCGGCAGAATCAGTTTCAAGGAGATGAAGCTCACGTCCACCGAGGCGAAGGCCAGCTCCTCAGGAATCTGCTCCCGGCTGAGATACCGGGCGTTGGTCCGCTCCAGGCAGACCACCCGAGGGTCACTCCGCAGCTTCCAGGCCAGCTGGCCCCGGCCCACGTCCACGGCGTAGACTTTCGCCGCGCCGTTCTGGAGCATGCAGTCCGTAAAGCCCCCGGTGGAGGCCCCGATGTCGGCGCAGACAGCCCCCTTCAAGTCGATGGGAAAGGCCGCCATGGCCTTCTCCAGCTTCAGCCCGCCCCGGCTGACGTAGGGGAGCTTGTCCCCCCGGACCTCCACCGCGGCGGCGGCGGGCACCGCCATGCCGGGCTTGTCCGCCTTCCGGCCATCCACATAGACCACGCCGCTCATGATGACGGCCTGGGCCCGCTGGCGGGTCTCCTCCAGGCCCCGCTCCACCAGCAGCAGGTCCAATCTCATCTTATTATCGCTCATGGCAAGCCTCCTCC
>CAJUOD010000099.1:4444-10225 GCA_910587875.1 uncultured Oscillibacter sp. | reverse complement strand
CGATCTAAAGTCAAGTTTTATTTTTTCTTTTAGAAAATAAAAAGAGGCCGTCCCTTTCGGGACGGCCTCCGCCGCTTAGAAGATCGGCCCGTTGAGAGCCGCTTCGCGAGCTTCTTCTATGGTATCAAAATGGGGGCCCCGGTCGATGAACTGACTGCCGTTGGCGTTGGGGAAGCCCTGCTTCTGGGCCTCCCGCACCTCCGCGATCGTTGCGGTCTTTCCGCTTTTACCGTCGCTTCCAGGCCACTCGCTTCCGACCCACTCGCCGATCAGATTGTGCTCCGAGTCGTACATCGGGAAGGCTATCCCGGAAATGTTGTTCTCATACCGCCAGTTTTCATAGGCATAAAACTCACGGTCTTTTATGACGGTGTCTTCATAGTAGTAGTCCTCTTTGGTAACGTAGCCTTCCTCTTCCCCATTGAAAGCTCCTATCAGGTCCGGCTCATAGCCCGTATAGGTAATGTCCATAATTTTCCCATAGGTCTCTCCCCTGCTGTTGCGGGGATAGTCTCCATTGACCAGCCTTTGCTCCGCTCGCTGGCGGCCCTTCTCGTCGTTTGCCCTGTCTTGCGGAGTGGAAGGACCATGGGCGGAAGCGTGTTCCCCGGTATAGCCAATCACATCTCCCGCTTTCACCTTATCTCCCGTCTTCACCAAGACACTCTGACAGGCTTTGTATCCCATGGAATAACCGTCCTCATACAAAATCTCCACATAAGGGCCGGACAAATCCGCTAAAATGCTGGACACGCTCCTTTTTTCCTTTACTCCCGCGTCCAGCACAGTCCCGTCCATAATAGCAATGATGGGCTTCCCGGAGTAATCCCCGTTCGGTCCCTCTCCGTACCCCTGTGATGCGCCGAACGGGTCGAACTGGCTGCTGTAGTTATTTTGGTTATTGGCCCTGTTAAAAACCAATGGGTCCGTGGCAACGCCGTTCACCAGGAACTCAAAGTGCAGGTGGGGCCCGGTAGACATGCCGGAGCTGCCAATTGTGGCGATGGTCTGGCCGCTCGTTACCTTATCTCCGGTTTTCACCAATACGCTTCCGCAGTGGGCATAGAAGCTCTCCTGTCCGCTGCCGTGGTCAAGGCGAACAAAATTCCCATCCTGGGCGTTGAATCCGGCCTCCTTCACCGTTCCGTTTCCGGCGGCATAAATGGGGGTCCCTCGTTCCGCGCCGATATCCACACCGCTGTGCCGGGTTCCCTGGGGCTCGGTGATTTCCCCGCTGTCCACGGGCCAGATCATCTCCGCCCCTTCAGGGATCTCCGCCTTGCCCTCCGGCAGAGGTTCCACGGGCAAGGGGCCGTTCTCTGGCAGAAGCGGGGTCAGGGGATAGCAATAGCTGGCGTTTCCGTACCGCACATCCATGGTCAGCTCGTCATAGGCGGCGTCCGCCACCTCAAAGGAATAGGTCATCTGCGGGACCCACTCCGCCTGTTCGCTCTCCTTCTCCAGGTAGCGGACACTCTGCCCGGAGCCGTCCTCCAGCAGGATACGGCCTTGAATGAAAATGCTCCAGGGCTCCTCGCTCTCGGGGATGGTAAAGTAGATGTGCCCGCTGTCATAGCGGACGCTGTCCGCCAGGGTCTCTACCTTCAGACTGTCGGCGGACAGCCTCCGGTCCCGGTCAAACGCCTTCTGCTCCTCCTCCGTCGCCAGGCGGAGGCCGGTGAGCTTGCCATTTTCATAGATGGTATAGAGCTCCACGGCGTCGGGGCCGAAGGCGCCGTCTCCGGCGTGCTCGGTGATCCAAGAGAACTTCCCCTCGTCGTAGATGCCCCGCACCTCATGGCCCTCCCAGGTCATGGTCAGGCCGTTTCCGTCCAGGTCCGGGTCGTCAAAGGTCCAGGTGAGGCCGAAGGGCTCATAGGGGGCCAGGTTCTCCTCCCACAGGGCGGCGGTCTCCGCCGAGGACTGGGCGTATAAGTCCCGGTCGGTGAAGTCTTCGTTATAGAGCCCGTCCGTCTCCGCCGGCTTGGCGGAGGTAGCGAAGGCCGTGGTGATCCCCAGCACCAGGGCCAGGGCTATAAAGCAAGCCAGCAGGGATTTTTTCTTGATGCTCATAATTGCCTTAATCCTTTCTTCCATGCCGTTTCGGTGGGCGAAACCGCACAGAGGCACATTTCTATTTTCCGCCAGGCGGATGAGGGCCAGGGCGTAGCGCTCCCGGCTGTCCTCCCCCAGGGCCAGCACCGCCGCCTCGTCACAGCGCAGCTCCATGTCCCGGTTTCCCAGAACGTAGAGGAGCCACACGGCGGGGTTGAACCAGTGGAGGCACAGCGCCGCCGTCAGCGCCAGCTTGAGAAGGCCATCCAGCCGCCGGATATGGGCCCGCTCGTGGGCTAAGACGCAGGTCAGGGCCTCCTCGTCTTTGAAATCCATTGTCTTGGGCAGGAGTATCACCGGGCGGAAAAGCCCGTAGGTCAGCGGGGCGGCGATCTGGTCCGTAACCCGGACCTCCACCTTCCGCCGGAGCTGGAACCAGGTTTCCAGGCCCGGGCAGTCCGCCGGGAGGGCCTCCCGGAAGCGCCGCCGCCAGCGGACATAGCGAATCAGGAACCACGCCGCCAGCAACAGGCCCACCGTCAGCCACAGGGCTGTCCAAACCGGGAAGGGCGCGGGGGCGGGCACAGCGGCGGGCTGCGAGGGAATCGCAATCACCGGGGGGGCCGCAGGGACCGAAGGAGCCGCAGGGACCACCGGGGCGGGCAAAGCGTCCGGGGTAGCGGGAACCGACTTGGGGCCCAAAGCCTCCAGCAGGGTGTAGACGCTGAACCGGGAAGCCAGCTCCACCGGCAGCAGCAGCCGGGCCGCCGCCAGCCACCAGAGGGCCACAAAGGTCCCCTTGGGAAGACGCCGGAGGGTCAGCCCCCGGAAAGCCGCGATGGCCAGGACGAAGACCCCGCCGGAGAGGGACAGTTCCAGGAAGGTCATAGCCACGTCACCTCATTTCGCTGACAATCTCCCGAAGCCTCCCAATCTGCTCCGGCGAGAGCGTCTGGCTGCTGAGCAAAGAGGCGAAGAGCAGGTCCGGCGATCCGTCGAACAGCCTTCCGATGAGCTCCTCCGTTTCCGCTTTTTGAATCTCTTCTTTTGTGACCAGGGCGTGGCAGAGGAAATTCGGCTCGCTCCGCCGGACGGCTCCCTTAGCGACGCATTTTTTGATCACAGTGTAGGTGGTGTTTACGTTCCAGCCCGTCTCCTCCCCCAGGATGGAGGAAATCTCCTTGGCCGTGCGGTCCCCCAGGCGCCAGAGGACGTCCATGACCTTCAATTCCGAGTCAAACAGCTTCATATGCGGAACCTCCTTGCTAAACTATCGCGATAGTTTACGGTCTTATACTACCACGATAGTTCCGGCTTGTCAATACTATTCTGATAGTACGTCGAAATTTTTTCTCCCCCTCCCCGGCAGGCCAGGTTTTTCCTTGTTTACCACTTGTGCTTTGCCGGAGAATCGTTTATAATATGGAAGCAAGTGCTGGTTCAGCCGGGGGTGCGCCCCCTGACAATAGGAAAGAAAGGACGTTCTCATGATTCAATTCAAGTCTGAACAAGGTGAGATCTCCGTCTCGAGCGCCGTGTTCTCCAACATCACGGGCATGGCCGCCACCAACTGCTTCGGCGTCAAGGGCATGGCCTTCCGCTCTATGACCGACGGTCTGGTTCACCTGCTGCGCCGCGAGGCTATGAGCAAGGGCGTCAGCATCTCGTATCACGAAGACGACTCCATCTCCATCGAACTCCACATCATTGTGGAAAACGGCGTCAACCTCCCCGCGGTCTGCCGGTCCATCATGAACGAGGTCCGCTATGTGGTGGAGAAAAACACCGGCGTCACGGTCCGGGCCGTGGACGTGTGCGTGGACTCCATGACCCTGTGAGGGAGGAAGAAATCGAATGAAAGAACAAATCACCGGCGGGCTTTTCAAGCGGATGATCCTCCACGGAGCCGCTTCCATCACGGCCCAGAAGCAGGCCATCAACGACCTGAACGTCTTCCCCGTCCCCGACGGCGACACAGGAACCAATATGTCCATGACCATCGGCGCGGCCGTGACGGAGCTGAAGAAATCCGAGCCGGCGGCGCTGGACCAGGCCGTGTCCATCACCGCCTCCGCCCTCCTCCGGGGGGCCCGGGGGAACTCCGGCGTCATCCTCTCCCTGCTCTTCCGGGGCCTCTCCAAGGGTCTGAAGGGCTGCGAGACCGCCGACGCCGCCGCCTTTGCCGCCGCCATGCAGGAGGGCGTGTCCTCCGCCTACAAGGCCGTCATGAAGCCCGCCGAGGGCACCGTCCTCACCGTGTCCCGCCTGGCCGCCAAGCGGGCGGCGGAGTGCGCTGCGGAGGAGCGGGACTTTGAGAAGGTGCTGGCCGCCGCTATCTGGGAGGGCTACGAGGCCCTGGCCCAGACCACGGACATGAACCCGGTGCTGAAAAAGGCCGGAGTGGTGGACGCGGGCGGCAAGGGCTACCTGCTGATTCTGGAGGGCATGCTGGCGGAACTCCGGGGCGAGCCCATGCCGGAGGCCGCGGAGGAGGAGCCCCAGAAGGCCAAGGCGGACTTCGACGTGTTCTCCACCGAGGAGATCACCTTCGCCTTCGACACGGTGTTCATCGTCCGCAAAAACGACCCCAACGTGGACCTGGAGCCCTTCCGGGCCTACTTGAACAGCATCGGAGACAGCCTGGTCATCGGAGAGGACGACGAGGCGTTCAAGGTCCATGTCCATACCAACATCCCCGGAAGCGCCCTGACGGAGGGCCAAAAGTACGGCACCCTGGAGCTGGCGAAGATTGAGAACATGCGGACCCAGTATGAGGACGTGGCCGCCGGGAAAAAGGCCCAGAGCGTGGACGACCTGGAAATGGAGGAGGCCGCCCTGGAGGCCCGGGAGGCCGAACAGAGCGGTCACGTAGTGGCCCCGCCGGAGAAGAAGTACGGCTTCCTCTCCGTCTGCGCCGGGGACGGCCTGGCCGCCGTGTTCCAGGATCTGGGCGTGGACGGCGTGGTGTCCGGCGGACAGACCATGAATCCCTCCACGGAGAGCATCCTGGAGGGCGTGGACCAGATTCCCGCCGAAACGGTCTTCGTCCTGCCCAACAACGGGAACATCATCATGGCCGCCCAGCAGTGCGCGGCGCTGACGGAGAAAAACGTGGTGGTCATCCCCACCAAAACGGTGCCCCAGGGCATCACCGCCATGATGAACGTGGACTTCGAGGCCCCGGACGCCGAGACTCTGGCGAACGCCATGACGGAAGCCCTCTCCGGCGTCACCACCGCCCAGATCACCTACGCCGCCCGGGATTCGGACTTCGACGGCTTCGACATCAAGGAGGGGGACTACCTGGCCCTGGAGGAGGGCAAGCTCTTCGGCACCGACGGGTCCCTCCACAGCCTCCTGGAGAAGCTGGCGGCGGACGCGGCGGATCGGGACGCGTCCTTCATCT
Organism: uncultured Oscillibacter sp.; assembly: GCA_910587875.1. Taxonomy (GTDB): domain Bacteria; phylum Bacillota; class Clostridia; order Oscillospirales; family Oscillospiraceae; genus Oscillibacter. The sequence continues at coordinate 4,764 of CAJUOD010000099.1, read as the reverse complement.
CGCTGTACTTCGGCGAGGACGTGACGGAGGAGGACGCCCAGGAGGCGGGAAAATTCTTTGAAACCGCCTGCCCCGGCGCGGAGGTTATGATCCTCTCCGGCGGACAGCCTGTGTACTATTATATTATCTCCATGGAATGATAAAAAGGCCCGGACCTTGAGGGGTCCGGGCCTCTCCTCTGTTTGAAAGGAGGCCCCCGCATGACCGTCGGCCGCTTCGCCCCCTCCCCCAGCGGGCGCATCCATTTGGGGAATATCCTTTGCTGCCTCCTGGCCTGGCTCAGCGCCCGGCAGAAGGGCGGAAAGATCGTCCTGCGGATT
>CAJUOD010000099.1:0-4434 GCA_910587875.1 uncultured Oscillibacter sp. | reverse complement strand
CTGGACACCGCCCGCTGTCCCCGGCGCTACGCCGACCAGATGATTGAGGATCTCCGCTGGCTGGGTCTGGACTGGGACGGGGGACCGGAGGCCGGCGGGCCGGATGAGCCCTACTTCCAGAGCCAGCGGACCGCGCTCTACCAGGCCGCACTGGAACAGCTGGAGGCCCGGGGATTGGTCTATCCCTGCTTCTGCACCCGGGCGGAGCTCCACGCCGCCAGCGCCCCCCACCGGGAGGACGGCCAGACTGTTTACGCCGGGACCTGCCGTGGGCTGACCCCCGCCCAGCGGGCGGAACGGGCAAGGCTCCGACCCCCTGCCCTGCGTCTCCGAGTGTCTGACAAGGAGTTTTCCTTTATAGATGAGCACATGGGCTTCTACGCAGAAAATCTGGAGCGAGACTGCGGGGACTTCCTCCTCCGGCGGTCCGACGGCATGTTCGCCTACCAGCTGGCGGTGGTGGTGGACGACGCCGCCATGGGCGTGACGGAGGTGGTCCGGGGTGCGGACCTGCTGGCCTCCACGCCCAGGCAATTGTACCTTTACCAGCTCCTGGGTCTGACGCCTCCGGCGTTCTGCCACTTCCCCCTCCTTCTGGCCCCCGACGGTCGGCGGCTCTCCAAGCGGGATGCCGACGCGGGGCTGGACAGCCTCCGGGATCGGGTCACGGCGGAGGAGCTGCTGGGGCGGCTGGCCCAACTGGCGGGCTTCCACCCCTCCGGTGAACCCGCCACAGCGGAGGAGCTGCTGGCGGAGTTTTCCTGGGAAACCGTGCCCCGGGAGGACATCCGACTGCCGGAGAATCTGTTCGCATAACAAAACCGGGGACTCTAGTCCCCGGTTCTTGCTTTATAGGAAGGTCTCGATCTCCTTGGGCTCCTGGAAATTTTTTTCCAGCATGGCCACATGGGAGAGGAACGCCGGATCGTCGAAGTACTTGGCGTGGTGGGTGCACTTCCGCACGCAGGACTGGCACTTGATGCAGGTCCCCGGCACCTCCGCCACATTCCTCGGATCGATGGCCCCCATGGGACAGGTCCGGGCGCAGACGCCGCAGTTGCAGCACTTGCCCAAGTCCGTCCGGGGCTTGGCCTTCAGGAATTTCACCGGCTCCCCGTCCAGGCCCTTGGGTATGTAGTAGGGCGCTTCCGGATCTCCGGGGACCTCCACCGGCGGGGGGGACTCCCCCAGCTCCCGGAGCTTTCCGGCGATCTGCCCGGCAAAGCTCCGGATGGCCTTTTTGTCGTCCCAGTCGGGGCGGCCCTCCCCCAGGGCGTCGGTGAAGGCGTGGCGGCCCGGGAAGGCCCCCGCCGCCACGGTGCGGAAGCCGTTTGCCTCCAGCAGGGCGCAGAGCTCCGCCAGGGAGTTCTCATAGGCCCGGTTGCCGAAGGTCACCGCCGCCACCGCCAGGGCCCCCTTCCCCCGGAGCCTGGCCTGAAAGTCCGGCGCAATCTTGTTGGGCATCCGGCCCGCGTAGGTGGGCGAGCCCACCACCACCAGGTCGCCGGGGCCGAAGGCATAGTCCACGGCCCGCTCGTCCGGCTTGCGGAAGCCGTGGAAGACCGCCCCGGGCAGGCACAGGTCTTCCTCCAGGCCCTCCATCAGGGCCCGGACCACCTTCTCCGTCACGCCGGTGGCGCTGTAGCAGAGCCCGTGAATCTGTTTCACTTCCATGGATAGCCCTCCACTCTCACAGGGAAAAATCCTCTTCGCTGAGCCGCTTGGTGTCCAGCGCCGCCGGGCGGGGCGGAACGCGCTTCAAGGGGTCATACCGGAAGGAGCGGCAGGAGTGCTCCACGGGCACCACGCCCCGCTTCACGCAGGCCACCTCCCGCTCATTCAGCTGCTGGCCCCGCTTGCAGTAGGCGCAGCGGGGGTCGATGTCTTTTCGGAAAAGCATATAGGCCTTCCTCTCCTGCCGGGCGGCGGAGGCCGCCCCCGGCTTGTTTGTTCTGGTATATCGGCTCAGAGCGTCTGCAAGCAAACACGTTCGTTTTCGGCGGCGGCGTTGATCCCGATGATGGGATCCTCGTAGCTGTTGATGATTTTCGTCGCCATGGGGTCCTCCAGCTCCTTCTGGATGGTCCGCCGGAGATTCCGGGCCCCGTAGGTCCGGGAGTAGGACTTCTTCGTCAGGAAGTCCACCAGGGTGGCGTCATAGGTGAAGGTGATGCCCTTCTCCTTCAAGGAGTCCCGCAGCTCGTCCAGCATAATCCTGGCGATGGACTGGAAGTCCTTCTCCGAGAGGCGGTTGAAGGTGATGACCGCGTCCACCCGGTTGATGAACTCCGGCCGCAGGAACTGCTGGAGGGCCTTCATGGCCTTCTCGCTGTCCTGCTGGCTGAGGGTGCGGTCGAAGCCCACGGTCCCCTCCTTTGTGGCGCTTCCCGCGTTGGAGGTCATCACGATGATGGTATTTTCAAAGTTCACTTTCCGCCCGTGGGCGTCGGTGATCTCCCCGTCGTCCAGGATTTGCAGCAGTACGTTCAGCACGTCGGGGTGGGCCTTCTCGATCTCGTCGAAGAGAACGACGGCATAGGGCTTCCGGCGGATCTTCTCCGTCAGCTGGCCCGCCTCGTCATAGCCCACGTAGCCCGGCGGGGAGCCCACGATGCGGGAGACAGAGTGCTTCTCCATGAACTCCGACATGTCCAGGCGGATCAGTGCGTCCGGGGTGTTGAAGAGGTCCGTGGCCAGCTGCTTCACCAGCTCCGTCTTCCCCACGCCGGTGGAGCCCACAAAGATGAAGCTGACGGGCTTGTGCTTCGGGGAGATGCCCACCCGGTTGCGGCGGACGGCGGCGGAGACCGCCTCGATGGCCTCGTCCTGGCCGATGATATGCTCCTTCAGCCGCTCCTCCAGCTGGCTGAGGCGCTGGAACTCCTGCTCCCGGATGCGGGAGGCGGGAATCTTGGTCCACAGCTCAATGACGTGAGCCAGGTTCTCCATGCTCAGCTGGGGCTGGCCCTTCTCCTCAATGACGGCAAGCTCCGTGGAGAGCTGAAGGTCCCGGCTCTTCAGCTCCGCCATGCGGGCGTAGTCCTCCTCGGACTTCTCCTCCTTCTCCTCCAGCATGGTCCGCTCCTTGGCGTAGTCGTCCATCTCCCGCTGGATCTGCATCCGCCGGGAGATATCCGGGTCTTTGAGGTTCAGGTCGGAGCTGGCCTCGTCGATGAGGTCGATGGCCTTGTCCGGCAGGAAGCGGTCCGTGATGTAGCGCTCGCTGAGGAGCACCGCCTGGCGGAGGATGCCCTCCGTCAGCTTCACGCCGTGAAATTCCTCGTACTTGGGGGCCAGGCCCTTCAGGATTTTGATGGAATCCTCTACCGAGGGTTCATTCACCGTTACCGGCTGGAAACGCCGCTCCAGAGCGGAGTCCTTTTCAATGTGCTTGCGGTACTCGTTGAAGGTCGTGGCGCCGATGACCTGGATCTCCCCCCGGGAGAGGGCGGGCTTTAAAATGTTCGCCGCGTTCATGCTGCCCTCGGCGTCTCCCGCTCCCACCAGGTTGTGGACCTCGTCGATCATCAGGATGATGTTCCCCAGGCGCTTTACCTCGTCGATGAGGCCCTTCATCCGGCTCTCGAACTGGCCCCGGAACTGGGTGCCCGCCACCAGGGCCGTCAGGTCCAGGAGGTAGACCTCCTTCTCCCGGAGCTTGAAGGGCACGTCCCCCGCCGCGATGCGCTGGGAGAGGCCCTCGGCGATGGCGGTCTTGCCCACGCCGGGCTCGCCGATGAGACAGGGGTTGTTCTTCTGGCGGCGGTTCAGAATCTGGACCACCCGCTCGATCTCCTCCGCCCGGCCGATGACCGGGTCCAGCTTGCCGTCCTTGGCCTTCTGGGTCAGGGAGATGCAGTAGTTCTCCAGATACTTCCGCTTGGCGTTTTTGGGGGGCTCCTTCTTCTCCCGGCGCTCGGTGCGGCCCTCCTCGGCGCTCTCCTTCGAGGAGTCGCCGCCGGAGAACAGGCGGTTCAGGAAGGGGAAGGTGGCGGTTTTGCCCTCTTCCTCCTCCTCGCCCTCCTCGCCGCCGGGCAGGTCCTCAATGTTTTCCACACCATTCATGGCCTGCATCATTTCGCTGTTCAGGGTCTCCAGGTCCTCGTCGGAGATGCCCATGCGCTTCATCATGTCGTCCACCTGGGGCAGGCCCAGCTCCTTGGCGCACTTGAGGCACAGGCCCTCGTTGATGGTCTTCTCGCCGTCCAGCTTGGATATGAATACCACGGCGACGTTTTTCTTGCATCGGGAACAAAGTGTCGGCTGCATAGCTCTTAAACCTCCACGCGCCCGCGGGCGCTATTGTTTGATGTTGGGGCCTCATGGAGGCCTGTTATATGCCCAGGAATTTCAGGGCGTCCAGGGGCGTATGGGTGGTGAAAAACCGGAAGATTTGGCTGCCCTCCTGCCCGTCGAAGGAGACTCCTATCAGGC
>CAJUOD010000098.1 GCA_910587875.1 uncultured Oscillibacter sp. | reverse complement strand
TGGCGGCAGCGGGCGCCGTGTGGATCCATGGCCGGGCCGGGGACCTGGCGGCGGAGGCGCTGACGGCGTACTGCGTCACGCCTGAGGACGTGATCGCCGCGTTCCCCAGGGTGTTTTTGGAGCTTCAAGGAACTTGAATATAGAGGAGGTTTTCCGGTGCGCCTTTGGAAGTGCGTACCAATGATGACCCTGCTGTTGCTGCTGGCCGCCTGCGGCGGCGGAGGCGGCGGGGAGGGCAAAACGGAGGCGGCGGACCTGCGGGACCGCTACCACGACTGCGCGGGCTGTACCATGGAGGCCGCCGTCTCCTGCGATCAGGAGGGCCTGGCCTGGGAGGCGGAGCTCCGCTACGACTACGTCCCCGGCGGGGAGAGCACGGTGGAGGTCCTGTCCCCGGAGGCCATCGCCGGGGTCCGGGCCGTGCTCAATGACACGGACTGGCGGCTGGAGTACCAGGACGCCAGCCTCAACGCCGGGACCCTCAGCGAGGAGGAGATCAGCCCCGCCGCCTGCCTGCCCCGGCTCATGAGCGCCCTGCGGGACGGCTGGCTGCTGGAGGAGAACGAGGAAGCGTGGAACGGCGAGCCCTGCCTGCGCCTCACCGTGGACCAGACGGGGGTGAAGGACGGGAAGATCCTCTCCACCGTCTGGCTGAAGCTGGCGGACGGGACCCCGGTCCGGGGGGAGATCGCCGTGGACGGGGAAATCATTTTGACGGCGGACTTTACGAGCTTCGCTTTTTGTGATACAATGCCGGAAGATGGCGCTTGACACACCGCCCCCCTCCCCCGCATAGGATGACGTGGGGCGAGGACGCCGGGATTTGTCTCCCTCGGGCGTATAAATTCCGAAACTGCGTGGGAGAATGAAAGTGGCCTCACCGAAGGGGGACGCGCTTCCCCTTTCGATGGCGGGTACTTCTTTCGGCGGAGTGTGAACTTTGTGGATACGAGTGTCAAGCGCGGCGATATTTACTATGCCGATCTCTCCCCGGTGGTGGGCAGCGAGCAGGGCGGCGTACGGCCCGTTCTGATCATCCAGAACGACACCGGAAACCGCTACAGTCCCACCGTAATTGCGGCGGCCATTACTTCCCAGACCGGGAAGACCCGGCTGCCCACACATATCGACCTCCCCGTGGACCAGAGCTGCGGCCTGAGCCGGGACTCCGTGGTCCTGCTGGAGCAGGTGCGGACCCTGGACAAGAAACGGCTCCGGGAGCGCATGGGCCACGTGGAGGAAAATGTGATGAATAAGGTGGACACGGCAATCGCGGTCAGCTTTGGGCTGCCCCACGACCAGTTGGTTTGAGGCTTCCCTCCCGGCGGGAGAATCCTTCCGCCGGGAGGGCGTACAGAGGAGGTACATATGAAAAAAGACAGGTGGCTGCTGCGCGCCGTGGTTTTGCTGGCCCTCAGCGCTGCGCTGATGACCGGCGTGTCCTTCGCGGCGGAGGCCGGGTCCGGCGCGGACCCCCTGGTGACCCTGAGCTATCTGAACGACACGTTTTTCAACTCCGTCATGCAGCGGGTGGACCAGCGGATCGCCGAGCGGACGGGACAAGCCCTTCCCGGCGCGTCCTCCGCCTCCTTTGTAGTGGTCACGCTCAACGACGGGCAGACCCTCACCGGCGGCGTGGGCTGCGAGGTGATGCTCCGGGTGGGCTCCGCCGTCTGCGTGGCCCCCTCGGACCCGGGGCTCATTGACGAGACCACCGCCGCCACTCTGGCGAACGGCGCTTCCCTGGCCCAGAACCACCTCTACATGATGACCATCGAGGGCCGGGGCGTCCGGGCCACAGGGGGAACCACGAAAGTCTTGGCCCGGGGGACCTACACCGTCTCCTGAATCACATAACCGGACCCGCTTACGCATACCATTGCGTAAGCGGGTCTCAGTCTGTCAAAACACATTTTGCCAGACTGAGCAAGTTTTCAAAACTTTGAAAAAGTTTTGAAAACTTAGGATTAAAATGGTGCAGGAAACCCCTCCTGGGTATCCCGCACACACCCTTCCTTCCCGTCCCATGATATCTTTGCGCATTTGATTAAGTTTTATGACGGAGAGAGGAGGGCGGACATGGACAAATTCCCCTTGCTGATGGACGGCAGGCCCACCGGGGAGCTGACCGCGGAGCGGGAGGGGCTCTACACCTGGTTCTCCGCCCGCTGCCCCCTGCCGGACGGGGGCCTCTGGTGCGCCTGGGCCGTGGGGGACCGGGGGGAGCTGCGCCTGGGGGTGCTGGAGCCCCAGGGGACCCAGGGCTCTATCCGCCGCCGCTTCTCCGGGCGGCTCACCGCCCCCCTGGGCCGCCTCCTCCGGGGGGAGGTCCGCCCCGCCGGGGCCCGGGAGCCCGAGGCCTGGGAGCCCGCCCCCGCCCCGGACCGGCTCTTCCGGGCCCCCTGGCTCCGCCAGCGTCTGAAGGGGGCCCAGGGGGCCCTGCTCCGCCGGGCGGGGGAGACCCGGTATCTGGCCCTGCCCTATGACCCGGCGAAGCCCTTCCCCCTGACCACCCTGTTCTGCTTCGCCCGGCTCCGGACCGTCGGCGGGGCGGCCTATGTGGTCTTCGCCTTTGACGGACAGGACCGGCCTGTCTTTTGAGCTTCCAAAAATAGGGAAAATTTTTTCAAAAAGATTTGACAAAATTCTATCAATTTTGAAATTCCCGTGATATAATACAGGCGAACGTTCCCGGGAAGCCTCCGAAACCGCCCCGGGAAGTACCGAAGGTACCCGTAGGTGCGGACGCGGGCCGCCGGATCGCCGGCGGTGGATCAGGAGGTCCTTTATGAAATGTCCCTATTGCGGCTTTAATGAGAGCAAGGTCATCGACTCCCGGCCGGCCGATGAGAACAACAGCATCCGGCGCCGGAGAGAGTGCCTTTCCTGCGCCCGGCGCTTCACCACCTATGAAACGGTGGAGAGCCTCCCGGTGGTGGTGGTGAAGAAGGACGGCAGCCGCCAGAGCTTCGACCGGGGAAAGGTCCTGGGCGGTATGATCCGGGCCTGTGAGAAGCGGCCCGTCCCCGTGGCCCGGCTGGAGAAGGTGGCCGCGGAGATCGAGCAGGAGCTCCAGAGCTCCATGGAGCGGGAGGTCAGCACGGAGGTCATCGGCGAGCGAGTCAGGGAGAACCTGCGGACCATCGATCAGGTGGCCTATGTCCGCTTCGCCTCCGTCTACCGGCAGTTCAAGGACATCGACAGCTTCATGGAGGAGCTGACGAAGCTGCTGGCGGAGCAGAACCAGCGGTAAGCGAAAAGCGGCCCGGCGGAAAAAATCCGCCGGGCCGTCGTTTTCCCCTTTGCAAAGCCCGGAATCTTTGCTATACTATGTGCTTAGATTGGAGGGCGTTTATGCTGTATCACATTCTCGCCGTGGGCGACGTGGTGGGGGAGCCGGGTCTCCGCCACCTGGAAAAGGTTCTGCGGCCCGTGCAGAAATTAAAGGATATCGCCTTCACCGTGGTGAACGGGGAGAACGCCTCCGGCGTGGGGCTGACCCGGGACCAGGCGGAGCGCATCCGGGCCGCCGGGGCCGACGCGGTGACCCTGGGCAACCACGCCTTCGGCAAGGCCCAGATTGGGGACCTGCTGGACGGCGCGCCCTGGCTCCTCCGCCCCGCCAACTACTCCGGCCGGGCCCCGGGCCACGGCTGCGAGATCTTCGACCTGGGGGCGGTGCGCATCCGGGTGGTGAACCTCATCGGCCGCTGCGGCCTGGCCTGGGGGGCGGACAACCCCTTCACCCTGGCGGACAAGCTGCTGGAGCGGGGGGAGGCGGATTTCACCCTGGTGGACTTCCACGCCGAGGCCACCAGCGAGAAGCTGGCCCTGGGCTACTATCTGGACGGGCGGGCCTCCGCCCTCTGGGGCACCCACACCCACGTGCCCACCGCCGACGAGCGGGTCTATCCCAAGGGCACCGGCTATATCACGGACCTGGGGATGACGGGGCCCATCGAGTCCGTCCTGGGCATTGAGCCCCGGCAGTCGGTGGAGGGCTTCCTGGGCGGCCTGCCGGGGCGGTACAAGCACCCGGAGGGGCCCTGCAAGCTGGAGGGGGCCGTTTTTACCCTGGACGGCGCCACGGGGCTATGCACCGCCGTGGAGCGGATTGATATCCGATAATCAGATCACAAAAGAGAGGTAGTCACATATGTCCATTGAAAAAGTCAGAGCCTATTTCAAGCAGTTCGGCATTGAGGACCGCATCCGGGAGTTTGAGGTCTCCTCCGCCACGGTGGAGCTGGCGGCGGTGGCCGTGGGCGTGGAGGGCGCCCGGATCGCCAAGAGCCTGAGCTTCAAAATAGAGGACAAGCCCGTCATCATTGTGGTGGCGGGAGACGCGAAAATTGACAACAGCAAATACAAGGCCCAGTTCCACACCAAGGCCAAAATGCTCACCTGGGAGGAGGCCCACAGCCTCATCGGCCACGACGTGGGCGGCGTGTGCTCCTTCGCCCTGCCGGAGGATGTGAAGGTCTATCTGGACGTGTCCCTGAAGCGGTTCGAGACCGTCTTCCCCGCCGCGGGTAGCGACAACAGCGCCATTGAGCTGACCTGTGAGGAGCTGGAGAAATACTCCTCCAATTTCGTGGAGTGGGTCGACGTCTGCAAGGCCTGGCAGACGGAGGGCTGATATGCTAAAATTCATCCACGCGGCGGACTTCCATCTGGACAGCGCCTTCGGGGCCCTGCCCGCCGGGCGGGCGGCGGAGCGGCGGCGGGAGAGCCGGGAGCTGGCCTTCCGGCTGGCGGACTACGTGAACGGCCACGGCGTCCAGCTGGTGCTGCTGGCGGGGGACCTGTTCGACAGCGCCGCCCCCTACCGGGAGACCGGCGAGGCCCTGGCGGAGGCCCTGGGGCGCATGAACGCCCAGGTCTTCGCCGCCCCGGGGAACCACGACTGGTACGGCCCGGGCAGTCCCTGGGTCACCGTGAGCTGGCCGGAGAACGTCCACATCTTCCGGGAGAGCGCCATGGCCTCCATGGACCTGCCCCAGCTGGGCGTCGCCGTCCACGGGGCGGCCTTCACCTCCCCGGAACAGGGGACCGGCCTCCTGGCGGGCTTTTCCGCGCCGGAGGACGGGCGGGTCCACCTGGGCATCCTCCACGGCGAGATCGACCCGGCGGAGGACCGCTATAACCCGATCCGGCGGGAGGACGCCGCCGCCAGCGGGCTTGCGTATCTGGCCCTGGGGCACATCCACAAGCGGGCGGAGCCCAGGACCTACGGCGGGACCCTCTGCGCCTGGCCCGGCTGCATCGAGGGCCGGGGCTTTGACGAGCTGGGGGAAAAGGGCTTTTACGAGGGTGTCATCGACGATGGGGGAAAGGTTTCCCTGGCCTTCGTGCCCTTCGCCCGGCGGCGGTATGAGAGTTTAGAGGTGGACGTGACGGGCCGCTCCCCCCGGGAGGCCGTGGAGGCCGCCCTGCCCGGCGATACGGCGGAGGATCTTTACCGCATCCTCCTCACCGGCGAGGCCGGAGAGGGCGGCGCGGACGCCAGGGCCCTGGAGACGGCCCTGGCCGGGCGGTTCTATGCCCTGGAGGTCCGGGACCACACCCGTGTGGCGGCGGACGTCTGGGCCCGTGCCGGGGAGGACTCCCTCCGGGGCCTGTTCCTCCGGGAGCTCCGGGCCAAATGGGAGGCCGCCGGGGACGAGGCGGAGCGGGAGGCCGTCACTCAGGCGGTGCGCTTCGGCCTGGCCGCTCTGGACCACCGGGACCTGGGGTGAGGCGGGCTGAATGTGCGGGTTTCACTTATAAGAGAAAGATGAAAAAAAGGGCTTGCATTTCTAAGGAGAGTGTGCTATTATAATGAAGCTGTCCGGAAAGGACAGGATGTGCGCCCTTAGCTCAGCTGGATAGAGCGTCTGGCTACGGACCAGAAGGCCGGGGGTTCGAATCCCTCAGGGCGTACCAAAGCCACGGAAATCCGATGGATTTCCGTGGCTTTGCTTTTGCTTTCTGTACTTTTTCAGGTGGTTCAATTTTACGGTAGGCGGTTGACCCAAGCCGTGACCCATACGGGATTTTGGAGCAGTTAGGGCAGGAGAGTACTGGAGAGGAAATTCCCCACCGCACTCGCCGCCTGCTTCTGCATGGAGGTCGTGACGTGGGCATAGGTGTCGAGGGTGAAGCCTGCGCTGTAGTGTCCCAGCATGGCGGAGAGGGTTTTCACGTCTACTCCATTCTGCAAGGCCAGCACAGAAAACGTGTGTCTGAGGTCGTGGAAGCGTATCCGTTCCAGCCCCGCCCGTTTCAGTACCCGCTGGAGCATATGCAGCACGCTGTCCGGCGACATGGGGCCGCCGTATGGCGAGGGGAAGACATATTCATCCTTCTGCTCCATGCGCCTGAGAACATTAATCGTATCAGCGCCTATCGCGATATTGCGGTAGGAGTTTTTCGTTTTCAGGGGAGCTTCTATCACTTTTCCATTCTGCCGGAGGATTTGTCGCCGGACGTGGATGATGCCTTTGCCCAGGTCGACGTCACTCCATTTCAGCCCCAGCAGTTCTCCCCGCCGGAGACCTGTGGCGAGGTCGATGTAGTAGAGCTCAAATACGCCGCTGCGCCGTGCCTCCTCGAAGAAGGTACCCAGGCTCTCCGGCGGCAGGATTTTCATTTCCTTCCGCTCCAGCTTTGGCAGGACACAGCCCTTCGTGGGATTGGCGGGAATCAGCCGCTGTTCCACCGCACAGTTCAGGGCGGAGGAAATCATCTGGTTGATGTTGCGTACTGTCTTGACGCTGAGGCCCTTCGGCTTATTGCGTGACTCGGTACACTCCACTCTGCCGCTTTCCAGCAGGTGTTTGTATAACCGTTGGAGGTCCATCGCTGTCAGTTTTTCCAGCGGCAGATCACCGAGGGCGGGCTTGATGTGGTTGTCGATGAAGCCCTGGTAGGTCTTGTAGGACGAGGCCCGGACTTGGAGCTTGGCGTAGTTCTCCATCCAAGTGTCCAGCCATTGGCCGAGTGTATACTGCCCTGCCGCCAAGGGCAAGGCGCTGTTTTTCTCAATGGCTGACTTGAGCTTCTCCTTTACCTCCGCCTGGGTTTTACCAAGGACGTTTTTGTAGATCACCTTCCCGGTCACCAGATCACGTCCCGCCGTGTAGCGTCCCTCCCAGCGACCATCCTTTCGTTTGCGAATGCTGCCTTCTCCATTGGCACGTCTTTTTGCCATGGTGTATCGCCTCCTTTGTCAGCAACACACCATACCAGCACCTCACAGAATTATCCAGCGTCTGCGTGTCGTGTTATCAAAAAATTCGGATTTGCCCATCGTCGATTTGGAAGGGCAGAGAGGAAAAATCCGTTGGGACTTCTCTTTGTCTATAGCGGTGCAGTTTTTGAACTGTACACCCGGGCATTCTTGATCCATGGCATCGACCAGGCAGGAGAGAAAAACAGAACCGTTTCGTGTGACCTTCTCTTTGTAGGTACCAGCGCACACGCTGCTCTGAGAATATGGGCTGATTTATGCCCCTGAAAATCTCCATTATCTTTCTCAAACCTGCTATTTTTGTAACTATTTCTGTTTGCTTGGTACGGCTGGTCATTCCCTGACCACATATTTGCCCACAGACAGAGAAAACCAGCCCGCTGGAGTATCCCAGCGGACTGTATGCTGTTCAGCCTACTCTGTTTTCTGTCCTCAGCCGCTCCTTTTCGGCGGCCACCTCCGCTCGCATCCCGGCAATCATGATCGCCAGCAGTCTTTCACATTCGACCTCTGTATCAGCGTGGACGCTTCGTGCTTCCAGTCTCCCATCCGGCCATGTGATCGCACACCGTCCGGTCCATCGACCGCTTTTACTTTGACTGAGGGACCCGGTTCCCCACCGTCGTCTCCCCTTCCAGGTAGGCTGGAAATCAGTCATAGAGGCTTTAGGTTCTGTCGGCGGTGCGGACTTCGCTGCTTCCGCTCTGCCGATTCCCAGGTCAATTTTGGCAGCGGCCTGTCTCTGCATATCATCAGTGACGTGGGCGTAGATGTTCAGAGTTGTGGCACTCGAGATATGACCGATGATGGTAGAGAGGGTCTTGACATCCATCCCATGCTCCAGGGCGTTGGTAGCGAACACATGACGCAGGTCATGGAAACGCACCTTTTTGCATCCGGCATGTTTTAGAATCTTGGCCAGCCGATGGCTGACAACTGAGGGAGCTATCGGAGCGTCCTCCTTTTTAGGTGAGGGAAACATCCATCGTGAAGAGACGGTCTGCTTGTATATTCTCAGTGCGGCGACCACTGCGGGCGGCAGGATTACCGTCCGGATGGAGGCCTTGTTCTTCGGTGACTGTATCAGTAACTCGCCTTTGATCTGGTAGACCTGCCGCTCGATTCGCAGTTCGCCGGTCTTGAAGTTCAGGTCATCCCACTGGAGCGCCATCAGTTCTCCCACCCTAAGCCCAGTGGTCAGTTCCAGGAGAAACACCTCATAGTAACCCTCGGCCCTGGCCTGGATCAGCAGCTTCTGCAGTTCCTCCCGGCTTAGCAGCTTCATCTCCATTCGTCTGGCCGGCGGGAGTTTGCATTCCCTCGCAGGATTTTGAGAAATCAGTTTTTCGGCTACAGCTTTCTCCAAGGCCCTGCGGCAGAGACCATAGCAGTGCCGTATCGTATTGTCTGAGAGGCCATCCCCTCTGGATTCCCGATACTCACTCCGTCCATCTTTCCTCATCCAGTTTATGAACTGCTGGAGGTCGTTTGTGGTCAACTTGTTCAGAGGAATATTGCCCAGCCTTGGCCGGATGTACAGGCGGATATTATTTTCATAGCCGGTCCGTGTATTTGGCCGGACGGCGGGTTTACAGCAGGTCTCATACCAGAATGCCACCCACTCGCCGAAGGGCATATCCGCTCTGATCTTGACAGCGGTTGCGGGAGCCACGGATTCTTTCAGCGACTCCAGTTTCGCCACACAGTCTGCCTTGGTTTTGGCCAGCACGTTTTTCGTCCTGGGCAGACCCTTGTCGTCGTAGCCGATGACCACCCGACCCTCCCAGCGTCCGTCTTTTCTTAGACGGACGGTGCCCTCACCGCTTTTGCGATTTCTTCCCACGGTCTCAACTCCTCTCCGAAAATATCTGTCAGGAAATCTCCTACTACTTCCGAGGCCCGTTTCTGCATATCGCCGGTGGTGTGGGTGTAGGTGTCCAGCGTGAACGCCGCCCTGGTGTGACCCAGGATACCCGACAGGGTTTTCACGTCCACACCTGATGCCAGCGCATGGGTGGCAAAGGTGTGTCTGAGGTCATGGAACCGGATGCTGGGCAGTCCTGCCTGTTTCAGAAGAACCTTTAGCCGGCGGTAGGCTGAGCCGGGATCAGCGGGCTGCTCCGGTTTCAGCGGGTCGGGGAATATCCACTCAGTCATTGCCGATGCTTTTCTCTTGCTGAGCAGAGCCGCTGTACTGGAGGGCAGCACGATTTTCCGAGTGCCGGCGCTGGTCTTGGTATCCCCGGCAGTCAGACCGCCGCCATCTTCCCGATAGACGGTGCGGCATACTTTCAGTGTGCCGCTGACCTCATCGAAATCCATCCATTTTAGACCGCAGATCTCACCCCGCCGCAGGCCGGTGGTCAGTTCCGTGTAGAAGAAGTCGTACCAGACTTCATCCTCTGCGATGATCTGCATGAACACATCCAGCTGCTCGTCCGTCAGAATCTGTTTCTCCCCGTAGCTGAACTTGGGTGCGATGATCTGTTCGGTTGGATTGCTGGCGATCAGGTGCGCTTGTTGCGCCGCTTTCAGCGCACCGTGGAGTGTGGTGTGGATGCGGCGAACCGTGCCGCTGGCCAGACTGCCGCCCAGTTTCTCATAGAACTGCTGGACGTCTTTCGGTGTGAGCCGGGTCAGTTGCTTATCACCCAGGCTGGGTCGGATGTGGTTCTCGATGTAGCTGCGATAGTTCCTCAGCGTGTTGGGCCGCAGAGTGTCCGCCATACTCTCCAGCCACTGATCCAACCACTCTGAGAGCGTCATCCTGCTCTGTTCCGTCAGGTCGGCGCCCTGGTATCTGTCGATGTGCTGGCGGAGCTTTGCGGATAGCTCTTTCTGTGTTGGAGCGTAGACGTAGCGGAAGATGGAATCGCCGTTTTCCTTGTGGCCCACCACGATGCGACCCTCCCAGCGGCCGTCACTCCGCTTGCGCACCATGCCGTCGCCGGACGGTCTGCGTTTTGCCATTTGTCATCCACCTCCCGTTCGAATATCACCATCGTTGCCATCCATACACTCGGCCATCAGCCTGACACCCAACCGGAATCCCAGAATAAAATTTTCGGTTGCTGTGATGCTGTTGATCTCATGCTGGGACCGAATAAGCTTTGTAAGAGTCTCCTGCTCAGCTTCCCTGAGTTGCTCCATGAGTTGTTTTTCGCAGCTGGCGACACGATCCACCGCTTTCTTCAGCTCTGAGCCAGGTGTCATCTGCTGTTCGTTGGGTGTGATGTTGCCGTAGTAGAGAT
>CAJUOD010000097.1:10049-10649 GCA_910587875.1 uncultured Oscillibacter sp. | reverse complement strand
TCCATCCCCAACAGCCAGGACTGCGAGGACATCGTACAGGACGCCGTAGAGAGTCTCTGCAAAAAAGTTCATACGCTGATGACCTTGCCAAGTCCGGCCCTGACGGTGTATATTGTATATACCGTCAAAAACAAGGTGAGCAACTGCAAGCGCCATCAGAGTGTGGTGAACAAACATATCATGCCGATGGCGGGGACGAATCTGGAGGATCTGGAATCGCCGGCCCCGACGCCGGAGGCGCTGGTGGAGCTGAAGGAACAGGTGGAAGCCCTGTACCGGGTATGGCCCCGCCTGCCGGATCAGGACCGGGAGCTGCTTTACCGAAAGTACGTGCTGAAGCAGGACAACGAGGAGCTGGCGGAATTTCTGCGCTGCAAGCCGGACAGCGTTCGGATGCGGCTGACCCGCGCCAAAAGGAAAGTGGCAGCGCTGATGGAAGGAGATGATGGCAATGACAGAACACGAACGCTTGCTTGAAGAATTTGAAGACGCGCGTTTTGCCCTGCTGATGGAGGGCGTGGCGCGGAAGGAGGGGGAGCGGCTGGAGGCCCTCAACGAGATGCTCCAAGATCGGAAGAGCGTCGTGTAGGGAAAGAGTGT
>CAJUOD010000097.1:0-10039 GCA_910587875.1 uncultured Oscillibacter sp. | reverse complement strand
AGATGCTCCAGGAGAACCCGGAGGCGGCGGTCCCGGAGCGCGTGGACAAGCGGTGCCTGGATGCTATTGACCGTCATTTTGCCAGGGAGCGGCGCTGGAACGGCCTGCGGAGGACCGGGAAGGTCCTGCGGCTGGCGGCAGTGGTCATGGCGATTTCCGTACTTCTGTTCACCTCCGCCTTTGCCCTCTCCGAGGACTTCCGGGTGGCGACGCTTAATCTAATGCTCACGGTCACGGAGAAATATACACAATTTGATATCAAAGATTCTAGTGAAAATAACAAGCATGCATCTCCTAGCGGTAGTACCTCGAGTTTTGAGTACTTTGAAAATGCAGAGATTGGATGGATGCCGGAGGGATATCAATACGCTCATGGAGAATATAATGAGTACGCATGGTTTGAAAATGAATCGGGTTACTATTTTTGCGTCGCCATCCATTCTGGAACTGGAAACCTACTGATGGATACCGAAAATACAGATAGCTTAGAAGAAGTCTGTATCAATGGCAACGAGGGACTCTGCGTAGTTAAGCTGGGAGAAATTGAAATAATTACCGCAGATTTGAAACACCAGGTCTACATAGAGATTTCCGCCTCGGGAGAACTAACGGTTGATACGGCAAAAAAAATTCTTGAAAATTTTATAGTTTTTTAAGTTGCAAATCTTGTTTTCTGTGTCTCCTATATTAGGAAGCAATTCCTAATTACTACAAACGTGGAGGAGTATACAGATGAAAAAGAGAGTATTCAACAGGGTGGTTCTTGCATTGGTTATGGCTGTTGCGCTTTGTTCGATGGTCGGTAGCGCACTTGCAGCGGGCACAGATAACCTCGCCGTCGCAGAAAAAATAATTTCTCCAAGATATGAAATTCTTAAAAAATTTTATATGGGTTTAACAATCTCAACATCTGGAAAAGCGTCTTGTTCGGCAAAAGCAAACGTAAGCTCGTCATACACAGTAGTGGTTACCACCGAATTACAGCAGAATGACGGTGGCTGGCGTACAATTAAGAGTCAATTGAGCGATAAAGGAGCGTGGGTTCAAGACACCATGAGTCATTATGTCTCCAGCGGCAGCACCTATAGAGTTCTTGGCACTGCGTACGTATATGACAGCAGAGGATACTGCGTAGAAACGGAAACAGCATATTCAGATATAATTTCTTACTGAGTCCCCTGGGGAGGCCCGGAGCTACAGCTCCGGGCCTCCTTTTTTGTGTTGCACTTTTCAGATTTTGGAGTCTCTAAGTAGTAAGGGGCAGCTAAGGGCCCGTATTGCTGGGAACCGCCCAGGCGAAACGGATGCAAAATTTCTTTGTTGCGTTTTCCAAGTCTGGGGTTCTTTAAGTAATAGGGGCACCCAAGAGCCCGCATTACATGGGAACAAGCCAGCCGCAATCGCCGCAAAATTACTTTGTTGCACTTTTGAGGTATGCGTTTCTTTATGTAACAGAGGGCAGTTAAGACCCCAAGCCACGAAAGAGAAAGAGGTGAGTCCCATGCAGACGTAAGCGGGCGCTCCGCCGCCGGGATGCGTCCAAAAACCCGTGAGAACAAGCAACGATAAGGAACTCCGCAAAGGACGCGGCGGAGGCCCTTACGCTGAATGTCAAGTAAGGAGTGCCATATGAAAGAACACAAACGCATCGGTACATTTTTGGGCGGGTTCGTCACGGCTCTGGCCCTGGCCGCCTGCCTCACCACCGCCCTGGCCGCCTCCGGCACGGTGAGCTATAACTTCGCCAACGTGGCCCTGGACGGACAGCAGAAGATTACGGCGGGCCAGGACATCACCGCCGCCAACGGGCAGAAGGTCCCCGGCTCCATCCTCTACACCGACGCGGCGGGAGGGAAGACCAACTATCTGCCCATCCGCACCATCAGCGAGCTGCTGGGCACGGAGATCGGGTATGACTCCGCCACGAAGACGGTCCTTCTGGGAAAGCAGCCTACCAAGCCTGCCGCCCAGCCCGCCGCTGGCAGTGAGAATATCATCGACCTCCGAACTCCGTCAACGGTACCCGAGAACCCCAGGCGGGGCGACGCGGCCTTAATCAAGAGCCGGGGTGGCACCATCCTGCCGGACGACGACCCAAGCTCGTATCGCGGCTCTGAAAAGATGTTCAAGGATAAGGATGGGGAACTCCGCTTCGAGTATCTGGTTGGAAACCAGGGAGCCTTGGATGACTTGGACAAAAAGGTGGCGGAGCGGCACCTAGTCAACGGGGATTTCCCCAAGAACAGTAAGGGCGAAAGCTACGGCCCCAAGCAGTTGGTCAATTATGTGGGCTATACCCCGGATTTGCTCTATGTAGCTGAAGAAGGGGACCACCCCGCCGGATATTACCGCCAGACTGAGCGGACAGCGGCAGCGGCGAAGATGGACGGCTTGTCCAAAGAGGAGTGCCCTCACACGGTAGGCATCCCTCTGTACGATTCCGAGGGAAAAGTGATTGGCTCGTACAACATTGGCTGTGCCGGGCACTTCTATACGCCCGGCATGACTTTAGAGGAAGTCCTGGAGTCTGTTGAAGGAGCTGTTGAACGGGGCGAATGGTGACATACCATCAGATCATTCATTCATTGCATATTAGAAATTTTAAAAAGAAAGGGTTGCATACTATGAAAAAGACGAGACTGTTCCGACTATGTATATACCAGCAGCGCAAGCCCCGACTTTGTTTGGACCTGCTGCCTTTACCCGACGTTGAGAATCAATGTTGACTGCACGAGGTCTTCCAATGGTGTGGGCTGTGTGCTCACCCTGGCCGGCAATACATTCGATATGGGGGACGCTGACGCCGGAGGGCGGTACATTATCACGGCGAAACGAAGCGATGGATTCATGTCTTACGATTTTGTCTCGGGCGAGCTCAGCCTTACACCGCGCGGCACACCGATGTACTGCTCTGTTTACGCCTGGGAGCAATGAGGAAGCGCTGATTAAATCAACAAAGCGGCGCACCAGGCTGACAATCAATTTACAATTATAAGGAGTAACCCTATGAAGCGTTTGAAAAAGAGCGGGACTTTTTCCCTTGGTATGGCAGTCATGCTGGTGATTGCATTGCTGGTTGGCTCGGCCTCTGCCGCCGCTGGGCAGGTGTCCTTTAACCAGGTAGGAGTCCGGCTGTTTGGAGAGCCCAAAGTGTCGACAGGGGAGTCCTATAAGGCTTCCAACGGACAGGAAGTTCCTTCGGTCATCACCTACACGGATGCGGCGGGCGGAAAGACTAATTACCTTTCCGTCAGACAGATCTCCGATCTGCTGGATGCGGAGGTCTCTTGGAATTCCGAGTTAAACTCTGTCGATTTCGCCACGTATAGCGGGCCGAACATGGAACCCAAGGTAGATAGTGTTTTCGTCATGGGGGATGAGGAAGTTCCGTCTCCCTTCCCGAATGAAGCAAAGCTTGGCGTCACGCTGGGGGCCTTCACGGAGATCGACCCCAAGACGGTGGATACCTCCGGCAAACCGGCATCCACCTATTTAAAGGATACCCACATTACGGCGGAGCAGACCGGGTTCCCGACTCTGGCGTATGGATTCCACCCCATGGCGGGGAAATATGTTGTGTTCCAGGTCACGAACAATGGGACCAAAACACAAGCCGTTACCGTGGAACGGGTAAAAACCATATCGAACAGCCGGACAGAACCGTTCACTACCGTCACGCTTGCTCCAGGGCAAACGGTGACTCGCGCATTTTCCATCTCCTCTGATTCTACTCAGCTGGAGCGCATGCTGGAATTCGGGGTAGATCCTATTGATCGACCGGATGGGGTGGATATTACCGTTTCCCTGATGCAATATAAGTAAACAGCGAACACCTCCCATCAGGCGGGGCCCGCGTGGCCGGGCCCCGCCGCCAACTTCCAAAGTACAGTCTGGAGGCGTCCAGTCATGGAATTTTGTTATACGCGCCCTCTGCAAAGACGCCTGAACATGAAGCCGCCAGTTCCCCAAACAGCTACGGCACCGTTCTTCTGCTGGGACGTTCATATGCTGACCGTCCAGAGCAGGAAGGCGGTGCTGGCGATGAACCGCGCCAGCCGCTACAGCCTCCTGTTCTATGGCATGAATCGGGCGGACTGGACGCACCTGCCAGATCTGGTGCGGGACGAAATCCGGGCGGTCATTCTGCGGGAAGGGCTCTCGGAGTTTGAAGCGGCCCGGTATTTCGCCCTGGGCGGGCCGGTGAACATCTCAACATCCCACGGGTCCATGGCGGCGCTGAATTGGGCAATGGGGGCCCTGCTCCAGCATTCCACCCTGCTGGACATCGGACGGCTCTCCCAGCCCCAGGCGGCGCATATGATCAACAGCGAGAGCTACCACGCGGCGGAGCGGCGCGGAAGCCCCAGGGAGTTCTTCCTGCTGGGCTTCCGGCACCTGTGAGGACACAAAGATGGAGGACTTTTTGATGATTTCTGACACTCGGTCATATCGAGATGAAAAAATAGATCTGGTGAAAACCGTCGCCATCTGGAGCGTGGTGCTATGTCACGTGGTGGCGGCCCCGTTTTCCGGCGGCACGGTAGGAACCACGCCCTGGTACTCGGCCTTGCTGTGGACGAGTCTGGCCCATATGTGCGTCCCGTTGTTTTTTATGTCCAGCGGAGCCTTGCTCCTGAAGCCGGAAAAGGAGCTGACGCTGAAAAAGCTGTATACCAAGAATTTAGCCAGGATACTCGCCGCCCTGTTCTTCTGGGCGCTCTGCTATAAGTTGGTCTCCCTGAAGCTGATGGACAGCCTGACCCTCCCGGATGTGGCCGACGCGGTGAAGCACCTGCTTCTATTCCACCACGAGGAGCATTTTTATTACCTCCACATCACGCTCCTGGCTTACGCTGCCCTCCCCGTGACGCGGCTCATTGCCCGATACGCCGACAGGCGGCTCATGGAGTACGCCCTGGTGCTGTGGTTCCTGCTGGGCATCCTCTATCCGACGGTTCGGACCTTCTGGCCCTTCACGCTGCTGAGCGGGGTCCCGGTTCAGTGGAGAATGAATATGACCTATGCCTCCATCGGATATATGCTGCTGGGCTATTACCTGTCCGTTTATCATCCCAAGCCGAACCGGGGGCTCTCCGTTCTGGCCCTTTTGACCGGGTTCCTGCTTGCCTTTTGGGGAACCTGCTTTGCGTCCTACGCGGCGGGCCGGTCGAGCGAACACTTTTTAGAGGGAATGGGCTTGTCCATGTTCTTGGCCGCTTTAGGAGCATGGGGCCTTTGTCAAACAGCTCCACTTTCGCAGATCGGCAGAAAGCTGGTGGCTTTTATTTCCAAAGCCTCCTTTTGCATTTATCTCTCGCACATTTTCTTCCTGCAAGCCTTCGCACGCTGGGGACTCCGGGCCGTCGACGGTCCAGTGCTGCTGACGGCGCCACTGATTTCCGGGCTGATCATTTGCGGCAGTTGTGCCGTTTATACAGTCCTGTCCCGGATTCCGGTTGTCCGGCGCTGGCTGATATAGTAGAGGCTCTGCTGGCAATGTAAATTTGATAGAGAGCCGATTTAAGGGAGACTGCCTGATCGGACAGCCTCCCTAAATTTCTCTGGAGCGGAGTTACGAATCCTTCAGCCAAGACTTGAACTCGTCCAGGGAAATAATCTCCCGGTCGCAGTCCTTTTTTCTGGCCTTGGCGGCTTTGTGCCAGGCGGCAAATTGCTCCTCCGTGAGCTTCCCGGCCTTGATCCAAGCGAAACGACGCTTATACTCCCGGCGGTATTCTTGGAATGCCTTATCGCTCCGACGGCTCTCGGCCCACTTCTGGACGGGAGCGGTGCTCCGGCAGAGCTTCCCAGACGCGCTGGGACGGCTGCAATACTCCGCCGTGATCCGTCCGGTGATGGGGAAGTACCTTCCGCAGTTCCTGCACCGCCGGACCGGAATTTCCCGCTTGACGCACTCCCGGAGAGAGAAGTCTATCAGGTCACGGATCGTGTTTGGATATAGGATTTCCCCGCAGCCGCCGTCACTGATTACGCCAAAGCTGACGGGGATGGGGTCAAAGCGGAAGAGAGAATCGTCACGGGGCTGGTCAAAGAAGTAAGATGCTTTTGTGTTTTGCCGGACCTCTCTTCCAACCTGGTCGATGTCCAAAATGCGCTCCAAAAATATCTGCGCCTGTTTCTGGTAAGCTGTGAGCTGTTCCGGGAGCAGGCGCAGTTTCTCTGCCATCTGAGGCTCCAGACTTTTTGTGATTCTGCGTTCGAAATACCGCAGATACAAAGGCTGAAAGTAAATATGCCTCGCACCGAGTTCTCCCAGCGTCTGCATCATGTGGTCGCTGTATGCGGCGTCTCCTGTGGAGGTGAACTGCTCCAGGTCTGAGGCCGCTTGCTGAACCAGCGGCTTCCAATCTGTCGGGTCCAGCTCAAGGAAACTCAGAAGGCTTTCCAGAAAGGGAAGGGCTTTCTCCGTACCGGCTGCGCCTTCCATCCCGAAAGGATCGTACTCGAAAAACTCCCCGTCATCCTGAAAAAACATTTTGAAAGTCCACATGTGAGTCGGCTCCTCTCAAAAAGCTAAAAATAAAATTAAGATGTGTCTTGACAATGTGCAGCGGACGTGTTACGATAGCTAAAACAAAAGTCCAACTTTTTAGTTGACACTATGCTATCACAAACGCGGGTGTCCTGTCAACACCAGAAGGGAGCGATTTTATGAAAAAGCTAGAAACAATAGATGCGGAAACTTTGCTGAGTCAGCCGATGCGCCAGGTTCCGTTCCTGGTGGATGACCTGCTGGCGCCTGGGCTGTACATTCTGGCCGGAGCGCCGAAGGTGGGGAAGTCCTGGCTGGCGCTGTGGCTCTGCACGAGGATCGCTTCCGGCAAACCCGTCTGGAAGTTTACGACCCAGCGCTCCACAGTCCTTTATCTCTGTCTGGAGGATAATCGGCAGCGGATTCAGAACCGGCTTTCGGAAATGGTGGGCGGAGAGCCGGACGATCTTTCTTCCCTGCATTTTTCAACAGAGGCTCAGACATTGACGGCACCGGATAAGAAAGTGGACACTGGATTGCTCAAGCAGCTCTATGAGTTTGCGACTGGCCACCCAGACACACGACTAATCATCATTGACACTCTGCAAAAGGTAAGGACTGCCGCTGATGTCAGTTATGGCTGCGACTACAGCGACCTGTCTCTACTCAAAAATTTTGCCGATCAGCATCACCTGACGGTTTTGGTTATCCATCACCTTCGCAAAATGAAGGACGACGATCCGCTGAATCGAATTAGCGGCACTACCGGAATCGCTGGAGCGGCGGATGGGACCCTGGTGCTGATCCGCTCCAAGCGGTCGGAGAACGGCGCGGTTCTTCACTGCACTGGACGGGACATTCAAACGAGGGAGCTAACACTGGAATTCAATCAAGGCGACTGCGTGTGGGAGTTGCGTTCAGACAGCGCTGTGGACGATCCGGCTCCGTCTGAGGAGGTTTTGGAGCATCTGCTGGTTTGGCTCGGAGAATCCGGTTCATTTAGTGGGACCGCCGAAGAACTCTCCACAGTGCTTCGTCAGAGGTGCGGTGTGATTTATCCTGGGAATGTTCTGACGAGGAAAATTCGGAGCTGTGTGGACGAACTGAAACAGTATGGGTTCATTTGCCGCTTTCACCGGACGCATGACCGCCGTCTGATTGAGTTGGAGCGCGTCGGTTGCGTCGGTGATGACGGTATTTTTGCGGGCAATGAAAGTATCGACGCGACCGTCGCAGAGCGGGATTCCAAAGCCGCAAGCGCTTGATGCGCTAGGGAAAGAAGGTGCGTCGATATTTCCCCGCTGTGCGGCGCTGTGAGGGACCGTGTGTGGTTTTCTGCGCTACGGGGATATGTCCGTCAGGAGTACGGCGAGGCCCCGTGGAGGCGAAAACCCACCCGTGGGCGGGGCAAGCATCGCACCCGGCTATACACCGGGCGCATTCGCCGGGGCAAAGCCCCGGCACCCCCTGCCCCTGAAGGGGAGAAAGGAACGAGATGCGGAAGAAGAAAACAGAAATTGTCACGGCCCGGATGACGCCGGAGGTCAAACAGCGGCTCCAGGAGCGTGCGCGGAATGCGCACATGACCCTTACGCAGTACCTGATTATCTGTGGTCTGGGCCAGGAGATCGTTCGAGTGGATGGTCTCGACGCGGTTCTCTCGGAGCTGAAGGCCCAGGGCAGAAACCTCAACCAGCTCACTACGTTGGCAAACATGGGACGGCTCACAGTTCTGCGGAGCGACGAGCTGATCGAAAGCTATGCCGCCCTCTGCGAACAGGTCAGTCGTTTGACGGAGATGAACTAATGGCGACGTTCACGGTGATCAAAAATAAGAAGCAGACTGTGGGCGTGTTGGGCGGCGTCCTGAAATACGTCCAGCAGGAAAAGAAAACCTGTGCCGGTGGACTCCGGTTTGTCACTGGTCATAATTGTGTCCCGCAGTCCGCCTATATCGAAATGATGACTACTAAGCAACGCTTCAAGAAAACCAATGATAGACAGTTCTACCACTTCGTGCAGTCCTTCGCTGAAACGGATGACCTCACACCGCAGGAGGCCAACGCCATTGGGCTGGAGTTGGCCCAGCGTGAATTCCCAGGCTTCGAGGTGGTAGTGGCGACGCACTTGGATACAAACCACCTCCACAACCACCTGATGGTCAACAGCGTGAATTGTGAAACTGGCAGAAAACTGCATCAGAGTGCGGACGATCTCTTAAAACACCGTCAGGCCAACGATGAAATCTGCGCCGCCCATGGTCTGAGTGTTCTGGAGCAGCCAGAGAATCACTCGAAGAAAAAGCGGATGAAGCCCGGTGAGTATCAGGCTGGCCTCAGAGAGGACAGTTGGAAAATGGATTTGATTCACGCCATCAACGAGGCGCTGGAGTACGCGGACAGCCGGGAGTTGTTCATCGCTAATATGGAGCAGGAGGGGTACGAGGTCATTTGGACGGACGCCCGGAAGTATATCACCTTCGTCTGTCCAAACGGACGGAAGTGCCGAGACAGGAGCCTCCATGATGAGACATTTCTCAAGGAGAACTTGGAGGCCCTGTTCATTTACCGGCAGACCGTCGGCTTCCGCCCCGGCAGCGTGGAGCCTGACGAGGGCTGGATGGGTGAGCTGGCGGATGGTCTCATTCAGTTGGGCAGGATGATGGAGCGGTTTGATGATTTACCGCCGCTTCCCGCACCGCCTGTCTGGACAGATAGTAAACAGCGTCACCGGGAGGCGTTAAAGAAATTGGCGATGGGCCAGAAGCTGACCCACGATACACACAGTCAGGGCATGAGTATGTAGAAAGGATTTTTTTATGGCAAGCATCAAGAAACTGGACACACGCAAGTTCAAGATTACCGTCAGCAACGGCTATCGCCCTGACGGTCGAAAAATAAGCCGGGCAAAGACCATCACGGTGCCTCAGAGTGTTGGCGGTCGGGGTATCCCGCAGTATGTCGCTCACAAGGCGGGGGAATTTGAGAAGCTGGTCAAGAGCGGTTACTGCGAAGATGGGGAGATGACCTTTCGGGAATATGCCGCCCGCTGGCTGGAGCGGCAGACGAAGTACGCTCCCAGCACCCTTGGATTCTATCGCCGCTCACTGGAGACAGTCTATCCGCTGATTGGTAACATCAAGCTCAACCGACTGCGTCCTATCGCTCTTGAAAATCTATTGGTGGAATTACGGAAAAGGACCTATCATGGCAAGCCGATTCAAGAGGCAACTGTCCAAAAATACTTGACAGTTGTCTCGGCGGTACTGAGCGACGCCAAGCGTAATGAGATTATCGAAAAGAATCCCGCCCGGATGATCGATCTGCCGGATACGACTCGTCGAGTGCAGCTGATTCCCACAGATGCCGAGGCCCACCGCTTCCTGGATGTCCTCGCCAACGAGGAGGACCCCTACAAAACTTTTTACGCGCTGGCAGTTTACACCGGATGCCGTCGGGGAGAGCTGTGCGCTCTGAAATGGGATGACCTCATCATGAATGGTGATGAGTGTATCCTGACGGTCAGCCGCTCCCGTAGCTCGGTTCC
>CAJUOD010000096.1 GCA_910587875.1 uncultured Oscillibacter sp. | reverse complement strand
GCGCCAGGTTAGCGGCAGCGAGGACGGGAGATCAAGCCTTGCATCAACCTCCAAAGCCCCCGCTCGCACCACGCCGCGGACGGAAGACTTGCGTAACAAGCAGTCCGTACCGCAGCCGCGCCCCCGTTTTCTCTCTTCCACCGTGCACGGCGCATTCTCTCTTTTCGCAAAAGAGAGAATGGGGGGTGCATTGGACCAGCCATCGCTGATATCCATTCCGCCCCGCCCGCTAGGGCGCGTACCAGCCCCCTATCGGGGGAAAACCATGTTTCCTTGCTTTTACAAAAAAGCAAAAACCAAGGGCCAGCCTGGTGGAGAGGCTGGCCCTTGTCTTCACAGTCCCCCGGCGCGGGTTGGAAGATCCTCGCGGACATCCGCGCCGGGTAAAGGACGGAGAAGCAAATTATTTGAGTACGGAGGCGGCGATGGCGTCGGCCAGCGCGTCGATCTCCGACTCGTTTTGGGGCTGGAGAGAGGACGTGACGGTCATCTCGTCGTCCAGAATCTCCATGTGCTTGAGCTGCTCGATTTCCTCCCGCATCAGCGCCCCGGACCGGGGAGCCCAGGAGCCGCTGCCCATGATGGCCACGGTGCGCTTCTGGAGGTTCAGCGCCTTCATGTCCATCAGGAAATTGTGCATCGGCGGGAAGATGCCGAGGTTATAGGTCACGGATGCCAGCACCAGGTGGCTGTACTTGAAGAGGTCCGAGATGAGGTAGCTGACGTGGGTGCTGGACACGTCGTAAAGCCGGGTGTTGGTCACGCCCCGGGCCGTGAGCTTGGCGGCCAGGACCTCGGCGGCGGCCTCGGTGTTGCCGTACATGGAGGCGTAGACGATCATGACGCCCTTTTCCTCCGGCTCGTAGGTGGCCCAGTGGGTGTATTTGTCGATGATATAGCCCAGGTCCTTGCGCCAGATGGGGCCGTGGAGGGGGCAGAGCATCTTGATGTTCTCCAGGCCTACGATGCTTTTGGCCTTGTTCAGCAGGGCCACCACCTGGGGCCCGTACTTGCCCACGATGTTGGTGTAGTACCGCCGGGCGTCGTCAATCCACTCCCGGTCGAAGTTTACCTCGTCGGCAAACAGCTTCCCGTCCAGGGAGCGGAAGGAGCCGAAGGCGTCGGCGGAGAAGAGGACGCCGTTGGTGGTGTCGAAGGAGACCATGGCTTCCGGCCAGTGGACCATGGGGGCGTAGACAAAGGCGATGGTGTGCTTGCCGAAGCAGCGGGAATCCCCTTCCTTCACCTCGTCGATCTGATTGGGGTCCAGGGCGAAGCCGAACTGGTTCAGCAGGGTCACGGCCTTGGGGGTGGTGATGATCTTCACCTTGGGCCAGCGGAGGAGAATCTCCTCGATGGAGGCGGCGTGATCCGGCTCCACATGGTTGATGACCAAGTAGTCCAGGGGGCGGCCCGCCAGGACGGCCTTCACGTTGGTGATGAACTGCCGGCCCACCGCCCAGTCGGCGGTGTCGAAGAGGACGGTCTTCTCGTCCGTGAGCACATAGGCGTTGTAGGAGACGCCGTGATACAGGGGGTGGATATTCTCAAAGAGGGCCAGGCGGTGCTCGTCCGCGCCTACCCAGTAGAGGTCGTCGGTGACTTGACGGTAGTTATACATAGATCTGCCTCCTTATTTTAAGTCCGGGGCCGTTAAACTTCAATCTCGATGAAGGCGTCCACGCCCTCGCCGCAGTGCGGGCAGGTCCAGCCCTCGGGCAGGTCCTTGAAGGCGGTGCCGGGCTTGACCTCGTTCTCCGGGTCGCCCACCAGCACGTCGTACTCGTGGCCGCAGCCGTTGCAGATATAGAGCTTCCGGGGCGGGGTCACCTTCTTGGGGACCATGCGCTTCATCTTTACCATGGGCGGCGCGGGCTGCTTCTCCCCGGTGTCCAGGGCGGCGGTGAGCAGGGGCAGAATCTCCATCACATCCCCCACGATGCCGTAGTCGCAGTTTTTGAAGATTTTCGCGTTGGGGTTTTTATTGATTGCCACAATACAGGAGGCGTCCTTGATGCCCTTCAGGTGCTGGATGGCTCCGGAGATGCCGCAGGCGATGTAGAGGTTCCCCTTGAACTTCTGGCCGGACATGCCCACGTAGCGGTTTAGAGGCACGTATTTCAGCGTCTCCGCCACGGGACGGCTGGAGCCGACGGCGGCTCCGGCGGCCTTGGCCAGGTCCTCGATGAGCTTCATGTTTTTCTTTTCGCCGATGCCCTGGCCCGCGGAGACCACCCGCTCCGCCTGGGTGATGGGGGTGTCGATGGGGATGCCCACGGTAAAGTCGTGCCCGTCCTTTTTCAGGCTGGCAACCAGGGCCTCCACCTTCTCTTGGGCGGTGCCGTCCTTCCAGATCTGGCGCTTCCGGGCGCCGGTCTCGGGGCCCCGCTGCTGGGCGGGGGCGGCGTTGTCGGCCTTGCCCGCCTTGCCCAGGATGTGGGAGGCGATGACCACCCGCTGAATTTCGTTGGTGCCCTCGTAGATGGTGGTGATTTTGGCGTCCCGGTAGAAGCGCTCCACTTCCAT
Organism: uncultured Oscillibacter sp.; assembly: GCA_910587875.1. Taxonomy (GTDB): domain Bacteria; phylum Bacillota; class Clostridia; order Oscillospirales; family Oscillospiraceae; genus Oscillibacter. The sequence continues at coordinate 8,185 of CAJUOD010000096.1, read as the reverse complement.
GCCCTTCAGGTAGCCGCAGCCGCCGAAAATTTGCAGGGCGTCGTTGGTGACCTCCAGGGCGATGTCGGAGGCGTACTGCTTCGCCATGGCGGACTCCATGCCGTATGGCACGTGGGCCTGCTTCAGCTCGGCGGCGCTGTAGACCAGGAAACGGGCGCAGCGGAGCTTGGTGGCCATATCGGCGATTTTAAAGGCGATGTTCTGCTGCTGGCAGATGGGGCGGCCGAACTGGACGCGCTCCTTGGAGTACTCCACGGCGGCCTCATAGGCCCCCTGGGCGATGCCCAGAGCCTGGGCCGCGATGCCGATGCGCCCGCCGTCCAGAGTGGACATGGCGATCTTGAAGCCCTGGCCCTCCTTGCCCAGGAGATTCTCCTTGGGGACCTTCACATTGTTGAAGTTCAGCTGGCAGGTGGCGGAGGAGCGGATGCCCATCTTGTCATAGTGCTCCTCGAAGGTGAAGCCCTCCCAGCCCTTTTCCACGATGAAGGCGGAAATGCCCCGGGTGCCGATGCCCGGCGTGGTGACGGCGAAGATCACATAGGTGCTGGCCTCTCCGCCGTTGGTGATGAAGATTTTTTCGCCGTTCAGGAGGTAATGGTCCCCCATGTCCTCGGCGGTGGTCTCGGTGCCGCCGGCATCGGATCCGGCGTTGGGCTCCGTCAGGCCGAAGGCGCCGATCTTCCGGCCGGAGCACAGGTCCGGGAGATATTTTTTCTTCTGCTCCTCGCTGCCGAAGGCGTAAATGGGATAGGTGCCCAGGGAGGTGTGGGCGGAGAGGATGACCCCCGCGCCGCCGTCCACTCGGGCCAGCTCCTCCACGGCGATGGCGTAGCTCAGGGCATCGGACCCCGCGCCCTCGTACTCCGTGTCATAGGGCAGGCCCATCAGGCCCAGCTCGCCCATCTTCTTCACCTGCTCCGCGGGGAAGCGGTTCTCCTTGTCCAGCATGAAGGCGATGGGTTTGATCTCGGTCTCCGCGAATTCCCGGACTTTCGCCCGGAGGTCCTCATGGGCCTGCGTGGTTTGATACAGCATGTTGGGTGCCTCCTTTTCCCGTATTGGTCGGTTGTGGCATATGGGATAAAGCCTGGATACGCTTTGGATACGCTAGAAAATATCGCTCAGCGGCATGCGCCGGAGCTCCCGGTCCAGGGCCTCCTGGATGCGGTTCAGCTCCCGGCAGACGCCGCAGCCGCCCTTGGGAAAGTTCTCGCACTGGTAGCCCTCCCGCTGGCAGCGGTTCAGAAGAGGCGGCTCGCCGATGGCCTGGAAAACGTCGTAGATGCTCAGGTCCTCACAGCGGCGCTTGAGAAAGTAGCCCCCGCTGACGCCCCGGCGGCTTTCCACGACGCCGGCGGCCAGGAGGCGGTTCAGCAGCTTCAGGGTGATGGCCTTTTGCATGTGCTCCTGCCGGGCCACGGCGGCGGCGGAGAGCTGCCCCTCCTGATGCAGGGCCCGGAGGATGCGCAGGGCGTAATCCATTTCTCTTGTGACGAGCAAAAAACCACCTCGATCTGTCTTTTGGAATGGGGTGAACGGCAATGTGTACAGCACAGTCCACTATATATTGTACATATTTTGTTAATTATACCAGATGCGGGAAAAAAGTCAATGCGCGCGAAAGAAAAAGTGGAAAAAATTGGAGGGTATCACAAAAAAGACCCGGCGGTTTCAGCGAAACCGCCGGAAATCTTTACGGTTTTTTAACGTCTCCTCCTCCGTCCGCCTTCTGGGAGGCTTGTTCCTCCGCCTGGGCGGCGGCCTCGGCGGCCCGGCGGTTCACCAGCAGGTCCTCCGGGACGTGCCGCTTGAGTTTGATTTCGTAGAACAGGGCCAGGATGGAGACCAGCACCATAACGGCGCTCAGAGCCTGGGAGACCCGGATGGGCTGGCCGAAGAGGGTCCAGTCAAAGAGATAGAGGCTGTCGGTCCGCAGGCCCTCGATCCAGGCCCGGCCCAGGCCGTACCAGAGGAAGTAGAACCAGGTGTTCTCCCCGTCGAACCGGCGGCCCCTGGAGACCACGAAGAGGATGAGGAGCAGGCCCACGAGATTCCAAAGGCTCTCGTAGAAGAAGGTGGGATGGACCTCCACGTACTCATAGGCGCTGGTCCACACCCGCATCCGCCAGGGCAGGTCCGTCAGTCCGCCGAAGGCTTCCCGGTTGATGAAGTTGGCCCAGCGTCCGATGATCTGGCCCAGCAGCAAGCCCATGACCGCCAGGTCCGCCATGGCGCCGAAGGGGATTTTCTTGAGGCGGGTGAAGAAGAAGGCCACCAGCGCCCCGGCGATGACGGTGCCGTAAATGGCGATGCCCCCGTCCCAGATGGCGACGACGCGCCCCCAGTCCAGGCCGCCCTCCGGCGTCCGGTAGAGGTCCAGGTAGAAGAGCACGTAGTAGATGCGGGACCCCAGGATGCAGCAGGGCACGGCCCAGAGGACGAAGTCCAGCACGTGGTCCTCCGTCAGGCCGTAGCGCTTGGCCTGCTTCATGCACAGCAGCAGTCCCGCCAGAAAGCCAAGGGCCAGGATGATGCCGTACCAGTAGACGCCGTGGCCCATGTGGATGGCGATGGGGTCCGGGTTGAACTCCCAGTCCCCGAAGAGGCCCGGGAAGCTGATGGGCATGGTTTTCAGCGCGGTCAGTTCAGGTGCGGACATATCAGGCCTCCTTGGGGACGATTTCGCTGATCGCCGCCCGGTCCGCCGTCACGTTGTCCCGGAGGAAATTCCGCACGTCCTCCTGGGTGACGGAATCGAAGACCTGGGGGAAGCGGAAGGGGTCGAAGCCCCCGAACTGGCCCTCAGTCAGGGAGACGGCAATGTTCTCGAAGGAGTTCAGGCCCCGGAGGTTGGAGCCGAAGCTGGCCCGGAGGGTCCGCTGGAAGAACGCCTCGTCCACACCCTCCCGGACCAGGCGGTCCGCCTCCTCCTGAAGCGCGCCGGCCACGGCCCGGGGCTCCTTGCTCTCGCCGCCGGCGTAGAGATAGGCCACGCCGGGCATCAGCTCGAAGGCCCCGCCGAAGCTGGAGTTGATGAGCCCCTGGCTGTAAAGCCGCTGGTACAGGGGGCTGGACTCGCCGAAGAGCAGGTCGCAGGCCAGGTCGCCCAGGATCATGGTCCGGAGGCGGTCCTCTCCCTCCCCGGCGGGGCGGCATTTATAGCCCGCCAGGAACTGGGGGCTGGAGACCTCCATGGCCAGGCGGGTTTCCCGCTCCGCCACGGCCTCCGGCTCGTCGCCGTAGTCCCGGGGGACGGCGGGACCGCCCTCCTGGGGGAGGATCCGGCGGGCCAGGTCCGCCACCTTCACGGGGTCCACGTTCCCCACCACCGTGAGAATCATGTTGGAGGGGGTGTAGAAGGCCTTATGGCAGTCGTAGAGGGTCTCCGCCGTGATGTGGGAGATGCTTTCCACCGTGCCCGCGATGGAGGTCCGGGCGGTGTGGGAGCGGTAGAGGGCCCGGAGCATCCGGGCGTAGATCTGCCAGTCGGGGTTGTCCTCGATCATGCGGATCTCCTGGGCGATGATGCCCTGCTCCTTGGCTACGCTCTCCTCCGTGAAGTAGGGGATGGAGACGAAGGAGAGGAGGATCTCCAGGTTCTCGTCAAAGTGGTCCGTGGAGTCGAAATAGTAGCCGGTCATGGCGTTGGAGGTGAAGGCGTTTGGCTCCGCGCCGTTTTTGGCCAGCTCCTGGAGGGCGTTGCCCTCCTTGGTGTCGAACATCTTGTGCTCCAGGTAGTGGGCGATGCCGGCGGGGGTGTCCAGCCAGCGGCCTCCAAGCTGGAAGCGGGTGTCCATGCCGCCGTAGCGGGTGGCGAAGAAGGCGTATTTCTTGGCGTGCTCCGGCTTGGGGACCACCCGGAGCTCCAGGCCGTTGGGCAGGGTCTCAAAATAGACCGTTTCGCCCAGGCGTTCGTAGTAGACGTGCCTCATGCCTCCGCCTCCTTTCCCTGTAAGAAGTACACGGTGTCCAGCTTCGCGGTGCCCATGGCCTCGAAGATGCGCTCCGGGGTGACGTCCCGGACCTGCTCCGCCAGGGTCTCCGGGGTCTCGTCTCGGCCGGTGGCGGCCTGGCCCAGGTAGAAGTTCTCCAGCTTCCCCTGGGAGTCCCCCATGGAGGCGTAGGCGTTCAGCAGGGTGCTCCGGGCGGCCTCCAGCTCCCAGTCCTCCAGCTGGCCCTTCTGGACGGCCTCCAGCTGGGCGAGGATCTCGTCATAGGCCTTCTGGTAGTTCTCGAACTCGATGCCGGAGGAGACGGTGATCAGGCCCTTCTGCCGGTGGAAGAGGGAGGAGGCGTAGTAGCAGAGGGACAGCTTTTCCCGGACATTCAGGAAGAGCTTGGAGTTGCTGCTGCCGCCGAATAAGGTGTTGCCCAGCAGCAGGGCGGCGGCGTCCTCGCTGCCGCAGGAGAAGCCCATGCCCAGCTTGCCCTGGGTCACGTCCAGGCGCTCCGTGATGATCCGGGGCTCCTCCGGGAGGGCGTGGGGGGCGGGGTCCTCCGGGGCCCCGATGTCCTTCCGGGGCAGGTCCGCCAGGGCAGAGCGGAGGGCGTCCTCCACCCGGGGGCGCTCGGCGCTGCCGCTGTAGAAGATCTCCAGCCGGGAGGCGGAGATGAGATCCCGGTAGGCGTCGTAAACCATTTGGGGATAGAGGGCGGCGGCGATCTGCTCGTTGCCCAGGCGGGGCACGCCGTAGGGCTCCCCGGTGCACATCTCCTGAAGGAGGCGGCTGTCGGCGTAGGAGCGCTTGTCGTTCAGGATGCTCCGGATGGCGTCGATGAGGTTGGTTTTCTCACTCTCGAAGTACTCCTCCAGGAAGAGGCCGTCCCGGGTGACGGGGCGGCAGATGAGCTCCCCCAGGAGGTCCGCCGCGGGCTCCAGCAGGCGCTCTCCGCCGGGGGCGAAGCAGTCGTCGATGAGGCTGGCAACGAAGCCCACGCACTGGGCTTCGCCCTTCTTGCGGACGGTGGTGTCGATCCGGGCGCCGTAGAGCTGGTCCAGGCGCTGGGAGAGGGCCCCCATGTCCGGGCTTGTCACGGTGCCCCGGCGGAGGATGGCGGAAAACAGCGCGTTGGCGGAAGCGGTCTCCCACCGCAGGGGGACCACGAATTGGGCGGAGAGGAGGCTTGTCTTAAATTTCTTCGCCGGGAGGTACGTGAGGAACACGCCTTCGGCGAGCTTGGTTCTTGTCACGAGGTTCAGCTCCTTTTGTGGAATCGGGTCTTTGTCAGGGTTGTCATATCTACCCAAGTATATACTGAATGGGCCGGGATTGCAAGATTGCGAATACAGGTTCTGGCATATTTCCCGCCCGCCGGACATAGGTTGTCCCAGAGGTGAGCGGATATGAAACAAAAGAAGACCCTGACAAGCGCCCTCCGGCGGGTGGAGGCGGCCCTCCTGGCGGCGGGGACGCTGTGGATCGCCGCCGTCACCGCCGGGAGCGACACGGCGGCGGCGGCGGTCTCGGCCCTGGCGGAGGCCCTGCCGGAGCGGGCGCTCCGCTGGGAGCTGGGAGACCTGGGGCCCCGGGACGGCTTGTCCCCGGCGGCGGCGCTGACCATCGGAGAATCCCCCCTGCTGCTGGCGGCCCGGGAGGACGTGGCGGCGCTCCAGTCCCTGGAGCGGCAGGAGCCGGCGGAGGAGGACGGGGAGACCCGGGTCCCCGTGCGGGCCCCGGTGGAGGAGACCCCGGTGGAGCCTGCCGCCCCCCTGGCGGAGGACAACGGCGTCCCCGCCAAGACGCTGATTCCCACGGACCCCAGCGGCTACACCGTCTGCGGGCGGGTCTATATCAGCAACTCCACCAGCCACGAGCTGTCCGTCCCGGAGCTCCAGAAGCCCTTCGCGGCGGCCCTGGGGGAGGAGGGGCCCCAGGTTTTGATCTTACATACCCACGGCAGCGAGGCCTACACCCCCGGGCCGGGGGCGGAGGGGATCGTCTGGTCCGGGGACTACCGGACCACGGATTACCGCTACAACGTGGTGAAGGTGGGGGACGAGATGGCAGAGGTCCTGGGGGACGCGGGGCTCTCCGTGCTCCACGACCGGACGCTGTACGACTACCCAAACTACACCGGGGCCTATGACCGGGCGCTGGCGGCCATCCGGAGGAATCTGGAGAAGTACCCCTCCATCCGCTTCGTGCTGGACGTCCACCGGGACGCCATCGAGGACGGGCAGGGGAACCAGTACAAGGCGGTCTCGGAGATCGGGGACGGGGAGACCGCCGCCCAGATGTCCCTGGTGATGGGCAGCGACGGCAGCGGCCTGGAGCACCCCAATTGGCTGGAGAACCTCCGCCTGGCGGCGGCGGTGCAGCAGAATATTTTGGAGCACTACCCCACGCTGATGCGCCCGGTGCTGCTGCGGAACTCCCGGTATAACCAGCACGCCACCGCCGGGTCCCTGCTGCTGGAGGTGGGCGCCGCCGGGAACTCCCCCGAAGAGGCGGCCTTGGCGGGGCGGCTCTTTGCGGAGCGGTTCGCGGCGGTGCTGCTGGAGAAGGGGACGGAGAGCGGAGAGAAGCCGCCGGAGGGCGGAGAAGGTTTAGAACAAACGGAAGACAAGGAGGCGGCTTCTTAAGGAGGCCGCCCTCTTTTTGTAAATTTTTCCTTCGCGCATGAAACCGGCAAAAACAGGGACCCTAACATCACCCAACGAATTGAACGCAAAAGGAGTGAGCCCATTTGGAAACGGGAATCCATAACACCTCCGAGATCGGGCGGCTGAAAAAGGTCCTGCTCCACCGCCCGGGCCAGGAGCTGGAAAACCTGATGCCCGAGTATCTGGAGCGGCTTTTGTTCGACGACATCCCCTATCTCCGGGAGGCCCAGAAGGAGCACGACGCCTTCGCCGACTGCCTCCGCCAGCAGGGCGTGGAGGTGGTCTACCTCACGGATCTGGTGGTGAACTCCATCACCTCCGACGAGGTCCGCAAGGAGCTGGTGGTCCAGTTTCTGGACGAGGCGGGCGTCAAGGACCAGCGGAGCCGGGTGCTCCTGGGGGAGTATCTGGGCAAGATGCCGGACAAGCAGATGGTCTCCACCATGATGGCCGGCGTGCGCAAGAGCCAGCTCCACGGCGAGAGCGAGAAGCTGGCGGACCTGCTCTCCGCCGCCGGGGACGGCTATCCCTTCGTGGTGGACCCCATGCCCAACCTCTATTTTACCCGGGACCCCTTCGCCACCATCGGCACCGGCGTGTCCATCCACAAGATGCTGACGGAGACGAGGAACCGGGAGACCCTCTTCGGCAAGTTCATCTTTGAGCACAACCCGGAGTATAAGCACGCCCCCCGGTGGTATGACCGGGGCGAGACCTCCTCCCTGGAGGGCGGGGACATCCTGATTTTGAGCCCCCAGGTGCTGGGTGTGGGCATCTCCCAGCGGACCCGTGGGGACTCCATCGACACCCTGGCGGAGGCGGTGCTGACCTACGAGCGGACGAATTTCAAGAAGATTCTGGCCTTCAACATCCCCAAGAGCCGGTCCTTCATGCACCTGGATACCGTGTTCACCATGGTGGACCGGGACAAGTTCACGGTGCATCCCAACATCCTCTCCAGCATCACGGTCTTCGTCATGGAGCTGGACGAGAACAAAAAGATGAAGATCACCCAGGAGGACGGACGCCTGGAGGACATCCTGAAGGAGCACCTGGGGCTGGACCACGTGACCCTCATTGAGTGCGGCCGGGGCAGCGAAGTGGACGCGGCCCGGGAGCAGTGGAACGACGGCAGCAACACCCTGGCCATCGGCCCCGGCGAGGTGGTGGTGTACTCGAGGAACTATGTGACCAACCGCTCCCTGGAGGAGGCGGGGATCAAGGTGCACACCATTCCCAGCGCGGAGCTGAGCCGCGGGCGCGGCGGGCCCCGCTGTATGTCCATGCCGCTCTGGCGGGAGGACCCGTGAGGTTTCCCCCCTGATGGGGGGAGATGATACTCGCCCTAGCGGGCGGGGCGGGATTGCAGCTAGATGCTAGCTGGTGCAATGCACCCCCCATTCTCTCTTTTGCGAAAAGAGAGAATGCGCCGTGCACGGTGGAAGAGAGAAAACGGGGGCGCGGCTGCGGTACAGGCTGCTTGACACGCATGTCCCTGCCCGCGGCGTGGTGCGGGCGGGGGTTTTGGAGGTTGATGCAAGGCTTGATCTCCCGTCCTCGCTGCCGCTAACCTGGCGC